>JABXKR010000302.1 GCA_013619145.1 Psychromonas sp. | reverse complement strand
TTAAAAAAATTTGAAATTTTTTTGCTGATTCCTCGGTTTATATTATTGAATACAACAACTAAACGCACAAACCGTGCTTGCTTAATTTTATTATATACAGGACATCTATTATGAAAAAATCAAATCTTGCTTTAGCTGCAACTGTTTCAACACTTATTGCCGTGGGTAGCGCGCTTGTTTCAACACCAGCAATGGCTGCAAGTAAAGAGAAATGTTATGGCGTTGCAGCTGCAGGGCAAAATGACTGCGCAACAAAAACAAGCTCATGTGCTGGTACTTCAAAAGTTGATAACCAGGGTGATGCCTTTCTTGCTGTACCGAAAGGTTTATGTGAAAAATTAGCAGGGGGTAGTTTAACGCCCAAAGCACCCAAAGCGTCTTAGAATTTTTTATGTAATTAGGGAGTTTACTCCCTAATTCCAGGTTTAATTAAAAAGGTGTGTTTTTGTGAAAAAAATGAATAAGGGTACAGTTGGAATAGGATTACGTTCGCCCCACTATCAAGATGTTTTATCTTCTTTACCTGAAGTTGGCTTTTTAGAAATACACAGCGAAAACTATTTTAACCCACACAGTCAAAATCATTTTTATCTTCAACAAATTGCTGAATTTTACCCAATGAGCTTTCACGGCATTGGCTTATCACTTGGCAGTAGTGATCCGATCAGCAAAAGCCACTTAAATAACCTAAAGCAGTTAGTTGATCGCTTTCAACCTGCACTGGTTTCTGATCATTTAAGTTGGTGCTCACTGCAGGGCAATTTCTTTAACGACCTGTTACCGATTCCCTACACCAAAGATGCAATGTCCTGTTTTGTAAACAATGTCAATCAAGTTCAAGATCATTTACAAAGGCAGATACTTATCGAAAACCCCTCTTCCTATCTAGAGTATAAAAACAGTGAAATGAGCGAACCTGAATTTATTAATGAAATAGCCAGACAAACAGGTTGTGGATTGTTACTCGATCTTAATAATATTTATGTCAGTGCGACTAATCATCAATTTTCAGTTGAAAAATATCTTGATGTTATAAATGACCAAGCAGTACAAGAGATTCATTTAGCGGGTTTTACTAAAAAGCTTATTAATAATGATTCGATTTTAATTGATACCCACAGCACCTTTGTTAGCACTGATGTTTGGGATATTTATAGTCAATATATAAAATCTACAAAAACAGATGCAATCACACTAATAGAGTGGGACTTAGATATCCCACCACTTGAAACATTAATTGAGGAGCACAACAAAGCCAAAAGAATCAGGCAATATATTGATGGAGGCAGTATTGATGAAACTTAATAAACTGCAGCAGCAATTTAGTGAAGCACTGTTATATAAAAACGATTTGATTGAGTCTGAAATTCAAGAAAAAGATGCATTCTCGAGCAATGAGTTACTACAAGTTTACCGCAATAGTTTTGTAATGGGAGTAACAGAAGCGCTTGCAGTTACTTATCAGCATACCTTATCTCTAGTGGGGGAAGAGTTTTTTAATGTCGTAGCCCGGCAGTTCATTTTACAACAACCACCACAGGAAAATAACATAATCAGCTACGGTAATGGTTTTAGTGATTTTTTACAAAACCTAAAACAGCTAAAGAGTTTGCCATATATTGCTGAAATGGCTCGTTTTGAATGGTTATTAGAACAAACAAGCAATGCGCAACTGCAAACCCAGAGACTAGATATTAAAAAGCTTGCAACTGTACAAGCTGAACAATTTGCAATAATGACATTTCAAGTTCCATCACAAATTAATCTCTTTGCAAGTGAGCAAAATATCCAATATTTGTATCAGATGATTATTGACAACAAAGTACAGGAAACAGACTTAAACACGCCTTGTTATATGGCTTTAAAAAAACAAGCCGATTTCAGTATTGAACTTATCACCTTAAGCAGAGAGGAGTTTTTACTGGTTCAACAAATTTCCAACCATCAATGTTTAGGACAAGTAGAACCTTATGATTTACATCAGTTTTTACCTGCATTAATGGAAAAAGATCTACTCAACGGATTTACTATTAAGGAAGATTTATGAAAGCTTTACTCGAACTTTATCAGCAAGCAGTGCAAAAAATGCACTGCTACTTCATACCTATTCTGCTGTTATTTACACGTTTTTGGGTGGCGAGTGTCTTTTTTAAATCCGGTTATTTGAAAATAACCACTTGGGATAGCACCTTATACCTTTTTGAAGAAGAGTACCAAGTCCCCTTTCTGCCATGGGAAATGGCGGCATATTTAGGCACCGCCGCTGAATTGATAATCCCGATATTTCTATTATTCGGATTATTGACAAGACCCATGGCTGCTGTTTTATTTGTTTTCAATATAATGGCTGTTATTTCATATCCCGTACTTTGGGATGGCGGTTTCTATGATCACAAATTATGGGGATTAATGATTCTTATCAATGTGGTTTGGGGCGCGGGGCTAATCTCGCTTGACCAGCTACTGAAAAAACGTTTTTTAATAAAATAAATTATGCAAATTCTGCCTGAATAATTTCAGGCAGAATTTATCCACTGCATTAATGGCGAACCACAAAATCAAACAACAGCACTTCGGTAATATCATTCACTTCGACCGATATTTGTAACTGCCAAATCATCTCAGAAGTGCTGCAAGCTCCAAGCAGAGTTTTGGCAGTAAATAACCCCTTATCTATGGGTTTAAAGAAAACTGGAATACGTCCCATAAACATACTTTTTCCTACAATTTTTGCTTCCTTTACCCGCCACGTTTTCAATTCGGATTGTAAATTAAAATCGATCCACTGCTCAGCTTTGATAGGAGGATTATTAACAGATAACCAAAATGTCCCCTGCTTGGTAATAAACTCACAGGGACTGAAATAATCGCAGCGGACAAGATTAGCTTTTAACTGTTCACTGGCGTTGAGTTCAGAATTTATCAGAGAGCCGTGCACGTTATCGACCGTCCTCCATGCCACTAGCGCTAGAACAATTAGCAGCATAATAAACAACAGCGCAACTCTACTTTTCGTTAACATTTAAAACCCCTGTAAAAATAGTGAGTAACACCCGCCTTTTAACATAAACAGCAAACTTATTAACAATTAAGCAACCAAATTCTGTTCATTTTAAACATCTTCACGTAAACTTCTGCGCAAATAGATATGTTTTTATAGCGTAATTAAAAATATGATTTGTTGATGGACAATAATTACTTATATTACGTCATAACACACGTACATTGTAAATAAATGCATGGAATCAAAATAATGACAACCGCAACTACAATTCAACCTGACTACAACTATAAAGTTGTCCGTCAGTTTACACTTACCACCATATTCTGGGGTATTGTTGGTATGACTGTCGGGGTACTAATCGCAGCTCAACTGGTCTGGCCCGTACTTAACTTCGATACGCCTTGGTTAACATACAGCCGTTTACGTCCGCTACATACTAATGCAGTAATCTTTGCATTCGGTACTTCGGCATTAATGGCAACCTCTTTTTACGTGGTGCAGCGTACCTGTCAAACTCGTTTGTTTGGCGGCTCTCTTGCTTCGGTGGTATTTTGGGGCTGGCAATTAGTCATTCTTTCTGCGGCTATTTCACTGCCTTTAGGTTATACCACTTCAAAAGAATATGCAGAACTTGAATGGCCAATCGATCTGCTTATCACTGCGGTATGGGTAGTCTATGCAGTCGTATTCTTCGGCACATTAGCGATACGTAAAACATCACATATCTATGTTGCAAACTGGTTCTTCGGGGCATTTATTTTGACTGTTGCTGTCTTGCATATTGTCAACAGCCTCGCCATTCCTGTTTCAATGAGCAGCATGAAATCTTACTCTGTCTATTCTGGCGCTGTCGATGCAATGGTGCAGTGGTGGTATGGCCATAACGCGGTTGGTTTCTTATTAACCGCTGGTTTCTTGGGGATGATGTATTACTTTGTACCAAAACAAGCAGAACGCCCTGTTTACTCTTACCGTTTATCTATTATCCATTTTTGGGCTCTAATCGCAGTCTATATCTGGGCAGGCCCGCATCACCTTCATTACACCGCCTTACCCGATTGGGCACAATCTTTAGGTATGGTTATGTCATTGATTTTATTTGCGCCATCTTGGGGCGGCATGATCAACGGTATTATGACGTTATCGGGAGCTTGGCATAAACTACGTACGGATCCTATTTTACGTTTCTTAGTTGTATCACTCTCTTTCTACGGTATGTCGACCTTTGAAGGTCCTATGATGGCAATAAAAACAGTAAATGCCCTGTCTCATTACACTGACTGGACAGTTGGTCATGTACATTCAGGTGCATTAGGCTGGGTTGCAATGGTTTCTATTGGCGCAATTTACCACCTAGTCCCACGCTTATTTAATCAAAAAGGGATGTACAGTGTTGCCATGATTAACCTGCATTTCTGGTTAGCAACAATAGGCACGGTTTTATACATTGTGGCGATGTGGATTTCAGGTGTAATGCAAGGTCTGATGTGGCGTGCGGTTAACGATGACGGAACATTAACTTACACTTTTGTTGAGTCCTTAGAGAAGTCATACCCGTTCTACACTATCCGTTTCATCGGAGGTTTAGTCTTCTTATCTGGTATGTTTGTAATGGCTTACAACACATACAAAACAGTTGTCGCAAAAGAAGGCTCTATCAAGCCTCAAGAACTTGGTTAGTCAGGGAGTTAAATAATGAAGCACGAATTTATTGAAAAGAATGTTGGTCTACTGGCAATCTTTATCATCATTGCAATTAGCTTTGGTGGTTTAGCGCAAATAACACCATTGCTCTTCCAAAAAGAGACAAACGAGCCTGTTGATACGCTGCGTCCCTATACTGCATTGGAAATGGAAGGTCGTGATATTTACATCCGTGAAGGTTGTAGTGTATGTCACAGCCAGATGATTCGTCCTTTCCGAGCTGAAACCGAGCGTTACGGTCACTACAGTGTCGCTGGTGAAGGTGTTTGGGAACATCCGTTTTTATGGGGTTCAAAACGCACAGGTCCGGATCTGGCACGTGTTGGTCAACGTTACTCCGATGCCTGGCATGAACTGCACCTGCTTAATCCAAGAGATGTGGTACCACAATCCAATATGCCGGGCTTCCCATGGCTTGCCGAGAACCGGTTAACAGGTGAAGATACGGCGCGTAAATTGGAGATATTTAAAAACAACTTCGGTGTACCGTATACGGATCAAGATATTTCAGGTGCAAAAGCAGCTGTTGCAGGAAAAACTGAGATGCAGGCATTAATTGCTTATTTGCAGTCACTTGGTCACGCATTTAGATAAATAACCACAGTGCTCAGTTACTGAGTGCTGATTCCATCTACTGGAGGCTTTATGGATTACGCAACATTTAATGGACTGTATACGCTGTTCTTAATTATTATTTTCGTTGCTTTGATTTTATGGGCATACAGTAAAAAACATAAAAAGTCATTTGAGAAGATCGCCAATTCTATTTTCGATGAACCTCAAGACTCAACAACGTATGCAAGCAATGACAGCAAACATACGGGAGCTAAAAAATAATGAGCATTTTTTGGACAATATGGATCACAGTGATCACACTAATCGTTATTATTGGTTGCGCAGTACTGCTTCACGCAACATCAAAAAATAATACCGGCGTGGAAGAAGGCAAACCCATGCCGCATAGTTTTGACGGCATTCAAGAATTAAATAACCCATTACCAAAATGGTGGACGGGCCTATTTTGGTTCACCATAGTGATTGGTTTGCTATATAGTTTTGCATTCCCAAGCTATACAGCAAACTGGAATGGCTTGCTTAACTGGACAAGTTCAGAGCAGAGTGTCATGTCACTGGAAGAATCTCAGGCGCTTGCTGAGACTTCACATTCTCAATATCAAAGAGAAATGAATGCAGCAGAAGAAAAATATGGCGCAGTATTTAAGCAGCTTGCTTATGATGAAAATGGTGTTTACAAAGATCTCACGCTAATCGCCAAAGATCCCGAAGCGGTCAAAGTAGGTCAACGTTTATTTCTGCAAAACTGCGCTCAGTGTCATGCATCAGATGCACGTGGCAGTAAAGGCTTCCCGAACCTGACTGATAACGATTGGTTATACGGTGGTGAAGCACAAAATATTAAAGAGAGCATAATGCACGGCCGTCAGGGGGCAATGCTAGCTTGGAAAGAGATCTTAGGTGAACAAGGTGTTAAAGAAGTTGCAACTTACGTACTTAAACTAAGCGGTCGACGTGTTAACGCCGTTGAAGCAAAAGCAGGTGAAGAGCGCTTTGTTATGTGCGCGGCTTGTCACGGCGCGGATGGAAAAGGTTCTCACGCGCTTGGCGCACCAAACCTAACAGATAAAATTTGGTTATACGGCGGTTCTCGCAAAGCAGTTGAAGATAGTATTCGTAATGGCCGTAATGGCGTTATGCCGCCTTGGGCTGATGTACTGGGCGAAGATAAAGTTCACCTGATTGCGGCATTTGTTTACTCCCTTTCACAAGAGAAATAAGCATAGCTAACAACGCTAAGTATTAAGTTTATTTAATAAAAAAGCCTCGTTTTCGAGGCTTTTTATATGCTAAGTTAATTCATTTATAAGGCTATTATGAAAAACAATAATAAAAAAGTATGGTTTAAACAATTCTGGCCTTGGTTTTTAATCATATTACCTCTAATAGCTGTTGTCGGAGGCATTACTACCGTAATTATCGCCACTAACAATAAACCAGAGATGGTAGTGGATGATTATTATGCAAAAGGTAAGGCGATAAACAGGGATTTAACGCTGCTTAAGAATGCGCAAAAACTCAATATTAAAGCGCTTGTTACACAAACTAATAACGAACTTATTATTAGCTTAAACGGCGTTAAGGATAACAGTTCAATTAACCTCTCTTTATTTCATTCTACATTAGCCAATCGGGATATTTCTTTATTACTTACAGCTGATGGCAATGGCGACTTTCACTTTGATGCGGATACAGATCTTACAGGTAAATGGCAACTGCGCATCGAACCCTTTGATAAAAGCTGGCGTTTACAAAAAACGGTCACCTTACCGACCAGCACTTTTCATTTGTAATGACAGAGCAAAAAAATTGCTTTCATTGCGGGGAGCCTAATCCAGAAAATAGCCACTACCGGGTAACGATTAATGGTCAATCTCAAACCATGTGCTGCCCTGGCTGTGAGGCAGTTGCGCAAACTATCGTTGATAGCGGTTTAACCTCCTATTATACGCACCGCAGCGAAAATGCAGAAAAAATGGCAGCGTTAGTTCCTGAGGAGCTAAAACAACTTGACCATTATGATATCAAGCAGATCCAGGAAGATTTTGTTCAACAAAATGAAAATAGCAATGAAATAACCCTGACGGTTGAGGGGATCACCTGTGCCGCTTGTGCTTGGTTAATCGAAAAACAGCTTCGTTTTATGCCTGGTTTGCTTTTTATTAATGTAAATACCACCCTGCATCGCGCCGTCATTAAGTGGGATAACCGACAACTCAAACTAAGTTTGATTTTAAAAGAGATCCAAAAGATAGGTTACAAGGCTTACCCTTTTCAAGTTAATAAACAGGAAGCCTTTTATACACAGCAGGCAAAATCATATCTGCGACGCTTAGGACTTGCAGGACTTGCGACCATGCAAGTTATGATGTTTGCAATCGCCCTGTATTCTGATTTTTTTTCCGGCATGGAAGAGGAGTTTATCCACTATTTCCGTTGGGTGAGTTTTATTTTAGCAACGCCAGTATTACTTTATAGCGCACAACCCTTTTATATCAATGCGTGGCGCAATATTCGCAATAAAACCTTAGGTATGGATATTCCTATTTCAATTGCCCTGCTAGGAGCCTACAGTGCATCAGGTTATGCCACTGTTGTTGGTCGTGGTGAGGTATATTTTGAATCTGTTTCCATGTTTACCTTTTTATTATTGCTTGGCAGATTATTAGAACTGCGCGCAAGACGTAAAGCCTCGGAAACTAGCAGCAATTTATTACGTCTGTTACCGTCGATGGCAACCTTAATTAAAGATATAAATAAACCACAGCTACAATCCGTAATTCCAGCAAAAACACTAAATATTGGTGAGATTATTTTAGTGAAAGCGGGCGAGACACTACCCGTTGATGGCACTATTATCAACGGGTTAAGTAATATTGAGGAGTCAATGTTAACCGGCGAACACCTGCCCGTTAAAAAAGATAAAAATGATCCTGTTTTTGCAGGTACGGTTAACATTACCAGCCCGCTAACAATTCGCGTTGAAAAACTCACAGACAACACTTTGATCGCAGATATTATTCATCTGCAGGATAGTGCCCAACTTAATAAACCACGCATCGAAATTGTTGCCGATATCGTCTCCCGTTATTTTGTTGCCGCTTTGCTTATTGTCGCATCACTAACTTATATAGGTTGGAGTGTTATTGCACCGGCTCAAGCATTTTGGATAACCCTTTCCGTATTAGTTGCCACCTGCCCTTGCGCTCTCTCTTTAGCAACCCCCACGGCATTAACCTGTGCTACCGCACAACTTAATAAACAAGGCATTCTAATTAAACAGCACCATGTATTAGAAACGCTTAATAAAATTAATCATATGGTATTTGATAAAACAGGTACTTTAAGCAAAGGCAATTTTTCACTGCTTAACACAACCGTTTATGGTGATTACTCAAAACAGCAGTGTATTGATTTTGCGTCACAATTAGAAAAAGTATCTGAACATCCAATTTCACTGGCGTTTCAAAAACTACAACAAAAAACAATAATCATAAATAATGTTTCCAATATACCCGCTCAAGGTTTACAGGGTGATTATAAACAGCAAACGTTAAAGCTAGGCCACGCACAGTTTTGTGCAATAGATAAGCCTATTGACAGTAAAGAGCTGCTCATTTGCCTGACCCTAGATAATCAATTATTAGCAACCTTTGAATTAGGCGATGAGTTACGAGACAGTGCTTCAGCTATTGTTAACTACTGCTCGACTAAAAAAATCAAAACCACCCTGCTAACGGGTGATATTTCGGCTAAAAGTGAAGAAGTATGTGACTTACTGAAAATCGACCATTTAATTAAAGGCGTTACACCTGAAGGTAAACTTCGACATCTACAACAACTGCAAATTGAAGATAAAGTGTTAATGGTCGGTGATGGAATTAATGATGCCCCCGTCTTAGCCGGCGCCCATGTTTCTGTTGCATTAGCAAGCGGCAGCGATATTGCCAAAAATAGTGCAGATGTTATTTTATTAGGGGAAGATTTAAATAAACTTAAAGTACTTAAGCAAACAGCGCAAAAAACTACGGCTATTATTAAACAAAATCTTGGCTGGGCAATCGGATATAATCTCATTATTGTTCCGCTTGCCATTATGGGGCACGTTCCCCCTTATATTGCGGTAATAGGTATGTCTTTCAGTTCACTGATCGTTGTTAGTAACTCACTGCGATTATTAAAATAGAAGCGCTCTATTATTCATCATTTAACAAGGTTGCTAAAATGAGTATCATTTATGTGTTAATTCCAATCGCAATGATCTTTGTCACAATCGCGGTAATAGTCTTTTTCTGGGCGGTAAAATCAAATCAATTTGATGATTTAGACAGAGAAGGTATTAATATTTTATTCGATGAAGAGCCCGCAACTGACGCTGAAAACAATAATAATGCACAGAAAAGTACTCCAGAAAAAGCAGATTCGGTAACTGATCATGCTAAGCAATGATTTTATCGCAGCACTGCTAATAGGTTTACTCGGAGCGGGGCATTGTTTAGGTATGTGCTCAGGAATTGCCAGTGCGATCACCTTTTCGGTAAAAGCGGATCAAAGTAAATTATCTTCACTGCTCTCATTATTATTGTACAACTTAGGAAGGGTAAGTAGTTACTCTATTGCAGGCGCTCTGTTTGCAGGCAGTAGTAGCGCACTGATACTCTTTTTCGGCGGGAAAGAGGCATTAATTTATCTGCGTTTGCTGGCGGCAATTTTAATGCTGCTCTTAGCACTATATATTTCCCGTATTTGGTTGGGATTATTAAAACTTGAGCAGGCGGGTCAGTTAATCTGGAAATTTATAAAACCAATTGCGCAACTTTTTATTCCCTTAAAACACCCTGTATACGCTTTCCCTTTAGGTTTTTTATGGGGCTGGTTACCCTGTGGGCTAGTTTATTCAACATTATCCTGGGCCGCCAGCAGCGGCAGTGCCAGCAGCGGTTTTATTATTATGCTCGGATTTGGTTTAGGCACCCTGCCGGCCATGCTCAGCGTCGGATCGCTTAGCCAACAACTAAAATATTATTTAAACCACCACTACTTTAGATATGGCAGTGGCTTACTGCTAGCAACCTTTGCTATTCACACCTTTTATATCGCACTCGTTCAATTATATTAATGACAAATAATTTTATTTGTGATGGTCTCTTTTGTAGATAATTTACCGCTTAGCACACAATTTTAACCGTAAAATGCCGGAGAACTACACAAATCATTGGAAAGTGTTCAAAGCGACTTTAATTAGTGTTAATATTGATTTAAGTCAAAAAGGAAAATAAAAGAACTATGGAAAAAAGTAATACAAATCGTATTCAAACGGGTGGTTGTGCCATTCGTTGCCAAGACTGTAGCATTAATCAGTTATGTATTCCTTACTCTCTAAATGAAACCGAATTAGATCGTTTAGATAATATTATTGAGCGTAAAAAACCGATTCAAAAAGGTCAGGAAATATTTAAAGCTGGGCAAGAGATGAAATGTCTTTATGCCATTCGCTCTGGCACGCTTAAATCATACACAATCACAGAACAAGGTGATGAACAGATCACCGCTTTTCATCTTGCAGGTGATTTGGTCGGTTTTGATGGTATTAACTCAGGAACACACCCAAGTTTTGCCCAAGCACTTGAAACGGCAATGATTTGTGAAATTCCTTACGATACACTTGATAATCTTTCGACAAGTATGCCGAAGCTGAGACAACAAATTTTACGTTTGATGAGCGCAGAAATTGTTGGAGATCAAAATATGATTTTGCTGCTGTCAAAGAAAAATGCAGAAGAGCGCCTCGCATCCTTTATCCATAATCTATCAATGCGTTTTGCCACGCGCGGTTTCTCCCCTAGAGAGTTTCGTTTATCAATGACTCGTGGTGATATTGGCAACTATTTAGGCCTAACCGTTGAGACAATTAGTCGTCTTTTAGGACGCTTCCAAAAAAATGAGATGATTGCGGTAAAAGGCAAATATATCAGCATTTTAGATGAAGTAATGCTTGCAGAACTCGCTGGTGAAAAGAAAAAAGATTGATATAAGCCGCTGTTCTGACACTCTCCTCAATTAAATCGCCTTTTCGTGACGGGAAAGGCTATCGATTTTAAGCCATCTGATCTAAATTATAAGTATCTTCTTTTTCTCTATTAGAGGCCTACTATGCTTAAATACCGGAATATTTTAGTTTTTATCGATCCAACCCAAGAGTCTCAACCAGCCCTTGCACGAGCTGTTCATATTGCCGAAAAAGAAAAAGAGGCAAAAATCACCCTGTTTTTGTGCTGTTACGATCTTAGTTATGAAATGACCTCACTAAGCTCAAGCGATGAGCGTCAGGCAATGCAAAGCATCGTTATTAAAGAAAATCGGGATTGGTTAGAAGCCTTAGCCTTACCTTACCAAGAAAAGGGCTTAAAGATTAACACTCAAGTTATCTGGCACAATCGACCATTCCAGGCAGCCATTATTGAAGTTTTAAAAAATGAACATGATTTAGTAGTTAAATCAACTCACCAACATTCCAAATTAAGTGCTATTTTATTTACCCCTAGCGATTGGAATTTATTAAGAAAATGTCCCGTGCCAGTATTGTTAGTTAAACACCACCAGTGGCCAGAAAATGGTAATATTCTTTGCGCTATTGACTGCAAAAGTATTCAAGACGAAGAGCATCATCAACTTAATCAGCAAATTTTAAGTGAAGCAAAAACAATGGCTGAGATAGTAGACGCAAATATTCATATCGTTAACGCTTATCCCAGCCCTCCAATGAATATTATGCTGGAATTACCCGAGTTTGATCCCATAAATTATGAAGATGGTTTAAAAAAATTCCACCAGAAAACGTTAAATGAATACGCTCAAACTTATGAAATTCCAGAGCAGAAAACTCATCTAATGCAAGGTTTACCTGAAGATGTGATCAGTGACGTTGCCCAAGAAATCGATGCGGAGCTGGTTATTCTAGGCACTGTCGGTCGCTCTGGTTTAAGCGCAACTTTATTAGGACATACAGCAGAGCAAGTGATAGACAGCTTAAACTGCGACTTACTCGCTTTAAAACCACAAGGTTTTATAAGCCCCATTAAGCTATAAGAGATATTTATGAATCGATTAGTCGCGGGCGATAAAGCCCCATTATTCACGCTTCAAGATAACCAAGGTAATAACGTATCATTAGCGGACTTAGCTGGTAAAAAAGTATTAGTATATTTTTATCCCAAAGCATTAACACCTGGTTGTATTACCCAGGCATGTGGTCTGCGTGATGTAAAAGCTGAGCTTGAAGCATTAAATACTGTTGTTTACGGTATCAGCCCAGATCCTGTAAAAAAACTGGCACTCTTTGTGGAGAAAAAAGAGCTTAATTTCCCATTACTGTCAGATGAAAATCATGCGGTTGCGGATGCATTTGGTGTCTGGGGAGAAAAGAAATTTATGGGCAAAACCTATGATGGCATTCATCGCATCAGCTTTCTAGTCAATGAGCAAGGCACGGTTGAAAAGGTGTTTGATAAATTTAAAACTAAAGATCATCATCAAGTGATTTTAGACTATCTGCAAAACTAAACTGCAATTTAGCTAAAAAGGGCTTTACGCCCTTTTTGGCTATCGTAGCCCTAATTACTCTCTTCTATATTGTCTAACTGTTCACGGTTCGGCCAAGCGTTTAATACCGCTTTCACTAACGTTGCCAGTGGAATGGCAAAAAACACCCCCCAAAAGCCCCACATTCCACCAAATATAAGCACAGACATAATGATTATAACCGGATGCAAATTAACCGCTTCAGAAAACAAAATGGGAACAATTAAGTTACCATCAAGCGCTTGGATAATAATGTAGGCCACCATCAGGTATGCAAAATCCGGAGATATCCCCCACTGAAACAGCGCAACAACAGCTACAGGTACGGTAACAGCCGCCGCTCCAATATAAGGAATTAACACCGATAAAGCGACTAACATAGCCAACAGTGCGGAATAACGTAACTCCATAAAAAAGAAGGTGAAATAAGTAACAACCCCGACTATCAGAATTTCAATCACCTTGCCGCGAATATAGTTCATAATCTGTCCGTTCATCTCAATCCAAACCTGATCCGCTAATTTTCGGTTTCTCGGTAAAAATTGTACAAAACTATTGATTAAAAATGCTTTATCTTTGAGCATAAAAATCATCATTAAAGGTACTAAAATCGCGTAAACAATTAATGCGGCAATATTTAACAATGAAGCAAAGGATTGTGATAATAAAAAACCGCCGCTATCTAACAAATAAGATCGTAGATTTTCTACTATATGGGTAATAGTGACCGGATCGATAGCCTCCGGATACTGACTGGGCAGTGTTAGCACGTAATCCTGTATCTGGTTAAACATCGCCGGCAAGTCACGAATTAATGCTGCCCCCTGTCTAAATACGGTCGGTAAGACACCGAGAAAAGCGAATACAGCTAAAGATAAAAAAAGTAGCATGACAATAAATGTCGCAACAGTCCGGTTTATTTTACAGCGAACTAAATAATTAACAGGCCAATCAAGTAGATATGCCAGTACTAATGCAACAAACAGCGGTACTAAAATATTTCCAAAAAAATAAAAAACTAAAAAAGCTGCAATTAGCAGTAAAAAAAGCGCGCTTAAATTAGGATCTGCAAAACGATGCCGATACCAATCAGTTAATTGTCCAAACATAAATTCTTTTACCCTTTGTTATTATTTGAGTTGCATATGTAGTGAAACATTATTATCCAGCACACTAGTTGAATAATCATATCCCTTTTTATCAAGGTACAACATAATATCCTGCATCGCCTGCTCATTTGAAAAAAGTACACAAAGTCGACTGATTTTCGATTTTTCTGCAATATCATTTTGTAATAAATAACGTTTTAATATCACTAATGCCATTGGACACTGTTTTGTGCGTAAATCTATAATTTCCATCGACTTCTATTTTAAATAAAAGGAGTAGATTATCATCTTTGTATAGATATAAGACAATCATCACTTGCAATAAATTGAAGCTTGTTTATGATTTTATTCTGTTTTCTATTATTCCTTTGGTGATGAGTGGTTACTGTGCTTAACAAATCCCTGATTATTTCACTCTATTTTTTCTTTCTATTGTTCTCAAATATTGCAAATTCAACGAATACGCTTCCTGATATTGGTACGGTTGGCGCCGGGGCACTGACAATTGAAAAAGAAAAAGAGTATGGCTGGGCATTTCGTTTAATGGCAAATCAAGCTCTTCCTATTATTCATGATCCTATCCTTAACCATTATATAAATGAGCTCGGTCAGAATCTTGTCGGTCATGCAGACTCGGTTAAGCTGCCATTTAATTTCTTTCTTATTGAAGATAAAGAGATTAACGCAGCCGCATTTTTAGGGGGAAATGTAAAAATTCATACAGGTTTATTTTTATACGCTAAAAATGAAAGTGAGCTAGCGAGTGTTATCGCGCATGAAATAGCGCATATCACACAACGCCACTTAGCCCGTATGTTGGAGCAACAATCATATAGTAACCCGGCAACATTAGCGGCACTGGCAGGCTCTGTTTTACTTGCCTTAGTTTCGCCCGCAGCGGGAATGGCAGCGCTAACCACAAGCATGGCTCTAACCATGCAGTCTCAAATTAACTATACGCGCTTGCATGAGTATGAAGCGGATCGGATCGGCATAAAAATACTGGTTGATGCCGGTTATGATCCTTATGGTATGGCAAACTTCTTTGGCAAACTGGCAGAGAAATATAAATACGCCAGTTTACCACCACAAATGTTATCAACTCACCCCTTACCTGTAACACGTTTGGCTGAAGCGCGTTTACGTGCCAGCCAGTTTGATATAAAACGTATTAAAAACAGCTTAGATTACCAATTAAGTAAAGTGCGGATCACTGTTCGTTATAATGAAATCTCGGGCAGTGCGGCTGTAAATTATTATCAAAGCCAGCTTAAAAACCATAAATACCAACTTAAAGAAGCGGCATTATATGGTCTCGCTTTGGCGCATTTTAAAAATGAAAATTATATAAAAGCACACCAAATCACTTTGGATTTATTGAAACGACAACCAAACAATCTCTTTTTTATCGATCTGCTAACCGACACTTCACTTACACTAAATAAAGCCGACGCAGTAATCCAACTGCTACAACAACATTATAAAAAGTATCCTGAAAATGCCGTTTTCACGCTCAATTTAGTAAATGCATTACAGGAGAATAAACAATATAAAGAAGCGGAAAAGAAACTTGAGTTATTTATACGCTCCCATCCTCAACATATTTTGGCTCACTTACTGGCAATAGATCTTTATAAAACAATGAAAAACCGCGCCAAAGAGCACGCCAGCAAAGCACAATATTTAGCGCTACAAGGACGCTTTAGAGAAGCAAGTCAAGAGATGGGGAGTGCGCTGGTTTATGCAGATAACAAACTAGACCAAGCGCGCTACAGCGCTAAAATTGAATTCTATAAAAAAGATGATTTACGTTTAAAAGGGTTACAGGAATAAGTCGCAACAGTGGGCTCGGGCGTAAACTTTACGCCCGAGCCTCTCAATCAAGATCATCTTAAATTAAAATCGTTATTTTCTGTTTTTAACTGATTAGCAATCCCTGATCCAATTGATAAACCCAGTTTTCTGGTAAATGCCTCAATAGCAGAATTTAACAGAATAATCAACTATATTTTCCGCTTTGACAATCTCTCTTGCGACAAATCCCGGACTGCCTAATCCATCAATCAAGCCAAGCTCAAGTGCTTGTTCACCATTCCAAATCAGCCCTGAATATAACTTAGCTAAGTTTTCACCTTTATCAATGCGCTCACCTCGCCCTTCTCTCACTACCTTGATAAACTGCTGATGTGTCACATCTAATACCTCTTGCCAGAACTCTCTTTCACTGTTTTTGGTTGGCGAAAAGGGATCTAAAAAAGCTTTATGCTCACCCGAGGTGAAATGACGACGTTCAACGCCCATTTTTTTCATTAGATCAACAAATCCGAAGCTTGATGCGGTCACACCAATTGAGCCAACCAAACTGGCTTTATCGGCATAAATTTGGTCTGCCGCTGCCGCCATATAATATCCACCAGAGGCGCCTAATTCGGCAATCACGGCATACAGTTTTTTATGCGGATATAAAGCACGAAGACGTTTAATTTCATCATAGACATAACCCGCCTGAACAGGGCTTCCGCCGGGACTATTTATCACCAGCATCACAGCTTGGCTAAATTCACTTTCAAAGGCTTCGCGTAACCCTGTAACAATAAAGTTTGCATTTGCATCTTGATCTGCTGCAATAATGCCATTGACTGTCACCATTGCTGTGTGTGCTGCATTTTCTTTATCACTGCCATTATTGAAAGGAGAACCGATAAATAAAATAAGCACAACAAACAGATAAATAAAGGTTAAACTTTTAAACAAGATACCCCAGCGTCGGGCTTTTTTCTGCTCGGAAAAAGTCTCTTTAATAATCTCTTCCACCCATTTATCTTCCTGTTCACTATTTTTTTTCATTATTTATTCCTGTTAGTTTAATTAAACTATTCAACCTGTTATGGATAACAATTACAAGCCAGCAGCTACATTAAACAATACCACTGTTCTTATCATTTATTATTTTTCATCACGCTCTTTTTTTAAAACAATGCTTAGTCCATACTTATTCTGTTTTAAAGCAATATATTATCAAACGGCTTAAGGGAAAATCATGTTCAGAAAATTTACTTTATTGCTAACAATGCTACTTATGCAGAGCTTATTAATTGCCGCTGAAAATCCATTAATTGCGGCTGGAAATCAAAGCGACAAAAGTATATATGAAAAACCTTTGGTTGAGCGTTACGTATTAGATGAACTCAAGTCATTACGTACTGAACAACAAGATTTAGAACGCCGTTTAATTATTGAGATCACCGATCGCGAATTAGCAGTTGCTGATAAATCATTAGGTTATGCTTCAAATACAGTAACTTACTTCTTTTATATTATTGCAGGCGTGGCGTCATTAATCGCCTTGATCGGCTGGCAGTCATTACGAGAGATCCGAGAGAACACCAAAAAAGCGGCCAACCAACAGATCAAAATAATCTCCGAACAATATGAAAAACAGTTCCAAATATTAGAAAAAGATTTAAGACGTAAAACACGCCGTATCGCCGATAACCATATTGAAATAGAAAAGATTAATGAGATCCATAACTTATGGTTACGCGCTCAAAAAAGCCAAACACCAGAGCAAAAAATGGAAGTTTATGATCAGATATTAAAAATTCGCCCTGGTGATTTGCAAGCTCTAACATCAAAGGCCGATGCCGCCATGGCAATTAAAGAGTTCCATTGGGCGCTGAGTATCTGTAATCGCGTGTTAGAGGTGGATGATAATAATGAAAATGCACTATATCAACGCGCCTGCGCTTATGCTTGTTTAGGTGTAGAAGAACAGGCTATTTATGATTTAACGCGCGCTATTGCAGGTAGTATTTCATTACGAGAATTAGCAGCCGATGAAGCTGATTTTGAAAACTTAAGAGGTAATGAAAAATTTGAAGCATTAATCGCACATGAGGTATCTTGAGCATTAGCAATGAGTTATCTATGCCTAATAATAAAACTATTATTAGGCATAAAAATCATTAACTCCCGTGAGCCACAATCCATTTTTTCAGTTCAATAATATCACTTTGATATTGTGATTTAATTAACTCGACCCAATCATCAATATTATCCCACCATGCGGGTAAATCAGGTGACTGCACTTTTTGTGATAACTCCTGAATACGCTTTAAACCCACTGAGCCTGCTGCACCTTTAATTTTATGTGCTTCGCTAACAATGCCATTTTTATCTTTTGCAATCATATTGGAATCTAAAACCTGTAGATAATCCGGCATCATCTTGGCAAACAAAGCAACGTTATCTAACATTACAGAGACAGGTAAAAAATCTAATAATTCCGTTAGCATTACCTCATCAAATAACTGTTCTGTTTTTTCTTGTACTTTACAAGGTAATAGCGCTCTACTTTTTTCCACTTGCTCTGTCGATACAAAGAGTCTTGCAATCATCTCATTTAATGGTTCAATACTAAGCGGTTTACCTAATGCATCATCCATACCTTGGTCAATAAACTGTTGCTTGTCTGCAAATACATTCGCGGTAAGAGCGACAATTGGCGGCAAAATATCCCCATGTGTTTGTCGTAACTGTGTCGTTATTTGATAACCATCCATATCAGGCAGCTGAATATCCATTAATATTAACTGGTAATCTTTATCAGCAACTTTTTGCAGTGCTTGTTTGCCATTTTCCGCACTGTCAACTTGGTGCCCTAGTTTTTCTAACAATGATTTTGCAACTATAATATTAAGCTCGATATCTTCGACTAATAAAATAGATAGTGACGGCACTGTTGATAAAACTGCTTTTTGTTTCGGCTCATTATTAGGACAATCAACAGGAATACATAATTTAAAAATACTACCATTACCAAGCTCACTGTTTACCGTGAGCTCCCCCCCCATCGCTTTGACTATTTGTGATGAAACGGCTAAACCTATTCCCGTTCCCGTTGCATGTGCATTTCCTTTAACCTGATAATACATAGCAAAAATTTTATCAAGTTGATCCTCTGGAATACCGATACCTGAATCCTGCACTTCAAAACAAAGTCTTGTTTGATGGTTAACTTCACTTTCACAGAAACAACGAAGACTCACCGAGCCTTGTTTGGTAAATTTCACAGCATTACTGATCAAGTTCCATAGAACCTGTCTTAAACGTGTATCATCTGCATCAATATAGTTTGGCAGCACACTGTTTTGTTCAAAACGTAACGTTAACCCTTTTTGTTCCGTTTGAATAAACGCCAAGCTTTTTAAATCACTCATAAAATCAAACATATCAATATGATTACTTACTAGATTCAAACGGCGGCGATCTAGCTTATCCAAATCGACAATATCATTAAATATATTACCTAAGGTAATTGCGCTCATATGAATGGTTTTAAGGTGTTTAATTTGTTCGCTGCTAAGTTGTTCATCTAACAGCATACGGCTTAAACCGACAATGCCATTTAGCGGGGTACGCAGCTCATGGCTAATCGTAGAAATAAATGTCGTTTTGTCTCGACTGGCTTTCTCTAAAAACTCTTGATGTTTTTTACGCTCGGTAATATCTCGACCGAAACCTATAATACCAACACACTGTTTATGACTGTTATACAGGGGTAATGCACGCACTTCAAAATAAGCCTGTCGGCCATTTGGGTAATGTAACCAGTGTTCATGAATTTGCTCCTGCTGCGTATCCTGAACTCTCTGATCACGCTCAACTACTTTCTTGGCATAAAATTCAGGATAAATATCAAAAGGTGTTAAGCCAATTAATTGCTTTTCTGTTTTTCCCGTTAAAGCCTCCATCGCCTTATTGCAGCTCACAAAGCAACCTTTTAAATCACGATGAAAAAACAGATCAGGGGAAGTATCTAAAAATGAGCGTATTAAAATAGCAGCTTCTTCAAGTTGACATTGGCTTTTTTGATGCTCAATAATTTCGTGTTCGAGTGCCACTGTTTTTTGCTGATCATTTTTCAAAAGCACCTGCAATTTAGCAACCGTATGGCCAAGACTTTGCCTGGCTTCTTCTAAATCACCAACCACGACTGTTAGAAAATATACCGCCCAAGGTGTGATCAATAAACCTAAAATAAATGAACGTGAAACAACGACAATATCTAAAGGTTCATTAAAATAATATGCCAGTAGCATTTGTAATACAGAATCAGCACTAATGATCGCGAAAGCAAGAATCAGGCTGAAGCGAAATGCACCCAATCGCTTTAATAAAGCCACATAATAATGAACCCATGTTTTAAGATTAAATATATTCACAGCGCCCTCTGTTATACTCATGCCTGTTGAAAATACAGATTTCGAAGGGATTGAGTATAAGTAAATAAAATTGATTTATTGTAATCATAAATCGTTTGACATATTAAATATATTAGTGATTTTAAAGCTTAAATTGAAAATATACTCTATTGCTACTTCAAAATTATACTGATTGGTTAGAAATCGCGCAATTTAACTGATTGCAGCTAATCCTTTGCATTTCATGGTTTTTAATTTTTTATAACACGTCTATAATGCACCGCTTAAATTATCAATACATGCTTAATCATGTTTAAGGGAGTTTTTCCTAATGGCAATGCCAGATATCGCAAATAGCGCACAAGCTCAAACTGAAGGTACTCTTGACCGAGTTGGTATGAGTAATATCGAGTTACCTTTAATGGTACAAACAGATGATTGTGCACCACAACAAGTAAGCGCCAGTGCGGAACTGTTTGTTAATCTGGGTGATGCACAAGCAAAAGGCATCCATATGTCGCGTTTGTATTTGCAACTTGATCAACTTTCAACTGAATCAGAATTAACACTTGCAACATTAAGCACCCTGCTGCAAGGTTTTATTGAAAGTCATCATGAGCTGAGTCAGGAAGCTTTTGTTAAATTCTCATTTGATTATCATCTTCGCCGAAAATCATTAATCAGCGAAAAGCGTGGCTGGAAAGCTTATCCTGTTACAGTTATTGGTCAACTTATCAATGGTAAGCTTGAATTTGAACTGCAGGTAAATGTGCCTTACTCTTCAACTTGCCCCTGCTCTGCGGCTCTGGCACGCCAACTGATTCAACGTGAATTCACTCTGAAATACTCACAACAAACACAAATTGATAAAGATGAGATTGTAAATTGGTTAGGCTCAACACAAGGGATTGTTGCAACACCGCACAGTCAACGCAGTGTGGTTGAAGTGAAAGTGAAATTAAATAAGTTAAACCAAACTTTCCCACTTGTTGAGCTTATTGACTTAATTGAAAACACCTTAAAAACACCTGTGCAAGCAGCCGTTAAACGTGAAGATGAACAAGAATTTGCACGCTTAAATGGTCAAAACCTAATGTTCTGTGAGGATGCAGCTCGCCATTTACAGTATGCGCTTAACCAACAGGATAAGTTTGATGACTTTTGGCTGCGTGTTAACCATTATGAAAGTTTACATGCACATGATGCTGTTTCTATTACCACTAAAGGGGTTCAAGGCGGTTATTCTGCTTAGAGATAGGCAAACCTGAACTGCTAATTAATAAAAAAGGGAGCTAAATGCTCCCTTTTTTATTAATTAGCTACAGGCTATTAATGTACACTGATCTGATTTCTCCCTGACGTTGTCGCTGCATGCAATGCCGTATTGGCTTCAACCATCAACATTTTCTTCGAATTAATATCACTTGGGAAAAGGCTTGATAAACCAATGCTCACTGTCACAACATCACTTGCCTCAGAGTACTTATGTTCGGTAGCTGATTCAGCTACCGATCTATGTAAAACGTCAGCTACTCTCAATGCGTTTGTCGCATTGCCACCTTTAATCAATATAATAAATTTTTCGCCTTCAACATGAGAGACAAAACAGCCAAATTTTTCACCTATTTTCTGTAAAGCACAAGCAACAATGAGTAATATATCTTCACTGGCTCTTTCACTATAATTATCAATATAGGCTTGAAAGAAATCAACTTCACACATAAGCATAGATAATAACTCTTGCTCATCAGTGCTTTCTTGCCAAAGTTTCACAAAGTTATGATGAAAAGAACTGCGATCCGCAATATTCATATCTGACATAATCTGCTTAAAATCAGATGCTTCAGTATTAACGGTAGGCTTCTCTTGCGTTTGTATATTTTGTTCTGTTGCAAGTGTTGTTTGTGAGACACTATTTTCATTTTTCTGCGAGAAATTTCCACAGACTTGATTTCTGCCTGATGCTTTTGCATCGTACAATGCACTATCAGCTTCCCGCATTAACATCTTCATTGAAGTTGGATAAATGCTTGATATTCCAATACTCAAGGTAACTACTTTACTGACACTCGAATATTTATGTTCAGTACGCGATGATTCAACAGCTTGACGTAAACTTTCAGCTACTTCCAATGCTTTTTGCTCATTGCCACCTTTCATCAAAATGGCAAATTCTTCATTTTTATAACGCGCCAAAAAGCAGCCGTATTTTTCACATGTATTCTTTAAAGCGAGGCCAACCACAAGTAACATAAATGATGCACCTTGATGCCCATAATTATCATTGTAAGCTTTAAAGAAATCTATCTCACACATGAGTACAGATAACAATTCATTCTCATCACCGGCTTCTTGCCACAACTGCGCAAATTGATTGTCAAAAGCGCCACGATCCGCAATATTCATCTGTGACATAACTTGTTCAAAAGCAGATGTTTCAGCACTTACAGTCTCTTCGGGTTGTTTATATTTAGCCATATCAACAACACCTTTGCTGTCACCATCTTGCTTTTCCAGCTCAAAATCGAATGTATCAGAATTTATTCTATCTTCTGCTTGTTTATATTGCGCCATAAATTATTCCTTTAGATTCCCAGTCCAGATTTAGCTGCTCAGAATTTATCTCTGAGCCCATGCTCCATCATTTGCTATATATCCATATACATCAAGCAATTAAAGTACCAACTTTTGTGTGAATATTATTCGGCAATATGTAATTTTGCTAAAATCCATGCTCAAGGTGATGGTGTTGTTTATCTAAGATTCACATGCTGTGCTATATGTGATTTTTAGACGGATTGATATTTTGATTAGCATTGTAAGCCTTACAGAAATTTAGTTCACACAATATTTGTTTTTAGATAAGCGTAACTTGCTAATGTTCACAGTTTAATCATGTTCTCAATATGATTCTTTCATTTAAAATACAAGAATTCTCTTGACCTACATTTATCACGACATTTTAATCAATGCTATATTCCCGCTTGGAAATACACAATTCAGCAGTTCGGGAAGTAACGACTTCTTTGATAAGGAGATAAGCTGTGCATAAAGCACCAATATAGTCATACTAAATTGAAGCTTTATAATAGCGAAGCTAGACACGATTCAGCATGCTCAGAGAAGTCCAGCTATGAATATATCGGTATTAATACCCGTTATCATTCAAGATGCAAAAATCAGCAAGTCGAGAGGTGAACAGGTTCTAGGCGTGAAGGTGAAGATCTAACGGGTTAAATCGAGACTTCGCAACAACGAAGATGTTTGCCTCACGGCTTTCCCCGTGGGTCACTAGCTCGAAAACCAATACTGCGTTGCAGCATTCGATAAGGGAGCAACCATTACCCTCATGCAGTGCCTTATTCTGGTCTCCGAGCTGAGCCCTGATAAAGCTCCTTGAGGTATCATGGGTATATAACTATCTAACGCAGATTTGATCGCGCCCATTACCTTTTGCATCGTATAAAGCGCTATCGGCTTCAGCTAATAACATTTTCATTGAATTTAATTCACTTGGAAACATACTTGATAACCCCATACTCACTGTAATTATGCTGTTTACTGAAGAATAGAGATGCTCAATCTTCGCTTTTTCAATCGCTAAGCGTATATTTTCCGAGACTTTCAGGGCTTTTGTTGCATTACCACCTTTGATTAATATAACAAACTCCTCCCCGCCATAACGCGCCACAAAACAGTCTAATGTTTCACATATACTCTGCAGTGTATTTGCAACACTCTGTAGTGCCTGATCACCTTTTTGATGGCCGTAATTGTCATTATAAGATTTAAAGAAATCAATATCACACATCACCAGGGACAATAATTCCTGCTCATCGCAAGCTTCTTGCCAAAGTTTAGTGAACTGAAGATCAAAGGCGCGACGGTTAGCAAGATCGGTTAATTGGTCATGCAGCATCTTAACTTCAAAATCCGATGCATCAGAACTCAATTTTTCTTCTGTTTGTTTACGTAACGTGATGTCACGCGCCATAATAACAATGCCTTGATAATCGCTTTCAGGATCTTTAAATGGCGTTTTATGCACCTCATACCAAATCTTTTTACCTTCAGAAAATATCAATTCATCAAATATAAGTGGTTCTCCTGATTCAATAACGTCATGATTTTGACGTTCAGCCCAGTCAGCACGATCCGGAGATAAAAGCTCACTTTGCAGCTTACCGATAATATCTTCTGCATTTGCATCCATTAATTTAGCAAATGCATTATTTGCATCAACCACGCGCCCTTCATAATCTAATAAACCAATCGGATCAAGACTAGCTGAAAAAACAGTACTTAATAATAGATTTTGCTTGGATAATGCTTTTTCTGTTTTTTGACGTTGTAAGTTTTCATCCTTCAACTTTTCATTCAATTTATATAAATCAGTAATATCACTATCAATGCTTAAAATAGCAAAGATAGTCCCTTTGTTATTATATAAAGGTAACTTAACGATATTGATTAAACTTAAGTCACGGTTATTTTGATGAACCCACTCTTGTGTATTAAACGTTTCCCCCGTCCAAACATCCGCTTCCTGCTGTTTTTGTTTACTAACATTATCAACTGATAGCATATCCAAAATACGACGCCCAGTAGCATGCGCAACCGTGGTGTTATTTGCAGCTGCCCATGATTTATTACAACCTATAATGGTGCCTTTAGGTGATTTAAAGGCTATCTGTTGCGGAATTGAATCAAGCACTTTACGTAATAACTCTCGTTCTTCTGTTAATTTCCGCTCTGCCTGAAATAATGCGGTAACATCTTTTAAATAACAGAACCAAGCCGTTTTTCGTTTGTAATGAATTCTTTTGGCTGATATTTCAATATCATGAAAAGTATCATTAACCAGCAAACGAAGCCGTTTATCTTCAATCATCATTTGATGACTTGCCTTATTAATAACACGTGACAATAAAAGCTGATTTTCAGCTTCTTCAAATGAATATCTGTTTTTTTTCTGTTTAAACGGAAATAACGATTTAACTTCATCATTGAGATAAAAAATAGTACTTCCGTCTAATGAAAAAATAGCTAAAGGATAAGGTGAAGAATCTAATATATTTCTGAATTGACGATCTTTTTTGCGTCTTGAACGACTAAACATAAAAAATAAAATAATAAAACAGGCAATAACCAGTATCTTTGTCGCCACCTCAGTAGAAGCCCCCCAAAGCGGCTTCGCTGCTTTTTCAATCGCGAATGCAATTTTACCGGGCATTTTTTCAAGTTGACTCCCCCATTGGATCCAATCTAAAACTGTTTCCTGATCTTGAGATGTATAAACAAATAGTTCGTTACTGGAGGCATTTAATAAATGTTTCTCAAATATAAAAGACAAAAATCGATCTAATAAATTCGAATTTTGCTGCTCTCCAGTAAATATAACTAATCCATCAATCTCTTCATAATAAACATCGAGTAACAGCTCTAATAAACCAGGATATTCTTTATAAATAATAGTGGGTGTTGTTGCCAAAAGTGGTAATTGCTGTGCTTCAGGTAATAAACCACCGACAATGATCGGCGATTTTTTATCAATAATAGAAAATTTAATATCATAACTACGCTTTGCAAAATAATAAAATTGACTTTCAACTGCAAATAAACTCCCCTTTTTAAGGTTTGCTAAGTTTTTTGCATCTCCTTGTAAGCCACTGTAAACAGCGGGCTGATTATCACTTAACAATTGAGATAAATCTTGTTTTACATAAGGATAATATTTAACGGTAATCCCCGTGTGCTGTGACCACTGTTGCCAGTAATCAACAAATAAACCTTGAGGATTTTGGCGTGAATTAAAGCCTGAATATGGCAAATTTTGCTCAATGTAAACATTAAGTTGACTAGGTTTTGTTGATTCGTTTAACTCTCCCAACGCAGGGCTTAAGCAAAACAATAAAGAAAGAAATGAAAACAATTTCAGCATAATGATATCTATTTCAAATATAAGGCATAATTGCTTATTCTAGCCCACTGCTTGATTAAATATAATTATTAGATGTATTTAGATGCTGGAAACTTGCACATAAACACATCTATTAAAATAAAACGTATGCGCAAATAAGAAATGCGGGAGTGGCAGTAAAAAACGAGAAATATTAATTGTGCTTAAATTCAAATTCTCATTTAATACAAATTTAACGCAAACTAATCCTAGCTTACGGCTCAATATCATAGTTTAATCATTTGTCAGTACTGCAGTTAGCAGTTAACGTTCAATTTCAGAGCTGTTCCTTGCCCCCCCAATTGCTGCATTAATTTGCCCATCCTATTTTGCACTGGCCAGCGTTTTTCACACCACAGTGGTGAGAGCAACTGTTCAATTTTTGCTGTTGCAGAGATTCGATGAAAAACAATTTCTTTTGGAGTGTGGCGAATTAAATCAACCGCAGCTTGGCTATATTCTTCTAAAGATAACGTAGTTAAGCGACCAGCTTGCCAAGATTTTTCCATAGTTGCGCCACGCACAATATGTAATGGGTGGAGCTTTAAACCATCAACACCCGTTTCAATAACCTGATTTAATGTTTGCTGGTAGTCTGATTGCTTTTCATTGGGTAAACCTAATATTAAGTGAGTACATACTTTTATACCGCGTGCCCGTGCTTTGATACAAACTGATTGATACTCAGCAAAACCATGACCACGATTAATGCGCTTAAGTGTTTTATCATTGGCTGATTGTAAACCTAATTCTAACCATACTTCGTATCCACGAAACAGATAACTGCTTAATAAATTTAATACTTCATCAGAAACACAGTCAGGACGTGTACCAACACAGATTCCAACAATATTATTATTAACTGTTGCTTGCTCATAAAGTGAAGCCAATTGCTCAATTTCAGCATAGGTACTGGTATAAGCTTGAAAATAAGCAAGATACTTCTTAGCTTTATGGGATACTTCTTGAGCGCGCAGTGCGAGTTGATTTTTTATGCTCAGGCCCGCCTGGTTTTCATCAGCAAAGGCTGCGACATTACAAAATGTACAGCCTCCTTTACCTAACGTGCCATCTCGATTAGGGCAGCTAAAATCACCATGCAAAGTGAGTTTATGGACCTTTTCAGCATAACGTTTTTTTAAATCAGAACCTAGCGTATTAACAAAATCAGTTAGTTGCATTAAAATTTCTCAAATAATAAAAAAGGCCACTATACAGTGGCCTTAATTTAACCGTTTTAAGTTAATTCAGCTTAAAACGCAAAGGTAAAATCAGCCCACACTTCTTCGTCATTATTAAAGTGTGCCGACACTGCAATTTCTTTGGCAAGCTGATAACCGACATCAACAGTTGCATTTAACTCTTTAATATCAATACCTTTCATAGCATAAGTGTAACTTGGTGTTACACCAAACCAAAATGCACGATTGACTGAATAACGCACGGCAGCATCAACTTCAATATAAGTTGTGGTGTCGATTGAATCTCCCCACATCATACCAAGGTTCATGGATGGGTAAATTTTAATGCTTTTATTTTCTAATGTAAGCTTTTTTACCGCTCCAATTGAAGCTTTATCATGCACGTCACCCCAGGTTGTATCTAAAGAGAAGCCCGTATCATTACTGGTATTAAATGCAAAATAATTAACATTGTAATAATCTAGATCGTGCTTTGCTTCAACAGTAAGCTGATGCTTGAATTGACCTCCTAAATAACCGCCAAAAGCAGCATAAAGATCAACACCTTCAGTGCCCGCACCTAGTCCTGCTCTGGAATAAATAGCTGTTGGGTCGCTAAAATCAACCCAATCAGTGTTACTTTCTTGTCCTGCAACAGCTTGAGTGGCAAAAGCAGATAATAGCGAAATACCTAATAATTTAACTGTTTTAAATTTTAGCATCTTTAAACTTGACCTTATTTCCAGATAAATAGGTTAAATAAACGCTTACCACGTTTAATCACTGTGTACTTGCCATATAAGGCATCTGTTTTTTGTAAAATAACCTCGCTATCCAGCTGTTTTTCACCATTAATGCTTACTGCACCATTTTTGGTAAATTCGCGCGCCATTTTGTTTGATTTAGCCAGTTCACAGCTGGTCAGTAATTCAATCAAAGATTTTTGGTTTTCCAACACCTCTGTTGTCGGCAAACCATCTTGTGCCAGCTGTGCTAAATCAGATTCACTTAATGCACTTAAATCACCAGAGAATAAGGCTTGAGTAATACGTTGCGCTGAAGCTAAACCTTCTACACCATGTACTAAGCGCGTAACTTCTTGCGCTAAAATACCTTGCCCTTCAGGGCGACCTTGAATGGTTTTATCTTTTTCTTCAATGGCTTCAATTTCTTCGATTGATAAAAAAGTAAAGTAACGTAAGAATTTATATACATCAGCATCTAATGTAGTGATCCAGAATTGGAAAAATGCATATGGTGAGGTTTTAGATGGATCAAGCCAAATTGTACCTGATTCTGTTTTACCAAATTTTGTACCATCTGATTTAGTAACCAGAGGTAAGGTTAAACCAAACACTTTCTCTCTGTTCATACGACGTGTTAGTTCGATACCGCCTGTAATATTACCCCATTGATCTGAACCACCAATCTGCAGTGAACAGCCCGTTGCCTTGTTTAAGGCTGCAAAATCATAGGATTGTAATAACATGTAACTAAATTCAGTGAATGAAATACCTGAACCTTCACGCTCGATACGCTGTCTTACCGATTCTTTTTGGATCATTGCGTTTACGCTGAAGTGCTTACCCACATCTCTTAAAAACGAGATGCTGTCCATTTGACCAATCCAATCCAGGTTATTTACAACCTCAGCTGAATTTTCTTTATCTCCAAATTCAATAAAAGCGCTCACTTGAGTTTTAATTTTACCAACCCAGTTCTCAACGACATCGTCAGTATTCAATTTACGTTCGTTTGCTTTAAAGCTAGGATCACCAATTAGACCCGTTGCACCACCAACTAACGCTAATGGTTTATGGCCTGCAAGTTGAAAGCGTTTTAAAGTCAGCAGCGGAACTAAACTACCGATATGTAAACTATCCGCTGTAGGATCAAAACCACAATAAAGTGTTTGGCAGCCACTTGATAAATGTTCATGTAACTCTTCATCAGCTGTTGTTTGCGCAACTAAACCACGCTCTTTTAAATCTTCAAGTAAGGCATTCATTTGTTTCGGTTCCTGATCATTGCTTATTCAATTTTAATGTGCGAGATTTTACACAGTTCGGACACACAAAAAAACCATAGAGTGAAGATCTGGCTAAGATTATGTTAGCATTGCGACTTTATAGGAATTTCAGAGAACAGAACAGATGAAAATAGGCATTATTGGGGCAATGGATGAAGAAGTTCGCATCCTAAAAGAAAAAATGAATAACGTGCAGACAACCGTTATTGCCGGATGTGAATTTTACCAAGGTGAATTAAACGCTAAGCAAGTAATTTTAACAAAATCAGGTATAGGTAAAGTTGCAGCTGCTGTGGCAACAACACTCTTATTAGAAAAATTTACTCCTGACACTATAATTAACACCGGCTCAGCAGGTGGTTATAATACATCTCTTAATGTTGGTGATATTGTCATTTCAACAGAAGTACGTTTTCACGATGTAGATTTAACTGCATTTGGTTATGAAATTGGTCAGATGGCACAATTACCAGCCGCCTTTGAAGCAGATAAAAAACTGATAAATATTGCACAGCAAGCAGCTGAGACATTAGATTCACTGAAAATAACCCAAGGCCTGATCTGCACAGGTGATATTTTTATGGCCGATCCTACAAAAGCTGAAATTGCCCGCAATAACTTCCCAAATATGGCGGCATGTGAAATGGAAGCGGCTGCTATTGCACAAGTTTGTTATCAGTTTAAAGTACCTTTTGTGATTATACGCTCTTTATCTGATATTGCCGGCAAGACCTCAGAGATCTCATTTGAACAATATCTTCCAATTGCAGCAAAAAATGCATCTATACTAGTTGAAGCAATCCTAAATCGACTGGACTAAATGCAAGATTTTATTAGCTTTATCATACAAAACAGTGATTATTTTAGCTTTCTGAGCGTTGCACTATTTTCATTTATTATCTCACTACCGAAAGATCTTAATCCGCTTTCGGCAGTTGAGTTAATGTTTCAACAAATAGCTAGAAAAGTAAATTTGGATAATCGCAGTGACGGTTATAAGCGTCTTGCAAGCATTTTATCTATCTCCTTAATCTATTTCCCAAGCATATTAATTGTTAGTCAGTTATATAACGTCGTTTTTCAGTCTATTTTCTTAGAGATGCTGTTATTATTTGTATTACTTTCATGGCACGACAAAAAAATCACTTACTTACAAGTTTTTGATGCCTTAAAACGTAATAACCTTGCTCAAGCTAAATTCAAACTCGCATCATTAACCCAGCGGGAAACAAAACCTCTGTCATTAATGGGCATTAATAAAGCAAGTATTGAATCAATGGTGCTGCAGTTAACTGCATCATGGTTTGCAGTGGTTTTTTGGTATTTATTAACTGGAATTTATGGTGCTATTTTCTACCGCACAGTACAAATTTGTGCGCAACAATGGAATTCAAAACAAACTCAATTCACTTCATTAAGCAGTATCCCCTCCTTTATTTACTCAACAATGCTATTCCCTGTACATTTAATCGTCAGCTTTACTTTTGCGCTTTATGATAAACCGCTAGAAAATCTCCCCAAAAAATTTAAACAAAGTATTCACTGGCATCATTTCTCATCAGGTTTAATGCTCTCAAGTTTTGCATTAAGCATGCAGATTGAACTCGGTGGCGTACGCCTTTATCAACAACAAAAAACAACCTATGCCACACTTGGTTTAGGCGGAGCCCCTAGCGTAGACAAAATAGAACAATCACTGCAGCGCCTAAGTCTTAGCGCCTGGTTTTGGTTGATTTGTATCTCAGGCTATACTTTTCTTCCACTGTTACTTGAATTTATCACTTTAAATAACCATTCTTGATTTTAAGCCTATTCAGCAGTATATACAGCACAACGACCAGCATTTAATTAACTTACCTCCGACAGATCCGGAGGCTTATTTGATTACACCCTCAAAGGGCTGAAATAAGCACCCGAGACACACTACATTAAAGCTTGAGTTGATATCGGTGTTGATCGTCTTTTTATTGGTTACAAATATAATCAAAAGCCATATGTTCAACTAAAGCAACTGTCGATACAAAATAGCATCGAGCCCAAAATTTTAGAGGAATACCCAAGCAAATATGAACATGATCTTTCATTAAATGCTCTTCTTCGAGTAATACACCTTTTCTTTTGCTAATTCATGAAACGTCTCACTTAAGCGATTTCTGAGCGCTCCATATATCAACTTTTGCCTTTTTTTTAGGGATAAATACAATATGGTATTTACAATCACAACGGGTATGAGGCAAACCCATATAGTCTCACATAGGCACTTTCCTCTTTATTTTTGGTCGAGTAAAATAGATCCCCACATATACAAGTGATACTAGCTGAACTGGGGGGATCAATGTTTAATTTGGCAAATGCTCACTCACTTAGATACTGTTATGTGATGCTTGCTTAAATTAAAAAGAGTGCTTATTATTTATATTATACTCGTGGCGCACCTTCTTTCGTGGTCTATACACTTGCTATGAACAGCAAAACCTGCCTTCGAGACATCGATCTCGCCAGCCTTAGTTTAGCGCAGCTGCTGACTAGAAGTATCTAACCGTTTTGGATTGGATGGCAGTAGCCGTTTGGTGGAGCATTCTATGAAAGATAAATTGGGAGTTATTCTTTTGCTGGCTGCCGGTATATTTTTCCCGGGGCAGTTTTTCGCCAAACAATTGAGTATCGGTATCAGCTTCTCCATCCCTCCTTACGTAATCAAAGATGCCGGTACTGGTCTTGAGCTGGAGATCCTCCGGGAGGCCTTCAAGGTCAAAGGTTATACTGTCACCCCTGTGTTTCTCCCCTTAGCCCGTACCTTTATGCATTTTAATCAAGGCAAAACCGATGGGGTACTCAATGTCAAAGAAGGTTTTGTCGATGGCTTCTATTCAGATGAAGTCATCAATTTTCAAAATTGTGCGATCAGCCTGAAGGATAATAATTTCAATATCGACACTATCGAGGATCTGGCAGATAAACGAATAGTTGCTTTCCAGATGGCTTCGAAGATCCTGGGGACAGAATTTGGCACAATGGCTGAACAAAATAAGGATTATCTCGAAATAGCTGATCAGTCGATCCAACTCAATCTGCTCTTTAAAGAAAGAACCGACGTAGTTGTGATGGATAAGAGAATTTTTAATTACTTCAAGATTCGGGCCGTAGAGGCGCTGGAGCAGGGAAAGCTGGCTTTTTTTCAGCACAAGGATGAACTGCAGAAAAAGGTGCAGTATCATTGTATTTTTCCGCCGAGTAGATATAAATTTGCCTTTATAACTGAGCAGATCCGCGATGACTTTAATTTAGGCCTACGCTCGATTAAGAAAAATGGCGTCTATGATGCTATTTTTGAAAAATACAAAAAGTAAAACATATATTCTGGTAAGTACGAATTAAAAACTAATAAAAAGCCCCTAACCTGTTACCAAGTTAGGGGCTTGAATATTTTTGACTCCCGTTGCTTAACGGAAAATAAATTATTTAACTGCTAATAATTCGACTTCAAATACTAATACTGAGTGAGGAGCGATTGCAGCACCTGCGCCACGTTCACCGTATGCAAGATCCGCCGGGATAGCTAGTTTATATTTTGAACCAGCCGTCATAAGTTGTAGAGCTTCAGTCCAACCCGCGATAACACCGCCAACAGGGAATTCAGCAGGCTGGCCGCGTTCAACAGAGCTGTCAAATACAGTGCCGTCAGTTAAAGAACCGTGGTAATGAACGCTAACAGTAGATTCTGCAGTTGGTTTTTCACCTTCACCAGTAGTGATCACTTCGTACTGAAGACCAGATTCAGTAGTAACAACACCCTCTTTTTTTGCATTTTCAGCAAGGAACGCTTCACCAGCTGCACCTAATATTTTTGCTTGTTCAGCAGCTGCTGCTTGCATACGCTCAGAGATAACTTGGAAAGCCGCTTGTAAGTCTGCTTGAGCAACTTTGCTTTCAGCGCCAGCAAATGCATCAGCAAGACCTTGAGACACTGCAGAGATTTCTAAACCGTCAAAAGGATTAGAAGCAAGTTGCTCACCCATTTGTAGACCAATACCGTAGCTTGCTTGTTGTTCTTGAGTGCTTAGTTGTAATTCAGACATATTTATTCTCTTATTTAGTGAGAGGATGCACCCTAAAGATGCGCCCTTTGTTAGCGATTTATATTAATATGGGGAGTAATATTTACTTTTAAAGAGGAAAATTAAAAATATTTAAAAATTATTTTTTTATTTAATTCACCGAGCTTATTGCATAACAAGGCTGCAATTGTCGATCAGCAAGCAAACCACAACCAACTTATCCTAAGACGGTAATAACCTTAGATTGAATATTGCTTAGCCGCTTTATAAGCTGATCTATTACTAACTACATTCACTTTTAGCAGTGCGGATAGCAGCAATAATTAAATGTTTCGCGAGCTAATAACCTGTAAAAAAATACCATCTCAAAGGATGGTATTTAATAAATAAAACTAACAATAATGAGTTATTAACTGCTTAAGTCATCAAAAAACGTTTTTAAGCTTTTTAGAAAACTTTCTGACTTAGGTTTATTTTTTTTGGCACTTGATGAGCATAATGCTTCAAACTCTTTTAATAGCTCACGTTGTTTACTTGATAGTTTCACTGGTGTTTCGACAATAACTTTACACATTAAATCACCAGTACTGTGGCTGCGTACCGATTTAACACCTTTATTGCGCATGCGATACATACGACCGCTTTGTGTTTCTGATGAAATTTTCAGTTTTACACGCCCGTCAAGAGTTGGTACTTCAATTTCGCCACCTAAGGCTGCTTCAGTGAAACTAATAGGTACTTCACAATAAAGGTTATTACCGTCACGCACAAATACTTCATGTTCACGAACATTCATCTGTACGTACAGATCACCAGCTGGTGCGCCATGCTCTCCGGCTTCACCTTCGCCGCTTAAACGAATACGATCGCCTGTATCAACCCCTGCAGGTATTTTAACTGATAATGTTTTACTGCGTTCATAACGCCCGTCACCATGACATTTATGACATGGATCGGTAATAATTTTTCCTTTCCCACGACATGTTGGACAGGTCTGATTAACAGCAAAGAAACCTTGACGCATCTGTACTTGCCCTTGACCATGACAAGTACCGCAAGTTTTAGCTTGTGTGCCCTTTTTAGCACCAGAGCCATTACACTGCTCACAATGTACAAGTGTTGGCACCTGGATCTCTTTGGAAATACCTTTTACCGCTTCTTCAAGCGTTAAATCCATATTATAGCGAAGGTCTGAACCTTGTTGCGGGCGCTGTGCACCACCGCGACGACCGCCACCAAAAATATCACCAAAAATATCACCGAACTGATCACCAAAATCACCTTGACCGAATCCGCCGCCGCCGTGACTTTGATTTACACCTTCATGACCATATTGATCATAAGCGGCTTTTTTCTGCGGATCGTTTAGAATTTCGTAAGCTTCTTTTACTTCCTTGAATTTTTCTTCAAGGGCATCATCACCTTTAGTACGATCTGGATGATATTTCATTGCTAAGCGCTTATATGCTTTTTTTACTTCTTTCTCTGTTGCACTTCTGCTTACGCCAAGTACTTCATAACAATCACGTTTTGACATTTTTCTTCTCAAATATATTGAAAATTTAAAACAAACATGCGGATTATGGAAAAACCATAACCCGCATTATTTAAAATAAAAACTAATTCATTGAAACTAAAACAGTTTATGAATTATTTTTTATCGTCTTTTACTTCTTCAAACTCAGCATCAACAATATCGTCTTCCTGCTTTGCTTCGCCTTGAGGTTGCTCTGCGCCACCCGCCTGCTCTGCTTGTGCTTTTTGTTGTGCGATTTCCATTAGCTTTTGTGAAGCTTCAGCAAGTGCAGTTGTTTTAGCTTCAATTACCTCTTTATCTTCACCTTTAGCTGCGTCTTCCAGCTCTTTAACAGCAGCTTCGATTTTCTCTTTTTCATCAGTTGCTAATGCATCACCCGCTTCTTCAATTTGCTTACGTGTTGCATGTACCATTGCATCAGCTTGATTACGCGCTTGCACTACTTCTTCAAACTTTTTATCCGCTTCGGCATTTGCTTCCGCGTCATTGACCATTTGTTGGATCTCTTCATCAGAAAGACCTGAGCTAGATTTAATAGTGATTTTCTGCTCTTGGTTAGTCTCTTTATCTTTAGCAGATACATGTAAGATACCGTCCGCATCCATATCAAACGTCACTTCGATTTGTGGAGTACCACGAGTTGCCGCGCGGATACCTTCAAGGTTAAACTGACCTAGAGATTTATTATCACTTGTTCGTTTACGCTCACCTTGTAAAATATGAATCGTTACTGCGCTTTGGTTATCTTCAGCTGTTGAGAATGTTTGTGACTGTTTGGTAGGAATGGTTGTGTTTTTATCGATAACTTTAGTCATCACACCGCCCATTGTTTCAATACCCATTGATAGTGGCGTAACGTCTAAAAGAAGTACGTCAGTTTTATCGCCAGAAAGTACCGCACCTTGAATCGCAGCACCCATTGCTACAGCTTCATCAGGGTTAACGTCTTTACGTGCTTCTTTACCGAAGAATTCAGCAACAACAGACTGAACTAAAGGCATACGTGTTTGGCCACCTACTAAGATAACATCATTAATTTCGCCAACGCTAAGATCCGCATCTTTTAATGCGATACGTAGCGGTTCAAGTGTTGCTTTAACCATATCTTCAACAAGTGATTCAAGTTTTGCACGCGTGATCTTAATATTTAGATGCTTAGGACCTGTTGCATCAGCTGTGATGTAAGGAAGGTTAACATCTGTATGCTGCGCTGAAGATAGTTCTATCTTAGCTTTTTCAGCCGCTTCTTTAACACGTTGCATAGCAAGCGGATCGTTAGTTAGATCAAAACCTTGCTCAGATTTAAATTCAGCAACCAGGAAGTTAATGAGACGGTTATCAAAATCTTCACCACCTAAGTGTGTATCACCATTTGTCGCTAGTACTTCAAATGTTTTTTCGCCATCTACTTCATCAATTTCGATGATTGAGATATCAAAAGTACCACCACCTAAGTCATATACAGCAACGACGCTGTCACCTTTAGCAGTGTTTACGCCGTAAGCAAATGCAGCTGCGGTTGGCTCATTGATAATACGCTTAACATCAAGGCCTGCAATACGGCCGGCATCCTTTGTTGCTTGACGTTGTGCATCATTAAAGTATGCAGGAACTGTGATTACAGCACCAGAAACAGCTTCACCTAAGTACTCTTCCGCTGTTTTTTTCATTTTTTTCAAAACTTCAGCAGAGATTTGCGGTGGTGCCATTTTGTTGCCTTGCGCTTCAACCCATGCATCACCATTGTCAGCTTTAACAATATTGTAAGGCATAATTTTGATATCACGTTGTACTTCTTCATCTTCGTGACGACGACCGATTAAACGTTTGATAGCAAAAAGTGTATTTTGTGGGTTAGTTACTGATTGACGTTTAGCCGGTTGACCAACTAACGTTTCACCATCTGTGTAAGCGATAATTGAAGGAGTGGTACGTTCACCTTCTGCATTTTCAATGATCTTAGCTACGTCACCATCAAGTACAGAAACACATGAATTCGTTGTACCTAAATCAATACCAATTATTTTACCCATCTTACTTTTCTCCAAACTTATTAATGTTACGTTTTATTTTTAAGCCGACTTATGTATCTAATGACATTATCGCTTTGATGTTTTTATATATGAGGGAATATTTTTTACTTTCAAGGCTAACCATGAAAAAAAAATTAAATTAATTTTCTCTCACAAAAAAAGGCACTGTTGTGCCTTTTGTAAATATGCACAATAACTATTATTCAGCTGCTTTAGAAACCATCACCATTGCCGGGCGAATTAAACGTCCATTTAATTCATAACCTTTTTGCATCACAGCAATAACCTGGTTAGCAGGCACGCCCTCAACCGCCTGCATGCTCATCGCCTGATGTTTTTCAGGATCAAAGACTTCATCTTTTGGATCGATTGGCTTTAAGCCAAACTTCTCAACCGTAGCAAGCATAGATTTAAGCGTTAACTCAACGCCTTCAATCATAGGTTTTAGTGCTTCATCTTCTTGATCTGCATGACTGATTGCCATCTCCATGCTATCGATCACCGGAAGTAAACCGTCAGCAAATTTATCAAGCGCAAATTTATGTGCTTTTTCAACATCTTGTGTTGCACGGCGACGAACATTTTCCATTTCAGCTTTAGCGCGAATAACAGAGTCTTGTTGATCTTTTATTTTTTGCTCGGCAAGTGCTAACTTTTTGCCAAGCTCTGCAATCATATCTGACTCTTTTGCAGTTTCTACTGTACCTTCGGTACCTTCAGTTTCAACTTGCGCTTCTGCTGATTCAACATTTTCAGTCTGTAGATCTTCAACTTGCTCTTCAGGTGTTACGTTTTGTTCTTCACTCATCTATCCAATCCTACATTTTTGTTCAATTAAGTTAGTTGCCTATATTATGGGGATCGCAATAATAGTTTCAAGCCCGTTGTATCAATATACCTAAATTCTTTCCCTCTAAACGAAAATCAAGCAAATTGCTATTATAAAAATATTCAATCAGGTTATACTCAAAGTTAATTAAACTTCACCAAATACAGGTGCTTTATGCGCGTTCAAGATACTGATCTAACTGAATTTAAAACTATCGGTTTAATCGGAAAGCCTCAACATACAGAAGCACAGCAAACCTTACTTGCTTTATATCATTTCTTACAAAAGAAAGGTCTAAAGCTGATTGTTGATTGTCGAATTGCTGACGATCTGCCTATTGAAACCGTAAACAGTGCTGATCTTGTCGAAATTGGTGAGTTATGTGATTTAGCGATTGTGGTTGGTGGTGATGGCTATATGCTAGGCGCCGCACGCGTTTTGGCACGCTTTGATATTGCTGTAATAGGTGTAAACCGTGGTAACTTAGGTTTTTTAACCGATCTTGATCCCGATGATTTTCAGCAACCGCTCGAAGAAGTGTTAAAAGGAAATTATCAAATAGAAAACCGCTTTTTACTTGAAGCGCAAGTGCATAGCCATGGACATATGAAAAGCAGCAATACCGCAGTCAATGAAGCGGTATTACATCCGGATAAAATTGCCCATATGATTGAATTTGAAGTTTATGTGAACGATGACTTTATGCTCAATCAACGTGCCGATGGTTTAATTATTTCAACACCAACAGGATCAACCGCTTATTCTCTATCTGGTGGCGGGCCAATCTTAACACCGAATCTTGATGCGATTAGCCTGCTACCCATGTTCCCGCACACTTTAAATAGCCGTCCGATAGTTATTGATGCAACCAGTTGTGTACGCTTGAAAATTTCAGAACAGAATACAACCGAGATGCAAATCAGTTGCGATAGCCATGTCAATTTATCGGTATTACCCGGTGATGAAGTGTTTATCAAAAAAACCCAGCACAAATTAAAATTAGTGCATCCCCAAAACTATAACTATTTTCATGTTTTACAAAATAAACTTGGCTGGGGTAATAAACTTTTCTAAAATTGTTTAGAAAATACGCACAACCCGCTTTACTGTTTAAAAAAACAGTATTAAACTGTATCTACAAACAGTAGTTATAGACAGTATTCGGGGTGTGAAAATTATGCTTAGCCAATTAACCATTCAACATTTTGCCATTGTTCAATTTTTAGAATTAGAATTCCATCAAGGAATGACCACTATCACAGGGGAAACCGGTGCAGGTAAATCTATTGCCATTGACGCACTTGGTTTATGTTTAGGCTCACGGGCTGATGCGAATATGGTTCGTACTGGTACTGAAAAAGCAGAAGTTAACGCCAGGTTTACCCTGAATGATACCCCGCATGCACAACACTGGCTTAAAAATAACGACCTTGAAGATAGTTTAAGTGGCAACAGTGAATGTTTATTACGCCGTATTATCACTAAAGAGGGGCGTTCACGTGCTTATATCAATGGTACACCAGTACCGCTTTCCCAGCTAAAAAGCCTTGGTCAGTTGTTGGTTAATATCCACGGACAGCACGCCCACCAAAGTCTGCTAAAAAATGATATTCAGCTTGCCATTATTGATGAATACGCAAGTCACCATTCACTATTGCAGAAAGTAAAAGATACTTACCAGGGCTGGCACTTTTTAAATAAACAGTTAAAACAACAGCAGTTAAACCAGCAAGAGAAACAAGCACGTAAACAACTACTTGAATATCAAATTGTAGAGCTGGACGAGTTTGCATTAAGCGAAGATGAATTTCAAAATATCGAACAGGAGCATAAGCGTTTAGCAAACAGCGGCGCTCTACAGGAAGCCTGTCAAATCAGCTTAAATCAATTAAATGAAGGTGAAGAAGTTGATTCGCTGAGTTTATTGCGTAAAAGTGTTTCTTTGCTGGAATCGCAAATGGAACATGATGCAAATTTACAGATAATTGTTTCCAACCTCCAGGAAGCGGTTATACAAATAGAAGAAGCAAGTTATGAGCTGCGCCATTTCAATGAAAATTTAGAGCTTGATCCAGAGCATTTCCAACAATTAGAAACACGCATGAGTGAGGCGTTATCACTTGCTCGTAAGCATCAGGTACAACCTGAATTACTTTATCATCATCATCAGAAACTGGCCAAAGAGTATAAACAGTTAAATAACAGTGAAATACAGATCGAACAACTAACTCATGATTTGCAGCAGGCTGAAGAGGATTACTTTAAACATGCGCAAAAACTCAGCCAAAGCCGTTTACGTTACAGTAAAGAAATAAGCAAAAAGGTAAGTGCAAGTATTCAAAAACTGAATATGGAAAAGGGGCAATTTCACGTTTCTTTAACTCAAAGTGGGAGCAAACAGTTAAGCCCTCTCGGTATTGACAGTATTGAATTTCAAGTGGCAACCAATGCAGGCCAGTCATTACAAGATTTAGGTAAAGTCGCATCAGGCGGTGAGTTATCAAGAATCGGACTGGCAATTCAAGTCATTATCAGCCAGCGCGTTTCCACACCTACACTGATTTTCGATGAAGTAGATGTTGGTATTAGTGGTGCAACCGCTGCGGTTGTGGGTAAATTATTACGCAGCTTAGGTGAAAATACACAAATTTTTTGTGTTACCCATTTGCCTCAAGTTGCAGGAAATGGACATCAACAGATGTTTGTTAATAAACAGAGCGATGGTAAAACAACTAATACCAGCATGTTTAAACTTAATAGCAAGGATCGTATCAATGAATTAGCCCGTTTATTAGGCGGAAACAGCATCACAGAGCGGACTCTTGCGAATGCACAAGAGCTGTTAGTGCAATAAAATCTTTGCTATTGGATATACGTTAATTCAGTAATTAAGTTGCAACATTTAGCTTTATAGATATGCTTTTAAGATAGTTAATTTAAAAGAGTTTAAAACTAGCGAAAAGGCATATATGTTAATCAATCTTAGTAAAAAAGAGAGCAATTTCAGGGTAATTATCGGCACCCTATTAATTACCACTGGAACTCACTTTCTGTGGTTTTTATTAATACCAATAGGCTGGATGTTAATCCATACAGGTTTAACCTATAAATGCCCAATCACTCACCTATTGCAGCGACAAACTCAAGCGGCGAAAGAACACCTGTTTGTTAACTTTTTACCGAAATATAATCCGCAACCGGTTTTTATTTTTAAATCGGATAATAAACTCGCTTTTGCTAACAAACCCGCTAAAAACCTTTTCCCTGATGTGACAATCTTCCAAGACTTAGTTGAAGAAGATATTCAGATCCTCATAAAACAAGAACGTATCCATCATTGTTCACTCACCTTAAAAGACGGCAGTGTCTATTCGCTAGTGATTCGAGGTTCAATTGAGTTAGATGGCATCGTTGTGTACGGAGCTGATATAACTGAAATAGTAGAACTCAATCAAGAGATAATAGAAACACAAAAAGAGATTGTTTACGCTATGGGTGAGATTGGCGAAACTCGTTCAAAAGAAACAGGGGATCATGTCCGCCGTGTTGCTGAATATTCTGAACTGTTAGCCTTACTTACCGGTATCGACAAAACTGAGGCGGAGTTAATCAAACTGGCATCACCGATGCATGATATTGGTAAAGTCGGTATCCCGGATGCGGTTCTAAAAAAACCAGGTAAATTAACAAATGATGAATTTGAAATAATGAAAACCCATGCTGAAATCGGTTTTCATCTGCTCAATCACTCCAGCCGACCAGTATTAAAAACAGCCTCCATTATTGCTTACCAGCACCATGAAAAATGGAATGGTTCAGGTTATCCGCAGCAACTTGTTGGTGAAAATATCCACATCTATGGACGCATTACTGCAATCGCAGATGTATTTGATGCATTAGGCAGTGCCCGAGTTTATAAAGAAGCCTGGCCATTAGATAAAATAGTAACTCTGTTTAAGGAACAACGGGGTTCACATTTTGATCCCGGCCTTGTTGATCTATTATTAGAAAACTTAGCGAAGTTTCTTAAAATTCGTGAAAGATACCCAAATTAGCCTAATCTTAATACTGTAGATTAAAATCGGAAAAACTTATAAATATATCCCCGTCGACTTGCTGATTCCGCATTTTAAATCGGTTGGAGATAAATGCAGAATATTTAGCCTGTTTGATTTAGGAGTGTGTTTTGAAAAAACTCAATGCTGTCAATTTCAATTCAATCAAGTTTATCGACTCTTTAGCTGAAATTACAAGTCATCGAGATCGTGAAAGAATTGAACGCAGTTTACTCAATACATTGTTAGAATTTGAAACAGAAAGTAATTTTCGCCTCTATCAGGTTCTTACACTCGAACCATCCATAGAATTAGGCCTGCTAGCTTACGCTTCTCATAATAAAATCATTACCGCAGAAGAGATCAAAAGGCAGGAGTTGCCCGAGTATTTCCAGCAGGCTATTTTTGATGTTATAAAAAACGGTAATATTATTTCAATAAGGCAGGAAAAAAGTAGCCCGGAAATACAAATTATTTACCCGGCCTTTGATGCTAATGAGCAAATATTTGCGATTTTAATCCAAACAACCAAACAACTTGATTACGAAGTGAAACACCTCGTTCATGGTTTCTTGCGCATCTATTCCAATTATCTTGAACTTATTGAAATTAGCAAACGCGATAAATTAACCGGCCTGTTAAATCGCGAAACATTAGAGTCTGAAATAGAACGAATCTTAACTCACAATAATAATCCCAGCAGTCCTACCTACACAGATACGAATAAACAGATAGAGGATAATGTGCGGCACAATAAAGGCGTGCTAAAGCATTGGCTGTGTATCTTAGATATTGACCATTTTAAATTAGTTAATGATAAATATGGCCATATTTATGGTGATGAGATCCTGATTCTTGTTGCCCGTTTACTCGAAAAAAGTGTCCGTGATTGCGATAAAATTTTTCGCTTTGGGGGTGAAGAGTTTGTGGTTATCGTCAGGGCTTTTGATCAAGAGGATGCGCTATTAGCCTTTGAGCGCATCAGACGTGTTATCGAATCACATCACTATGCCAAAATAGATACCTTAACCGTAAGTATTGGCGGAAAAGAGATCACCCATCAGACAGATCCGCGAAACGTTATCTCTGATGCAGATAATGCGTTATATTACGCAAAGCACCATGGCAGAAATCAAGTGCAAATTTATGAGACATTAGCTACACAAGGAAAAGTAACAAAAGCAAAGTTTCATGAAGATCAATTAGACTTTTTCTAAGATCTCCTCCATTAAGCATTAAATGACTATCCAAACAACTTAGATAATTGTTTATCGATTTATTCATTTATCGGTTAATATTCATTCTTTTATAATCGGTTTAACATTTATGAAAACAGGTTTTCTTATACTCCTCTTTACATTTGTGCTTGTTGGTTGTGTACAAACACCCGCACCACAAAGTATCTCCTGGCTTACCCACCAACAGCAGTTAGAAAATTTAACCGACTGGGCTTTAACAGGAAAGCTTGCGATCATTACCCCAAAAGAGAGGCATAGCCTGAACATCTATTGGTTACAATCAGATAATAACTTTCATATCACTTTAACAACCTTTTTAGGTTCGACTGTTTTAGATGTGAAGAAAACACAATTTGGTACAGAAATTATCGATAATAACGGCGATCTCTTTTTTGGTGAAGATACAGAAGCTTTAATTGAACAATTATCTGGTTTGGTGATCCCAATTGATGTTTTGCAGCAATGGATCAAAGGTAACCCCAGAGATGCCAGTTACCAGGTTAGCGAAAACAATCAAGTCGTTAGCTTATCTGGCCTGGATCGAAAAAATTCCCTCTGGTCTATTGAATACAGTAATTATAAAACCACGCAACAGATCAATTTACCGCACAAACTTCAACTAAAACGTTTAGATTTACGCTTAAAATTCGCCATTTCGCAGTGGGAAGTTAATATTCCCACTGCGAAATGAGTAAGCCATTACCAGTAACGAATCTCCCCCGTCACGGGGTTATCCCTTCAATAAGGGGTAAAATGGCTTGTATTACGTGTCGCAATCTCTTCATATACCCCATTTTTGATCCACTAGCTGCAGGGCAAGTTTCATCAATCTTAATGCATCTTGCGGTTGACTATCACGCAGCCCGAGCAAAGGTTGGCTTTGGGAATCACTTCTGCCAGCTAGAAAACTTACTAGATAGATGCTTTCATCCATTTTTCCCACGCTTAAATAGATCTCCCAATTAACGGAATTGGTATAATTTCTGGCGAACAAGAGCAACCGTTTTTTCTGTTAAAGAATTTCTTCCAAGTACCTCCATCATCAGATCTGTAATACAAGCAATTTAAGTCTTTTTTTGTGAAGATCGGCGCATTTTCTGCTGGCCACTAGTCTAGTATTTCAATGGCACACATTTTGTTTTTCAAACAGTTATGGTTTAAAGCTGAGATACGCGCCTAAAGTTCCTGAACTGCCGGAATTTAATGGTGATTTGTATGTTGTTGGCCAAAGTCATCGACCAATTAGCTTGCCTAATACATACTAGGAGAAATAGCTCATGTCTTTATTGTCCAAATCAGCTAAGCAGCAACAAGATTTTCCGCAATACCCGGGGTTAGCAACTGTTATTCATGGTAATGGCGCGGTTGCACATGTTATGGATCATGTTTGCGGTGGGGTGATTGGTTATCCAATTACACCATCGACAGAAATTTCTGAACTATATGAAGAATTCCGTGCACAAGGCGGATGCAATGTTTGGGGTGAGCACCCCTTTTTCTTTGAGCCTGAAGGTGAGCACTCCGCACAAAGTGGTGCATTAGGAGCCGCGTTAACTGGTGGGAAATATATTTCCAATGCTTCTTCCAGTCAGGGTATCCTCTACGCTTTAGAATCTCATTATGTTACGGTTGGCAAAAAGGCGGCAGGGTTTGTACTTCATGTTGCAGCACGATCTGTCTCGCGTCATTCACTAAACGTCATGGCTGGCCATGATGATGTCTACGCCCTGCTCTCTGCCGGCTATACCACATTATTTGCCAGCAACGCCCAACAGGCGGCCGATTTAGCAGCCATCTCTTATCGTGTCAGTGCCCTTTCTCTAATTCCTGTCGCCAATACGATGGACGGTTTTGCCACCAGCCACATTCAAAGTCAAGTTATGCTGCCTGAGCCGGAAATGCTAAAACACTATCTCGGCGACCCTAGCGCGCGTATTGCAGCACCAACAGAAGCGCAACGAATGCTTTATGGTGCGAAAGGACGAGTATGGCAGCTCACCCGGTTTATTGACAAATATCAGGATCAGTTCTGGCCGGATAAGTGCCAAGCTTTAAAGGACTATATTGACCAGTATTGTGAGCAGTTAGAAGCTGATAGTAATGGCGAGCGCCTTAGCGAAAGCAATGCGTTCATTCCAGCAGAGTTACAAAAAAAATGGCGACGCACATGGCTAAATGCCTATCAAAAAGACAGTCGTCAACGCGTGCCCGCTTTAGTCGACACGCACAATCCTGGCTTAACCGGCGGTGTGCAGAATCAACCCGATTATCAAGCTGGTATCGTCGATCATAGTACCCATTTTATGAGTGATGTACCGCAGTTTATCGAACAAGCGATGAATGAGTACACACAATTAACAGGGCGTAAATATGAACCGGTTATGGAATTTATGTGCACTGATGCAGAGTACCTGCTGCTTGGTTTAGGCTCTGTTACTGATGATGCAGAAGCTGTTGCCAGTTATCTGCGCAGCCAAGGTCATAAAGTGGGGGTGATTTCCATTAAACAACTGCACCCGTTTCCTGAAGCACAATTAATTGAAAAACTAGCGGGTAAAAAATCAGTTACCATTCTTGAGCGTTGTGATGAAACGCGCCTTACAGAACGAGTCTCACGGGCTTTATTTAAAGCCAGTGAAAATGCTGTCACCCTTCGTCACAAAGGCATTATGCCGCTCACGAATCCACCGCAAATCAATACCGGTATCTTTGGATTAGGCGGCCATGATTTACAGCCTTGTCATCTGATCGCTGCATTTGAAAATATGTTTGCACAAAACAGTAAACCTTTTTTCTATTTAGGTAGTCAGTTCTTTGCACATCAAGCATCGGGAGAGTTAAACGATAGCCAACAGCGTCTGCGTCAAGCTTACCCAGATACCGAGCTGATGGCATTAGAAACCGGTGAAAACCCGAACTTGCTGCCGGAAAGTGCAATGCGCATTCGTTTCCACTCTGTTGGTGGTTACGGCACCATTGCAACGGGTAAACTGCTCACCGACATTCTCGCTGGAGCACTCGGTTTACATTCTAAGTCAATGCCTAAATACGGTTCAGAAAAAAGTGGCGCGCCGACTAATTTCTTCATAACCCTGTCACCCGAGCCGATCAAAATTACCAACGCCGAACTTCAGCAAATTGAGGTTGTCTTGTCGCCAGATCACAAGGTGTTCATGCATACCAACCCACTCGCAGGGCTGACTGAAAACGGCACTTTTATTTTGCAAACCCACCATACGCCGCAGCAGGCATGGCAAAAGCTACCGCAAAGTGCCCGTCAATACATACGCGAGAAAAATATTAATTTTTATGTCGTCGATGCCTTTAAAGTTGCGCGTAAGCATGCGCCGACGCCTGACTTAGAAATTAGAATGATGGGCATTGCCTTTATTGGTGCCTTGTGCGGACATGCCAAGCAGGTGATTGAAGGTGCTGATGCACAGCAAATGCTAGAGCGTATTGAACGGCAAATTAAGAAGAAATTTGCCGTGAAAGGTGAAAAAGTCGTTGCCAGTAATATGGCGGTGATTCGGGATGGCGTGCAAGCAACACAAGCAGTGTGTTACGCCGACTTCACTGATAATGAAACAATCGAAACAGCAGCAACACAGAAACAACACAATAAAGCCAGCAACGCCAGCTGTGGCTTATTCGACCAGGCTTACTTTGATAATATTGCCGGTAAAAGCTACGCCGACGGTAGCATCAGCGAAGCTCCTGTTATTCCCGGTTCAGGCATGTTTCTGCCGCCTGCGAGTGCTGTAACTAAAGATAAAGGCTTGTTCCGTTTAAATGTCCCCTCATTCAACGCTGACAAATGTACGGGGTGTATGGAGTGTACGATTGCCTGTCCAGACGGCGCAATTCCTAATGCCGTGCATGAACTCCACGATATTTTAAACATCGCCATCGCCAAGCTTACTCTGCCACCAGCACAACTTGAACTTCTTAAGGCACAGGTTCCCCCTCTTTGTGATGCTATCCGTCATCAATATCGCAGTGCAGCTAAAGGAGAAACGCCGACTTTACATGATCTCATGGCAAAAGTTGTCGATAACATGACATTTGATAACCAAGCAGTGCAACAACACCTAGCCAGTGTTTGTGTCATGCTTGAAAATATACCAATGAGCCGCACTAAACCTTTTTTCGATGCCATGGAAAATGCACTGCCGGGATCGGGCGGGCTATTTAGTGTCGCTGTTGACCCAAGCAAATGTAGCGGCTGTATGGAATGTGTCGAGGTTTGCGGCCCTAAAGCACTTGTAAAAGTACGCCAAACCAGCGAACTCAACACGCAGATGCAGCAACGTTTTAACACCTTAGCAGAAATGCCAAACACCCCGATTCGCTTTATCGAACAGGCAACCCAGTCCAGTGGTGAAGCGAAACGCTTATTACTCGATCGTGATAATTACTATGCAATGAGTTCCGGTCATGGTGCTTGTCGAGGCTGTGGTGAAGTGACCGCGCTACGTTTAGTCACATCGATAAACCGCGCGCTACAACAACAACGCTATAATTCCCATATCAGGCAATTAGAAAATCTGCTTGCACAGTTAGAGGTTAAGCTCACTACAACGGTGTCTGATGAAAACGATCCAGACAGATCTGCGCGTATCCAACAAACAATCGCAACATTAGACAAACGTCTATTCCACTTTGAACATGGCCCGACGGGCAACGGTCCTTCTGATGCCCTTATTGCCAACGCCACAGGCTGTAGTAGTGTTTATGCATCAACATTCCCGTCAAATCCTTATAATGATCCCTGGGTAAATAGCCTGTTCCAAGATACACCGGCTGTTGCGAAGGGGTTATTTGAAGGTGAAGTCGCCAATCAGCTTGCGCAAATTAAAGCCATCCGCAGTGCAAAATTAGATATTGATGATCTCTATGATCCACAAATCCATGACAAGCAACTGCGCTATCTTGAGTGGACACAGCTTTCCGCTCAGGAACTGGCGTTACTGCCAACGGTATTCAGCATAGGTGGTGATGGTGCAACTTACGATATTGGTTTCGGTGCACTATCCCGCTTACTGACAACATCGACACCAATTAAAGTCGTAGTGCTTAATACCGGTAGTTACTCTAACACTGGTGGTCAAGCGTCGACCTCAAGCTTCACGGCTCAAGACTCTGATCTTAGTCGTTTCGGCGCCACGCACAGCGGTAAAGAAGAGGCGCGTAAAGAGTTAGGCATTATTGCTACCTTCCACCCGAAAGTGATGGTTGTACAAACCTCAACAGCACTACAGGGTCACTTCATGTCCAGCTTGATGGAATACTTGAACTATCAAGATGCCCCTGCTTTGTTTGACGTGTATACGCCATGCATGGGTGAACACGGTATTGCCGATGATGCCAGTACACGTCATTCACGATGGGCCGTTGAAAGTCGCATGAATCCTGTTTTTATTCATGATCCGCGTAAAGGTGCAACATTAGCAGAGCGCTTCTCATTAGAAGGAAACCCTGAAGTCCTGCAGGACTGGGCAACGCAAACCATTACTTATGCCGACGCTGATGGTATGACCCAATTAAAACAAGTGCCATTTACCCCTGCTGATTTTGCTTTGCAGGAAGGACGCTTTAAGAAACATTTCCAACCGCTCGATAGCAACGCATCGCTTGTAGAGGTGGCAGATTACATTGCGCTAAGCGCATCAGAGCGCATCGGGAAAGTGCCATTTGTCTGGTCAACAGATAAGCAGCAGCATTTAATCCAATTGCGTGTTTCTGATTCCATTATTGCCCTGACAGAAGAACGCTTAAACAATTGGCGAATGTTGCAGTACATCAGCGGTCAACAGCTTGTGAAAATTGAGCAAGATTACCAACTGCAGCTTAAGCAATGGCAACAACGCTATCAACAAGCTGTCGAAGCCAAAGAACAAGCGATCGATAGCATCGCCAATGGCTTAGCAGAACTGGCGATGACGACAGGCGCTTTCTCACCTGAGCAATCTATTCCAGTTACTCAGGTGGAAGCCGTACAATCAGCAGTCAGTGCATTATCCACTGATAAACCGTTAGTTGTTATTACGGATGAAAGACAAGGCGAATGTACTGACTGCAAAACTTGTTATCAGCAGTTAGGTGAATTATTTGAAAAAGTCACCATTGTTGATAACGGTATCGCGAAAGTCGTCAGCCGCGTTATCCCCGACGCACTGGAAAATACCGTAATAACCGATGAATTGATTAGCCGGGCTGCTCGTATCGCTGATGAGTGTGATGCTGAAATTATCCACCTCAATGCGCCAGCCGCGGCGGAGGTATAATTATGACTGCCACATTATCTCAATCGCAGCGCGACTTATTGATGCAGCGGATGGAGCAGGATCCGCTGCGCTTTCAGCAGATGATCATTGAAGAGAGCCAGCAGGCAATTCGGAAAATGCTCAAACAGGGCCGGCTGAACGCGGCCTTTACAGAAAAACTGTGGGAATTGTTACTGGCAAATAATGAGCTTAGTACAGCCTTACAGCGTTATTTATGGAGAAGTCCGCTTAAACAAAAACGTGCATTTATCCAAGGACTAGATCAATACCTATCCCCCCGATATCCTATGTTTAAAGGTTTATCTGAGGGATGGCCGGGGAAAAACAATATTCCCCCTTATGTCCGTCCTGCACAAGAACGGCGCAGAGACTTTGATCTGGTTAACCAGGGGTATCTTGGTTACATGGGGCTGGGGTACAGTTTACGGGAAGTGGATCTGTTTGTCTGGCTAGAAGTATTACGTGACAAACAATGTGAAGACAGCCCTTGTGAAGTCGGTATTCCACACTGTAACAAACAAGGTGAGACAACCGGAGAAAATGACGGTGGTTGTCCGGTAAAAATTCATATACCTCAAGCATTGAATCTGATGGGTGAAGGTAAGTTTAAAGACGCCTTTGAACTTATTCGCGATGCCAACCCGCTACCGAATGTAACCGGGCGAGTTTGTCCTCAAGAACTGCAGTGCCAGGGTGTGTGTACCCTTAACGAACGTCCAATTGAAATCGGACAACTCGAATGGTTCTTACCACAACGGGAACGTGAGTTAGATGACGGAACAGCAAACAATGTCGTAGTGTGCAACCCTTGGGCTGTAGCGACTAAACCGCCGGTTGCTATCGTAGGCTCAGGTCCATCAGGGCTGATTAACGCCTACCTGTTAGCTAAAGCGGGTTACCCCGTCACTGTATTTGAAGCATTTCACGCACTCGGTGGCGTACTGCGTTATGGTATTCCCGAGTTCCGTTTACCGAATCAGTTAATCGATGATGTGGTTGGCAAAATCAAAGAACTTGGCGGCCGCTTTGTGACTAACTACATTGTCGGTAAAACAGCCACGCTTGCTGACTTAAAACGCGCAGGCTTTGCACGGATATTTGTGGGAACAGGCGCTGGTTTACCTCGCTTTATGAATGTACCGGGTGAACATCTACTCAATATCATGTCGGCCAATGAGTTTTTAACCCGGGTTAACCTGATGCATGCTAATGAAGCAGAGTATGAAACCCCACTGCCTGAAGTGAAAGGCAAAGAGGTGATGATCATCGGTGGTGGTAATACCGCAATGGATGCCGCGCGTACCGCATGCCGTTTGGGTGCTAACGTAACGATTGTCTATCGACGTACCCAGCAGGAGATGCCTGCTCGCGTTGAAGAACTGCACCATGCGCTTGAAGAAGGGATCATGCTTAAAGAGCTGCGTTCTCCTTGTGAGTTTAACGGTGACAAAAACCATCAGCTTGCCAGTACTAAACTCGAGGTAATGGCATTGGGTGAGCCGGATGAATCGGGCCGTCGCCGCCCGCAGGCAACGGGTGAAACTGAGTTAATGCAGGTTGATTTAGCCATCATGGCGCTCGGTAACAACACCAATCCAATTGTGAAAGATGCAGAGCCCGATTTAGAAACATCCAAATGGGGCACTGTACTCCTCAACAAAGGCTCACAACAAACCTCGTTAAGCGGTATTTACAGTGGTGGTGATGCAACCCGCGGCGGCTCTACTGCGATTAAAGCCGCAGGTGACGGCCAAGCTGCAGCACAAGAAATCATGCAGGATTTTCATTTCAATAGCAAAGAAGTTAGCAATCTTGTTGAACAAGCGAGTCGCTATACAGACTTGGGACAAACAGCAGCGGAAATCGTTACACGCAGTCAGTTAACTGATGGCATTGTTGAATTCACCATCAAAGCGCCCTTAATTGCACAATCAGCCAAAGCCGGACAGTTTGTCCGCGTGTTAGCCGATGATAAAGGTGAACTGCTACCATTAACCCTTGCTGACTGGAGCCGAGAAGACGGCACCATAGTGCTGGTCATCCAAGGCCTAGGCAGCAGCTCAAAAATCATCAACCAGATGCAGGAGGGAGACTGTTTTGCTGCTATTGCAGGTCCACTTGGCCAGGCAAGTCATATGGTCAAACATCCTGAAAAGCAGCGCGTCATATTCACCGCCGGTGGTGTGGGTTTACCTGCTGTATACCCGATTATGCGTGCGCAACTTGAAATAGGTAACAAGGTCACCCTAATCACAGGGTTCAGAGGTCTCGATTTTTGCTTCTGGACAGAAGAAGACGGTCGCGTTGAAACCTTACGTCGCCAATACCCGGATCTACTTGAAGTCATTTATGCAAGTAACGATGGTACTTTGGGGATTAAAGGCTTTGTCACCATGCCACTCGAAGAGATGCTGATTAGTAATCGAGACAGTGTCGGAGAGCCTATTGCAGAAGTTATCACTATTGGTCCACCAATGATGATGCGGGCAGTGAGTGATTTAACGCTAGATTATAATGTTGCATGTATTGCCAGCCTTAACTCCATCATGGTGGACGCAACGGGAATGTGCGGTGCGTGTATGGTGCCAGTCATGGAAAATGGCAAACTCATCCGTAAGCATGCTTGTATTGATGGTCCTGAAATAAACAGTCATATTATCGACTGGGATAAGTTCTTACCTCGGTTTAGTCAATTTAAACCGCAAGAATATCAGAGCCAGATCGATCATCACTTAATTGATGAGTAGTTTGGGTATACACATCGCTAACCTGAACTCAGGTTGGCGATGTTAACCTAAAAGCTAGAGCGGGCTGAAAAAATCTATCTGCTTTCATTACCACGAGCAAATTACGATAAATATCGTATTTCAATATAAAAAAACAGGATAAACACTGTATTTAAAAAGTCTAAGCCACTACTATTCTCAACCCTCAACAGAAGCACAACTTACCCGTACTAATAAAGAGAGAAAGCATGATTAAAACAGAGACTGTTCGCTGGCCTGCTCCCGCGAAACTCAATCTATTTTTATATATCAACGGCCAGCGTAAAGATGGATATCATGAACTACAAACTCTATTTCAATTTATCGATATTTGTGATTATTTATCTATCAGCCCAAATCTTTCCGGGGAAATAACGCTTTCTGAAAATATTGAAGGCGTGCAATTAAGCGATAACCTCATTTATAA
>JABXKR010000297.1 GCA_013619145.1 Psychromonas sp. | reverse complement strand
ACAGAAGAGTATGATAAATTGAAAAATGAATTTCCTAACATTGTGGTATGAGGCGTCGACCGCGAGTTCTGATAATACTTATTATTATAATTTTTGCAGCATGGTTATTTATAACAAAATATTTCAATCAACGGCGGCTTTTCTGGCGTAATTCAGTATTGCTTTTATGTTAATATATGTACAAATACTTATCAGTAGAAACAGCAGGGAACTCTATGTCAGTTGACGATCGTAGCGCAGTTATTAAAGCGCAATTAGAAAAGCATATTCTCCTTATTGATGGTGGCATGGGCACCATGATCCAAGCTTATAAATTTGAAGAAGAGGACTATCGTGGCGAACGCTTTTCTGATTGGTCATGTGATGTAAAGGGTAATAATGATTTGCTGGTTTTAACCCAGCCAAAAGTGATTGCTGATATCCATCGCCAATACCTGGATGCCGGTGCAGATATTCTTGAGACCAATACCTTTAACGCCACCACAATTGCGATGGCAGATTATGAGATGGAATCGCTATCAGCGGAGATCAATCGTGAAGCCGCACGCATTGCTCGCCAAGTTGCCGATCAGAAAACGGCAGAGACACCCGATCGTCCCCGTTTTGTTGCAGGAGTTTTAGGCCCGACAAACCGTACCTGTTCAATCTCTCCAGATGTAAATGATCCTGCGTTTCGTAATGTCAGTTTCGATGAATTAGTTGCAGCATACAATGAATCAACCCATGCATTAATTGAAGGTGGATGTGATCTGATCTTAATCGAAACTGTTTTTGATACACTAAATGCTAAAGCTGCTGCTTTTGCGGTGAGTGGCGTCTTTGAAGAGCTTGGTTATAAGTTGCCGGTAATGGTTTCAGGTACGATAACCGATGCATCTGGGCGAACGCTTTCCGGGCAAACAACAGAAGCCTTTTACAACTCATTACGTCATATTGAGCCTATCTCATTCGGTCTGAACTGTGCGCTTGGCCCGGATGAACTGCGTCAATATGTACAGGAGATGTCACGTATTTCAGAGACCTTTGTTTCAGCGCACCCGAATGCGGGTTTGCCTAATGCCTTTGGTGAATACGATTTAGAAGCTGATGAGATGGCTGCACATATTAAAGAGTGGGCTGAAAGTGGTTTCTTAAATCTAGTCGGCGGTTGTTGTGGTACTACGCCGGAACATATTCGCGCGATGGCTGATGCGGTGGCTGGTGTAAAACCGCGCGAATTACCTGAGATTGAAGTTGCCTGTCGTTTAAGTGGATTAGAGGCACTAACCATTAGGAAAGATTCATTATTCCAGAATGTTGGTGAACGTACTAATGTAACAGGTTCGGCACGTTTTAAACGTTTAATTAAAGATGAGTTATATGATGAAGCGTTAGAGGTTGCGCGTCATCAGGTTGAAGCGGGCGCAGATATTATCGATATCAATATGGATGAAGCTATGCTTGATTCATTATATGCGATGAAACGTTTCCTGAATTTATGTGCCTCTGAACCGGATATTTCAAAAGTGCCAATTATGGTCGATTCTTCTAAATGGGAAATTTTAGAAGAGGGTCTTAAGTGTGTGCAAGGTAAAGGTATTGTTAACTCAATCAGCATGAAAGAGGGTGTTGATAAGTTTATTGAACAAGCTAAATTAATCCGTCGTTATGGTTTTGCGGTAATTGTGATGGCCTTTGATGAAAAGGGCCAAGCCGATACCCGCGAGCGTAAATTTGAAATTTGTCAGCGTTCCTACGATATTTTAGTGAATCAAGTTGGTTTCCCGCCGGAAGATATTATTTTTGATCCGAATATTTTTGCTGTGGCAACCGGTATTGAGGAGCATAATAACTATGCAGTTGATTTTATTGAGGCAGTTAAAGATATTAAGGATAACCTGCCACATGCGATGATTTCCGGTGGTGTATCGAATGTTTCTTTCTCTTTCCGTGGTAATAATCCGGTGCGTGAAGCTATTCATGCAGTGTTCCTCTATTACTGTTTCCAAAACGGTATGGATATGGGCATTGTCAATGCGGCGCAATTGGCTATTTACGATGATATTCCCAAAGAGCTGAAAGATGCCGTTGAAGCAGTTGTTCTCAATACCAGCCCGGATGCAACGGATGCTTTACTCGATATAGCAGAAAAATACCGCGATTCAGGCACTGAAAAAGTCGATGATGGTAAAGCGTTAGAGTGGCGCAACTTACCTGTTAATGAACGTATTGCCCATGCCTTAGTGAAAGGTATTACTGAGTTTATTGAAGAAGATACAGAGCAGGCCCGTATCAATGCTGATATGCCAATTGAGGTGATTGAAGGGCCGTTAATGGATGGTATGAATATCGTTGGCGATCTATTTGGTGAAGGGAAAATGTTTTTACCGCAAGTGGTTAAGTCTGCGCGTGTAATGAAACAAGCGGTGGCTTATCTCAATCCCTACATTGAAGCAACTAAAGCGGTTGGCGCGACCAACGGCAAAATCGTGATGGCAACGGTTAAAGGTGATGTACACGATATTGGTAAAAACATTGTCGGGGTTATTCTGCAGTGTAATAACTACGAAATTATCGATCTTGGCGTAATGGTTCCGACTGATAAAATTATTAAAACAGCAATTGCAGAAAATGCCGATATTATCGGTTTATCAGGTCTTATCACCCCCTCTTTAGATGAGATGGTTTATGTCGCCAAAGAGATGCAGCGTCAAGGACTGGATTTACCACTGTTAATTGGCGGCGCAACGACCTCTAAAGCGCATACAGCAGTTAAAATCGAACAGAATTACGATCATCCCGTGGTGTATGTTTCCAATGCGTCACGTGCAGTGGGTGTTTGTCAGAAATTATTAAATCCAAAGCACAAACCAGAATTTGTTGATAAGCTTGATCAAGATTATCAGCGGGTACGTGAGCAGCATGCCAATAAACGTCCGCGTAGTGCGCCTATTTCACTGCAGCGTGCGCGTGATAATGCCGCTAAAATAGACTGGGCCAATTATCAGCCGCCAGTGCCAAAGCAGCTTGGTGTGCAGGTGGTTAAAAAGATGCCGATTAGTGTACTGCGAGAGTATATTGACTGGACCCCTTTCTTTATGACATGGGGGCTCGCTGGAAAATATCCACGTATTCTAAAAGATGAGGTTGTTGGCGAAGAGGCAACGCGTTTATTTAACGATGCACTTAAGATGCTTGATACAGTGGAGACTGGTGGTGAAATATCTGCGAGCGGTATTGTGGGGATTTTTCCTGCTAATAGTGTCGCTGATGATATCGAAATTTATACAGACGAATCTCGTAATGAAATCCTGCAGGTGAGCCATCAGCTGCGCCAGCAAACTGAGAAAAAAGCGCCGTTTGTAAATCATTGTTTAGCTGATTATATTGCGCCGAAATCGTCAGGCATTGCCGATTATATTGGCGCTTTTGCCGTGACCGGCGGCATTGGTGAAAAAGAGGTTGCTAACCGCTATAAAGCAGATAATGACGATTATAATGCGATTTTAGTACAGGCGGTATGTGATCGCTTAGCGGAAGCTTTTGCTGAATATCTGCATCAACAGACTCGCAAAGAGTACTGGGGCTTTGCCGCGAATGAAATATTAGCTAATGATGATCTGATTCGTGAAAAATATCAGGGTATTCGCCCTGCACCTGGTTACCCTGCATGCCCGGAACATACAGAAAAACAAGTTATCTGGGAGTTAATGGATGTTGAACAGCAGATCGGTATGCAGTTAACATCAAGTTATGCGATGTCTCCGGGGGCTGCCGTTTCGGGTTGGATATTCTCCCATCCTGAAAGCCGCTATTTTGCCGTCGCAAAAATCCAGCCGGATCAGGTTGCAGACTATGCTCAGCGGAAAGGCTGGGACTTAGTAACCGCGCAGCGTTGGTTAGGACCTAACCTTTAATAAAGCTGCAAGTTATTGGTGAATAAATTGGGAGCTTATGCTCCTTTTTTTTTAGCAGGACAAAAATATTCTTAATTTCTTCGAGATTTTCAGAATTATTCTTTCTTTATTGGGTCGACCTCTCTATCATTAACGATCCGTTTTTATAGTTGGTTGCACAGATGCCTAAGATTACTCAGCAAGATATTTTTACTAGTTTCGGTCGTAATATTATTGACCGTGGAACGCGTTATTTTAAAGAAAGCCGCGTTTTATCTTGTGAATATGATGACCATGAAAATAAACTCAGCGGCAGTGTTAAAGGGACATCAGAAACGCCTTACCAAACCAGCGCATCAATTAAAAAATCCAATAAAGGTGGATTTATTATCCACAGTACCTGCAGCTGTCCTGTTGGTTGGAACTGTAAACACGCAGTGGCTTTGCTGCTTGCTTATCAGGCGGACACGCCAAATTATAATATTGAAAACAGCTATCAGACCTGGTTTGAGCTGCTGCAGACACAGTTAGCCAAAAATCAGCCGGTTACTAGCGCTAGTGCTTATCAGGGGTATTTCCGTCTTTCATTTAATAAAAGTGCTTACAACCATTCACTGCAGTATCTGCAGGTTGAATACGGCTCAGTGCGTTTCTTAAAAAGTGAAAATATCAGTGTATTTGCTGAAAAAGATCTTATCTCTGTTGCTGAAAATGAAACTTGGATGGAAAGTTATAAATGGGTAAAAGCAGAGGATGTCAGTATCTTACAACTACTTTTAGCAAAAGAGGGACGTGTATCCAAACTTGCTAAAACCTGTATCCATAATGAACATGATCTGTTAGCACTGCAGAAAATATTAGCCACAGGACGTTGTTTTTGGCAAAACTTATCCCTGCCATTACAAGCTTCTGAAAACAAAACCTTAGAATTACAATGGCTTGAAGAAGAAGATGATTTAAAACAATTACAAGTGACGCTGCAGGATTGCGAAAATTGGCTGTTAATTCCTACGCCTACTGCTTATTACATTGATACCGATAATGGTTTAGTTGGTAAGATAGAAAGTGAGTTCGATAGCGACTGGATTTTATCGTTATTACAAACGCCACCGCTCGCGGATAAACAGTGTGAGCACTTTACGGAAGAAGTTTCACTGCGTTTCCCGGATGTGGTTTTACCGAATCCGATAGCTTATCCAACCCGAGATATTCACGATAAGTTACAAGTCGTATTCTCGCTTAATGAAAAGACCATCAAAGGGCAGCCGTTATTTATTGCACGTTTATCTTTCCGTTACGGTGAATTGGTTTTAAATCCAAATGTAATTGAGGAACCAAGCCGCACGCAGTTTATGTGGTCGAATGAAATTATTACTATTGAACGTGATATTGAAAGTGAAAGATTCGCATTAAAACAGTTTGAAAATTTATGTTTATTAGATCCGCAGATGTACGATCCTAAGCAGCCTAAAACAGCTCAGTTATTAGGAATTTTACCTCCTGAGTTAGGCGGCTCGCAGCAGTTTCAGTGGCTGTCCCTGTTAACAGCGCACAAGACGCGGTTAGAGGTGTTAGGTTGGTTCTTTGAAATATCCCCGGATCTGGCATTAGATAGCGAAAAAATTAATAGCATTGATATTGAGATCGAAGAGCAGGGGAACTGGTTTGATTTAGGTGTGTCGATTGAAATTGAAGGCAAACGTATTGCGCTATTACCACTATTGCTTGAATGGTTACGCAATAATGAAGATTGGCAACAGCATCAGTTTGATATCTTATTAGCTCAGCCTAACGGTAAACCGTTACGTATTAAACGCGAGTCTATTCAGCCTGTTTTATCCATTTTACAAGAGTTGGGTGAAGTCAATAATGACAGCATCAATCTGCCGCAAAGCCAAGCTGCACTGCTGGCTCAGTTACCTGAAATTAACCGCTGGGTAGGCGGTGGTCATGTAAAAGCATTGGCTGAAAAAATGACCAACTTTACCGGTATTCAGGCGGTAGAGTTACCTGAACACCTTAATGCAACCTTGCGAGACTATCAGTTAGCGGGGTTGAACTGGTTGGTTTTTTTAAATGAGTATGGTTTTTCAGGCGTATTAGCCGATGATATGGGCTTGGGTAAAACTATTCAAACTTTGGCTTACCTGCTTTATAAAAAGCAGCATCAACAACTTATCGATCCTGCATTGGTAATTTGCCCAACCTCGTTAGTGGGTAACTGGTTAAATGAAGCGATAAAATTCACACCAACGTTAAAAGTGCTGATTTTACATGGTGCCGATCGCCATCAACATTTTGCTTCTGTGCCTGATTATGATTTGGTGATCACGACTTATCCATTAGTCGGACGAGATTTTAGCCAGCTTGAAGAGTTAAACTTTTCTGATTTGATTCTTGATGAAGCACAAACGATTAAAAACCCACTGGCTAAAATGACCAAGAGTATCAAGCAGTTAAATGCTAAGCAGCGGTTATGTTTAACGGGTACGCCGATGGAAAACCATTTAGGTGAGCTTTGGTCATTGTTTGATTTCTTAATGCCGGGGTTTTTAGGCACGCATAGCACTTTTAACCGTTTTTATCGGAAAGGGATTGAAGGCGAAGGTAATCAACAGGTGCAAGACTGGTTAATTCAGAAGACCCGACCATTTTTATTACGCCGTACTAAAGATGAAGTGGCAAAAGAGTTACCTGCAAAAACAGAAATTGTCCACAAGATTGTTTTACCGAATGATCAACGTACCTTATATGAAAGCATCCGTATCACTATGGAAGCAAAAGTTCGCGATCTCCTTAAAGAAAAAGGGATGGCAAGAAGCCGTATCGAGTTTTTAGATGCGTTACTGAAATTACGTCAGGCTTGTTGTGATCCGCGCTTAGTGAAGTTGGAGCATGCACAAAGCATTAAAAGTTCGGCTAAATTGGACTTTTTAATGGAGATTGTGCCGGAGATGATTGAAGAGGGACGACGTATTTTAATCTTCTCGCAATTTGCGCAGATGTTAGGCTTAATTGAGCAGTCTCTACAGGAGCGAGGGATTGATTTTGTTAAATTAACAGGGCAAACACGTAATCGCAGTGAGATTATTGATAGATTTCAGACGGGAGAGGTTCCTGTGTTCCTTATCTCCTTAAAGGCGGGCGGTGTGGGGCTTAACCTGACCGCTGCCGATACGGTTATTCATTATGATCCGTGGTGGAACCCTGCTGTGGAAAATCAAGCGACAGATCGTGCTTACCGTATTGGTCAGGAGAAACCTGTTTTTGTTTATAAACTGATTTGTGAGCAGACAGTTGAAGAGCGTGTCTTAGCGCTGCAGGCGCGTAAACAGAAATTAGCCGACAGCGTGTATGGCTCTGATCAGGAAGAGAAGTTTGCTCCTGATAACAGTGATGCACTGTTAAAGCTGTTTGAGCGCTATTAAAGCTTAAGCCTCTGAAATAGTTTCGGAGGCGGCTATTGATAGTCGGAAGAGTGGGTTATTGGCTATTGCGTGATTGTTTCACCAATCTCATAAATAGTTGCGTTGCCTCTTTAAAAAGGGGCTCCATTTTTATCATTTTGCTGTTTTTATTCATTCTACCGACCGTTTTCATTGCCGGACGGAATGTTAGCGTAAAATACTTTTCCTCTTCTTCAATACAAAACTCATCTTCATTGAAGTCATCTTGCTTTACAGATGAATATCTATCAAAAATCTTTACTAATGCGTTCATACTTGGCCCTGAAACCGTGTGTTGTTCCAGTGTCATACCCGCTGCATTTGAGATAATAATTTCAAACGGGTTAGAGCGATAAGCTACAACGCTATATAATTTTCTTACCTGTTCCGATGTCGGTTTAACTGCAGTATGAATTCTGCCATCGATACAAAAACGCACCAGTTGTTCTTTAGCCATAAATGCGATCATATCGGTATCAATAATCGTATGTTCTTTACCGAGAAAAGCGGGTAATAGCTTTAATACATCTAAATGATTTTTGCGCTTAAAGCAGTTACTGCGATCGAGATGCAGCAGTCGGCCGTCCGGAAGAATATAACCAGCTTCATTAATGTTATTGGTTAAACCAAGCACTTCAATCAGTTTGTCAGTGTCATTGTCTGGAATATCTATATGGTTTGATTTTTTGCCCATGATTTTTCCTAATGATTAATAGTGATATCGGATAAAGGAATGCAGCTGCAGGCTAGAATATAACCTTGTTCAATTTCTAAATCACTTAATCCTTGGTTATTAAGTGTCATTACTTCACCTTCGATCAGTTTTACCTTGCAGCAACCACATTGACCGCCACGACATGAGTATGGAATGTCGATACCCGCCAGCTCAGCCTGATCTAATAATAACTGCTGATTATCGCCAGTCGTGCTGGTATCTGAATCCTGATAATAGATCTCTATGCTTTTTTTATTACTTAGCTGTTGATCTTTTTGTGAGCTGTAAAAAGGAGCGCCTTGCGTGTTTAAAATCTTTATTTCATCGCCCGCGCGGATTAGGCCACTGTTAAGCGGGATTAAGTTTTGTCCAAAATCAATATTACCTTGGTGGTATCGAAATTTGGCCAAGGTATTTAATGGTTCATCTTTATCGACCAGCCCCGTTTGCGGATCGACATTGGTAAATAAACAACGTGAGCAGGGTTTGCTTACTTCAAACTCCACTTCTCCAATCTTAAGGCGTGACCAGCTATCTTCCACAAAAGGAAAATCCCCTTTAACAACAATATTCGGGCGAAAATGTAGTGCTGTTACTGGCTTTTGTAAACGTGCATTAAGAAAATCAACAGAGGCTTGATTGATTAATAATAGCGGGTAACCATCAGCAAAGGAAACCTGCGTTTCTCTGTTTTTTAATAGCCGTTTTGTTTCTTTGCCAAAAAAGACTAACTGGCAGGGCTGCTGCAGATAGTTTGAAAACCACAGATCGTAATCATTATGGCAATGCAGTGCGTTGACATTATCAGACCACACTTGGCTTGTTTTCATCTTTTCACCGAAATCATCCGGATTGATGGTTAGTGTCGGCATATTTGGGGCATTAACCAGCAATAAGTGTTGCGAAAACTGCACCTCTATTTGTGTTAATTGCGGATGAGTGCGCCCGCTAATGAATTTTCCCTGTGGGTCAACCAGCATATAACGACGATCAAAACTTAAACCTTTTTCTTCAACCTGTGCCGCAGGCTGATTGACAGCTTTAACCGATTTAATCGGATAAATGTAAATATCAGTAAGAGTTTGCAAATTGTTCGCCTTTTTAATGGGGTATAGCCATACTGCATTGGAAATGCAGAGATCTGCATTTTCAAGGTGGATGGTTATAGTTTACTGGGTGCGATCTGCTAAGTAACCCTGATAATCAGGTATGCGTGTCTGATAAGTGTTATTAATATGCAGAGAATCCATTACAAAATCAGCGGTGGCAATATTGGTTGCCATAGGAATGTTCCACACAGCCGCTAAACGTAGTAACGCTTTGACATCCGGATCATGCGGTACCGCATTCATCGGATCCCAAAAGAAAATTAATAAGTCGATATCTCCTTCCGCAATTTTCGCTCCCAGCTGTTGATCGCCACCCATTGGGCCCGAGTACAAGCATTTAATCGGTAAACCGAGTTTTTTTGATAACAGAGATCCGGTTGTTCCTGTTGCATAAAGGTGGTGTAATTTTAAAGCATCAATGCGTCTTTCTGACCAGGCTAATAGCTCCTGTTTCATATTGTCATGTGCAACCAGTGCGACGTTTTTGTGCTTAGGCAGCTCGCGTGTTGTATATTTCATTTTTAATCCTTCAATAATGTGCAATAACTTGTAAAGTAAATCGTATAAGTTAAGCTAATACGATTAGTCCTTCATCTTGTTGTATTTTAGGCAAAACCTCAAATATATTTTTTCGGAGTTTTTTATGAGAAATAGTGAACAATTATCTCTGTACTTTGCGGATCAATTACCGACGTTGTTAATCGCTCATCCAACCTTTAAGTTTATTGGACTAAAAATAAATCAAGAAGAGAATCAAAAGGCTTTGCATTCTATTTATATTGAAAAAGAGGATGTGTCTGATGAACTGCCATTTAGAGCGCTTGTTACTGTTGCTGAATGGAATGGTAAAAGTGAAGAGGAGGAGTTTTTTTTAGAAGCATTAACCGCAGAGCGTTTAATCGAAAAACTGCACCATTTTGATGATATCGGCTCTTTTGTGTTTTTTAAGATCCCAAGCTCCGTGACTATGGATACAGTCAACATGTACCCGCAACCTATGTTTTGTAAGTTGTTTCCTGAACTGGGTGAATTTGATAGTAAGGTTTCAGCTGATCAGTTGCTTAAACTTGAAGAAAAGTCAGTTGCTTTATTAGCTATGTTAGAAGAGCGTTTGAAGAACTCATAACCTTTTCTCATTTAATAAAAAAGGGCGTATTAATTTAATTAATACGCCCTTTTTTGTTTGCTGCTAACTGATTATGCAGAATAATGTTTATCGCCAAACATCAATTTATACATTAACCAGATACTTAAAATCAGCGTTAGGGTAATTGAAATAAAATTTGAACCGAGCTCCGGGTATTGCGCACCGAGAAAAGCGGAATAAGAGAAAATACCAATAAAAAAAGCCCCCCAAGCCGGACGAACAGAGATTTCATTGTGTGCCTCTTTAATATAAAGACCATAAAAATGGTTAACAGCAAAAAACAGCGTTAGGAAAGGAAAAGGAGAAAAAGGGACCAGCGTAATCGTTAATATTGAAAAACAGGCGTTGGCTGAAAGCCCGATTAAAAACGTGTAAGCAAGCCATTTTAATGAAATGGTATTTTGACTCATGAACTGCTTCCTTAAAGAATATAACTTTTATTAATTATAAAAATAACATGATAGCTAATCTTTTTCCCTTTTTATTTTTAACTCGCCTGTTATAACCCCAGCTTGGCGCACAGTTTGTTACTGCTTTGACTAGCGCACGGCGGAAATCATTTATATAAGTTAAGTGATAATGGAGGAAAGCTTTTATCCTCCATTTTAAATTATGTTATTTTTATCCTTAAGCGCTTTCAGTGTTAATAATAATGCTGAAATTCCCCGTGCTTCCTGGAAGTCGTCTCTTGCCAATAATTCATCCACCTTATTAAGTGGCCATTTAATTACTTCAAGAGGCTCTGGTTCATCACCTGGTAATGTTTCAGGGTAAAGATCAAATGCCATAAACAGGGTCATTTCGCTACTGAAATAACTTGGTGACATAGTCACTTTTTTTAGTTTTTGTAAGCTGTTTGCCCCAAATCCGACCTCCTCTTTTAACTCTCGGTTAGCCGCTATTTCAGGTGTTTCGCCGGAATCGATAAGACCTTTAGGAAAACCAAGCTCGTATGAATGTGTACCGGCCGCATATTCTCTAATCAGCAAGATCGTATCTTTATCAAAAAAGGGCACAATCAGCACCGCACCTCGATGGTAACCGCGCATTCGTTCAAATTCACGTTGTTGACCGTTACTGAACCTTAGCTGAAGTGATTCAATTTTAAAAAATCGACTACTGGCAATCAGCGTGCATTTTAAAATTTTTGGTAATGTCTTTGAGGATTGACTCATATAAACTCTCTTTAGCCTGCTCGATTAATTAATTACACTTCTATTAGTTTATACCCATTCTACCTCAAGATGCTACTTCAGAGGCTAGCTCGGATGCTAGGACAAGGCGCAGCATGATGAGAATGGTTATTCCCTTTTCAAGTGTTGCAACGCGGTACTGGCTTTCGAGCTAGCCTCCCTTTGGGCAAGCCGAGAGCTAACCCTTTTCAGCGTTATGAAGCATTGATTTAGAATGACTAAACCTTCAACTTCATGCCTTGAATAGGGTCACCTCTCGACTTGCTGATTTTGCATCTTGAGGTAGGTTGGGTATAAATATATTCGCAGCAATTACCATTTTATCTCTATTACGCATGCTAATTGATCTTATCTTTGATAGCATCGAAGCATTAGTTTCTTAATGAGATAACCTATAAATGACCCCTCAAATAATTCGTATTGCGACACGCCATAGTCCGCTTGCAATGTGGCAGGCTAACTTTGTTAAAGCTGAACTTTTAAAATATCACCCAAATTTAACCGTTGAGCTATTAGCGATGAAAACTAAGGGCGATAAAATCCTTGATACACCTTTGGCGAAAGTGGGTGGTAAAGGACTTTTTGTAAAAGAGCTGGAAGTGGCGATATTGGAAGGACGCGCAGATATTGCAGTGCATTCCATGAAAGATGTGCCTGTTGATTTTCCTGACGGATTAGGTTTAACGGTTATTTGTGAGCGTGAAGATCCGCGTGATGCCTTTGTTGCAAATAATTACCAGTCGCTAGAGCAGTTACCACTGGGGGCTGTTGTGGGGACTTCCAGTTTGCGCCGCCAATGTCAGCTTCGTGAATTACGGCCCGATCTTATAGTTAAAGATTTACGTGGTAATGTGAATACCCGTTTAGCAAAGTTAGATGATGGTCAATATGATGCAATTATTTTGGCAGCCGCGGGGTTAATTCGCTTACAGATGAGCGAGCGCATTGCCAGTTATATTGAGCCTGAAGTGAGTCTTCCTGCCGTCGGACAAGGTGCGGTTGGTATTGAGTGTCGTTTAGATGATCTGCAGACCATCGCCTTATTAAAACCACTGGAAGATGCAAATACGCGTGCACGTGTTACTGCTGAGCGGGCAATGAACCTTGCTCTACAAGGTGGTTGTCAGGTACCTATTGGTAGTTTCGCTTTATTAGAAAACGATCAGCTGTTCCTGCGCGGATTGGTCGGCAGTGTTGATGGAAAACAGATTATTCGTAAAGAGATAACTGGTCATAAAGAAGATGCACAGCAGCTAGGTCTGACTTTAGCTCAGCAGCTGCTTGATTGTGGTGCTAAAGAAATATTGGCAGACGTTTATGCTCAAGCCTTATAAGAATGGCTAAACCTCGTTTATTGGTAACGCGTTTTGCTCCACATGCTTTACGCTTAGCTAATTTGCTTAACTCTCAAGGGATATTTGCGCTTGCGCAGCCCTTGTTGAAAATACAAAAAACAGCTGAGTTTGCCAATGTCGGTCTTGTATTTACAAAAACTTACGATTATATCATTGCAGTAAGTAGTAATGCGGTGGACTATACTGATCAGGCACTTACTGAAAATAGTTGGCCTGTAACAAGCTATTTAGCGGTTGGTAAAGGGACACAAGCAAAGCTGCACAGTGCGACGGGACAAAAAGTTATTGTTCCAAATAAGAGTTTTGATAGTGAAGGGTTACTGGCTTTACCTTGTTTAGCGCAATTGCAGGGTAAGCGGATCCTTATTTTACGTGGTGTCGGCGGACGAGAGTTACTCGCTGAAATATTAACTGCTCGCGGCGCTATTGTTGACTATTATCAGCCTTATCAACGTGTAGCGATTAATTTAAACGGGGCGCTTGTAGTTAATCAATGGCAACAGCAAAAGATTAACGGTGCTATTATCAGCAGTATGGAGTTATTAGAAAGACTGCTTGAGATTGTGCCTCAAAGTGAACTTGGTTGGTTAAAAACGATCACTATTTATGCACCGAGTAAACGTATTACTGAGCAAGCGAGTTTAGCAGGCTGGTCTAATGTGAAAATATTACCAGGTATGTTAGATAAGCAGATTGTTGATTATTTTAAATAATGGTTTTATCTCTTTTTAGATGTGAGGGTAGTTATGACAGAGAATGAAAATAAGAATGCAGTAAAAATAGAAGATGAAACGTTAGCGTCAGAAACGTCTGCTTCGCAATCAGAAATCCCGCCTTTACAAAAAAATAGTAAAAGTGGCAAGCTGGCTATTTATATTGCTTTGTTATCGCTTGTTTTGATGCTTGCTGTAATTGTTTTTGCCGCTTATTTATATAAAGAAAATAACACCTTAAATACGCAGCAACAGGTGAAAATTACTCAGTTAAGCGAGCAGTTATCTTCACAGGAAAAAAGCCGGAATAAACAGTCGCAGAAAGCGTTGACGTTACAATCTGAGCTTACAACACAAGTGGAGCAAGTTAATTTACAGCTTCAGCAAGTAAAAAATGAAAGCAAATTATACAAAACTGATGTCCAGGCTCTGCAGCGCGTTCTTGCCGAAACCAGGGTGCGTCATCCCAATGATTGGATTTTAGCTGAGGTTGAATACTTGGTCGCGCTTGCTGGCAGAAAAATCTGGCTGGAAAGAGATATCGCAAGTGCAATTGCCCTTTTATTAGCCGCGGATCAACGAGTGGTTGAGTTGAGTGATTCGAGTTTAAGTGGCTTACGTGCGGCGTTACTTGAAGATATCAATACATTAGAAGCACTGCCTAAGCGTGATCCTGACGGTGTGGTATTAGCACTGTCCAGTTTAGAGCGTCGTATTGATAAACTTGTTCTGGCTGGTTTAAGAGCTACGGATGCGTCTGAAAATAATACAACCGAAATTTCAACAGATATTAATGATTGGCAGGAAAATTTAGCTAAATCGTGGTCTACTTTTGTCGAGAGCTTTATTATTATTAATAAAAGGGAAACAAAACTACAGGCACTGCTTTCGCCCGAACAAAGCTGGTATTTAAAAGAGAATTTACGTAATAATTTAGCAAAAGCAGAATTTGCCATTTACCGTGAGCAGCAGGATATTTTCGATACAGCACTGCTTAACGTTTCTGATTTACTAAAGAATTATTACGATTTAAATGATAATTCGACCAGTCATTTTTACAAATCTATTCAACGTTTAAGTAAACGTAAAATTTCAATAAACTACCCTGACCAATTAAAAAGCGCACCTTTATTGGATCGAATCATAAAACAGCGTGTAAAAAAATCACTCGCCAGTTCCCGTGTAGAGTAGGAGGAAGCCATGATACGAATTATTATTGTTATTTCAGCGCTTCTGGCCGGGTTGTTTTTGGGTCCTGAAATCAGTGCTAACAAAGGTTATATTATAATTTCCTTTGATGCTTACACAACTTATGAAATAACTATTATCAATGCGGTTTTTATTGCGCTTGTTTTATATTTTGTGCTGCAGTTCGCTGAGTGGTTATTACGTAAACTGCTTTCGATGAGTTCAATTACCAGTGGCTGGTTGGGACGACGTAAAACTCGACAGGCACAAAAAAACAGTGTGTTAGGTATGCTGGCGCTGTTTGAAGGTAATAGTAAGCAAGCACAAAAATTATTAGCAAAATCTGCACAGCGAAGTGAATCTCCTGCTTTAACTTATATCGCAGCTGCTAAGGCGGCTCATTATCAAGGTAAATATGATTTACGTGATGAGCATCTGCAACAAGCCAGTGAGAGCCAGAAGGGCTGTCAACTGGCGGCTGGTTTAGTCGGGGTAGAGCTGCAGTTAGAGGCGGAGCAATATGAAAATGCGCTTGCCAGATTACAAGAGCTAGATAAAAAGTTTCCGAAAAACAAACGTATTAACGAGCTTTATCTGTCGATCTATCCGGCATTAAATGAATGGCAAAAATATTTACAACTGCTAAATACAAAGCGTAACTCTTTTTCATTTAATGACACGGAGTTTGCTGAGATGCAGCTTGATGCTTATCAGCACCTGTTTAAACAGTACGCATTACAGAGTGGTGAGCTATTACAGAATTACTGGGAGAAAAAATCACCACGCGGGATACGTAAAGAGCTTAGTTATCAAAAAGCCTTGTTAGATGCTTATATTGAAGCGGGTTACGATAAATTTGCCGAACAATTTTTATTAGAGAAACTCAATAAACAGTTTTCATTACCCCTGCTTGCTTATCTTGAAAAACTCGAAATTAGCGACCATTATCCGTTAATTCTATTATTAGAGAAGAAACTTAAAAAAGAATCGGAAACGGGTTTAATTCATCAAGCGCTTGCCAGGTTGAAGTTAAAAGAAAATAAAACCTCGGCTGTTATTGACCATTTAAAGGAGAGCCTTAAAACAGTGCCAAATATCGAGGATTTTGCGCTGCTTGCCAACTTGTTGGAAAAAGATGATTGTTTGCATGAAGCAAAAAATTATTATCGCAAAGGATTATTATTTGCACTGTCATCAAAGTGAAATATAACCAATATAAACTATAAAAAAGCAGGAGATTATCTCCTGCTTTTTTATAGTTAAAAAAGGTACAAAATATGCCATCAGTACATCCGCTTTTCCCTATCAGCATTGAAAATAGTGCGGCAAAGATTATTTTAACGCCATGCCCTGGCACAAAAGGGATTGATCTTAAAATATCGCTTAAGCAAATTAAACAGGCAGGGGCAGAGGCTGTGCTAACCTTTATGACGCAAAGTGAGCTGGAGAAAAACCATTTATCAGCGATTGGAGAGGTCGTTAAGGCGCAGGGCATGTCTTGGTTCCATCTGCCCATTGTTGACGATCTCGCTCCTGAAACTCCGTTTTTAGAAGCTTGGAAAAGTGCAGGGCCAGCTATTCATCGTTTACTCGAACAAGGCAAAAGCATTGCTGTTCACTGTAAAGGAGGGTCTGGGCGTACAGGTTTGGTTGCTGCGCAAATTCTTTTAGAGCGAGGGGAAGCAATTGAGCCGTTAATGAAACGCATTCAGTTTATTCGCCCTAATGCATATACGCACGCTTGCCATCGAGATTATTTAATTACACTGAATCAAAGTTTAAAGTCACAATAAAAGGATTTAAAAAATGACAATTAAAGTAGGTATTAACGGTTTTGGTCGAATCGGCCGTTTAGTGATGCGTGCCGCCTATGATTGGGCTGATATTGAGTTTGTACAGATTAATGATTGTGCAGGCGATGCTAAAACACTCGCTCATCTTCTTGAGTTTGATTCAGTGCAGGGGCGTTGGCAGCATCAAGTTGAAGCAAGCGATAATCATATTGTCATCGGCAGCAGTAAAATTCATTGTACACAGCAACGAGAAATCGCCGCTGTAGACTGGTCAAATTGCGATGTGGTTATTGAAGCTACGGGTGTAAACCGTGATCCTAAACTACTGCAGAGCTATTTAGATCAGGGTGTAAAACGCGTGGTTGTTTCTGCACCTGTAAAAGATGATGCGATTGCTAATATTGTGGTTGGTGTAAATGAGCATATTTTTGAGCCAGATAAACACCAAATTGTTACTGCGGCTTCTTGTACAACTAACTGTCTTGCGCCTGTTATTAAAGTGATTAATGAAAAGTTAGGCATTGAACAGGTCTGCTTTACCACTATTCATGACTTAACCAATACGCAGACTATTTTAGATGCTCCCCATAAAGACCTGCGTCGTGCCCGTGCATGCGGTATGAGTCTGATTCCAACCACAACCGGCTCTGCAAAAGCGATTGTGGAGATATTTCCGGAGCTTAAAGATCGCATTGATGGGCACGCAGTGCGCGTGCCATTAGCGAATGCTTCGTTAACTGATATTGTGATTGATGTTAGCCGTGATACCGATATTGAAGAGGTCAATGCTTTACTTAAAAGCGCTTCTGAAAACGAACTGCAAGGCATTTTAGGTTTTGAAGAGAAGCCATTAGTATCTATTGATTATCGTGGTGATCAGCGTTCAACTATTGTTGATGCACTTTCAACTATGGTTGTCGGTTCGCGCATGGTTAAAATATATGCCTGGTATGACAATGAAATGGGTTATGCAACGCGCACCGCTGAATTAATGCGTAGCGTTGCTCTTGCGGATAAATAACAACGCTATGTTTAAAAATCTATCTGCTGAACTGAAGCAATATTTAGTTATCACTGCTAATTATTGGGCGTTCACTCTAACCGATGGTGCACTGCGCATGTTGGTTGTTTTGTATTTTCATCAGTTAGGTTATAGCGCGCTGCAGGTAGCTTTCCTATTCCTGTTTTATGAATTTTTTGGCGTTGTGACTAATCTGCTTGGTGGTTGGCTGGGAGCGCGATTAGGTCTTAATCGCACTATGAATATCGGTTTGATAATGCAGGTGATTGCCCTGTTAATGTTAGCCATTCCTGGTGAATGGCTGATTATTCCGTGGGTGATGTTTGCACAGGCATTGTCAGGTATTGCTAAAGATCTTAATAAAATGAGTGCTAAAAGCGCTATTAAACTGTTTGTCAGTGAAGAAAGACAGGGCACTCTTTATAAATGGGTGGCAATTTTAACGGGATCAAAAAATACACTGAAAGGCGTTGGTTTCTTTTTAGGTGGGTTACTGCTGACGCTGATCGGTTTTCAAAGTGCCATGTTATTGATGGCAAGCCTGCTTTGTGTTGTCTGCTGTTTAAGTTTGTTATTACTTAAAAAAGATCTGGGCAGAGTCAAACGCAAGGTCAAATTCAAAGAGCTATTTTCCAAAAGTGCCAGTGTTAATATCCTTTCCGCTGCACGTCTATTTTTATTTGCTTCGCGTGATGTTTGGTTTGTGGTCGCTTTGCCTGTTTATCTTAGCGAAACCTTCGGCTGGACTGCTTGGACGGTAGGTGGTTTGTTAGCCCTGTGGATAATTGTTTATGGCGGTATTCAGTCAGTTACCCCCTATTTTACGGGGAGCTCTTCAGGGCGGGTACCAGATGGTAAAAGTGCGGTGTTATGGGCAATGGGATTGGCCGTTACCCCTCTGCTGGTGGTTTTATCGCTGCAATTTGAAAGTACTCTGTTTATTGCCGGACTGTTTCTATTTGGTGCTTTGTTTGCTATCAACTCTTCAATGCACAGCTACCTTATTGTCAGTTATGCGCAAAGAGAAGGGGTATCGTTAGATATCGGTTTCTATTATATGGCAAATGCACTGGGGCGTTTAATCGGCACGCTGCTTTCAGGCTGGATATTTATCAGTTTAGGTTTAAGCGCCTGTTTACTGGTTTCAACTCTGTTTATCGTCATTGCCGGTGGGATTTCACTCTTTTTGCCAAGGGAGCTGTTGCGTGAGAATAGTTATTAAAACAGTTTAAATATTAATATCTGATAAAAATAGTCAACTTTGATTTAGTGTTATATTATAACAAAACAGAATTTGATTAATTTTATCGAGACTCTTTTTATGTTGTTGTTACTAAGTGTTTTTGCACTCTTCCTAGGACCGGTTACCTACCGGTTGTTACAGCGTCAGCCTGGTTGGCTGGATCTGCTTGATGCATTTATTTTTGTAACTATTTCAGGTCTTGTTTTATTTCATATCCTGCCCGAAATTCTGCACAGTGGCGGTTTGATCGTTTTGCTGCTGATGGCAATTGGTTTGCTGGCGCCAAGCTGGATAGAAAAATACTTTCAGAAAGCCGCCCATCAGGCACATCAAACGACACTGTTTTTAGGTGTACTCGGTTTAGTTTTACATGCCAGTATCGATGGTTCTGCTTTAATTGTTACGCAAGGTGATCATACGGGCTGGCTGCTTGCACTAGGTGTTTTATTACATCGCTTTCCTGTCGGTTTAACTATTTGGTGGTTATTACGTCCTCAGTATGGGCGGTTATTACCAATGATTATTTTGCTGGGTATGTCTGCTGCAACTTTAGCTGGGGCATTTTTTGCCGGTGACTCTCTGGCACAACTTGATGGTCAATGGCTAGCTTGGTTCCAGGCCTTTGTGATGGGGTCGATTATGCATGTTGTTTTACATCGTCCCTATCTGCATGGACACTCCCACTCTCATGCGCCAAAAAAAGATAATAATGAAAACAAGTATGCAGCGGGGATCGGCAGTATGCTTGGTGTTATTGTATTATCTTCGGTGCTGTTACCGCATTGGCTGGGTTATATTGAACATAACCATGATCATGCAGGTACGCCAGCTACGGATATTCAAGACTCTATTAAAGTAGATCAGCATATAGATAGCATTCAAGAGGCTGGGCAACACCATCATGAAGTTGATGACGTTCATCATGAAACTGACGGGTATCATGATATTTCCGAAGTTGAAAATGATCAGCAAATAGATGAGCATCATCATGAACTTGAAGAACTGCATAAGAGGGATCAAAGCCGTGATGAGCATAATACTGCGTTAACTCTGGTCAATTTTACCAATATTGCTTTGTATAGTGCTCCTATGTTGTTACTGGCTTATTTTTTAAGCGGGTTAATGCATTATTTCAATCCCAAGTTCTCCGTTTTACCAACACAAGCCAGCCAGTCTTTTTTTAAAGATAGTTTAAAAGGGGTCATTTACGGTTTACCTTTACCTGTTTGCTCACCCAGTGCCAGCAAAATGCATCAGCAACTATTATTTACTGGTGTTAGCCAAACCTTTGCGACTGCATTTTTAATTGCGGCACCGATTATGGGGTTTGATGCACTGCTTATTTCCCTGCCGCTACTTGGTGGGCAGATGCTTTTATTGCGCATTGTTTTGGCTACTATTTTTGCATTAGTGATTGCCTGGTTATTAGGTCGTCACTTTAAAACACTACTCTCCTCTGCATTGAAAATAAGTTGCCAGGATAAAACCTCAACATCCCGATTTATTAGCGCCATTAAACAGGGCTATCAACATCAGCTCGATCATACAGCACCTTGGGTTTTATTAGGTTGGACGCTGGCTGCAACACTCTCTGCTACATCTGCTTGGGCATTCCTTGATCAAGCATTGTGGTTACAAGTCTTAGTGATGATTATTGTGGCGTTTCCATTTGCACTTTGTGCGACTGGTATAACCCCCGTTATTGCTGTTTTATTAATTGCAGGTCTATCACCAGGCGCTGCTATTGCTTTCTTTTTAATCGCACCAACGATTAGTCTTGAGCTTCTAAAAACATTTAAGCAGCAGCAGGGGGTCTTTGCTGCTATGAGCCTGGCGATGCTGATGTTAGGCGGGGCTTTCTTAATTGGTTTAGGGCTGAATCAATATATAGATGTTATTGCCCTTCCTTGGTTGGATCAGGAGCAAGGTAGTTACAGCTGGTGGCAAATAGCAAGTTTAGTCATAATTTTAATTTTATATTTCAGTTCGTTACTGCGCCGTGGAGCACGTAGTTTTATTGCCGAGTTGATACCTAAAAGTTTTTTAAAGCATCATCACCATTAAACTGATGATAATAATGATATTTTAGCAGTGCCGTTGATATTAAGAGCAATCTAACTAGTTGGATTGTTATTAATAAACTATTCTCTAATAGGTTGATTAGAAAGGGACTGCTGATTATGAAAAATTTGTACTGGGTAATTCTTGCGATTGTTGTCATTATTATATTTGCCGATGGTTATGCGCTTTATAAAATTCCTCAAGCTCAGTACATTAAGGGGGAATTAACATATAACCAAGAGAGTAATATTGAACCTGGTACTATTTTTAAGTTAAGCCTTGAATCCCGTCCTCAAGGAGATAATAAATTTAATATTCTCTCCGCTTCAGAGCAAAATGTTTTTGAGAAGTTTCCACAAGAATTTACCTTACCGGTACTTAAAAAATCACTCTCATCAACGGGTATATATCAACTTCGCGTGCAAGTCATAAAAGATCATAAACTACTCTATGTTAACCGTGAGTTATTACCATTCACGCGATATGATCTGAATGAATCGCTGAATATCGAGATGCAAGCTGCGGCTCAAGCCATGCTCAAGGCTCACCCCAAACCTCAAGCTAAGCCAAAACCTAAAGAAGAAGTTTTGCCTGTTGTAAAAGAAGCAGAGCCAGCTGCGTTAGATATTCCAGGCTTATTGGCAAACAAAAAATGGTTTCTTGATAGCAAGGAAAAAAACAAACCTCATCTAACTTTTGATATACAAAAAGGGCGTGTATTTGGCAGTGGCGGTTGCAATAATTTTCAGGGGGGGTACCAGATCGATCAAAGCTTATTAATCATGAAAAACTTTATCTCAACAGCTAAACATTGCGCCACGGGTATGGAAGTCGAAGATGAATTTTTAGATGCGTTAACAAAAGTAAATGAGTGGGAAGTGAAAGACGGC
>JABXKR010000296.1 GCA_013619145.1 Psychromonas sp. | reverse complement strand
AAGTTATATGATAAAAACAAGTTGCTGTTATTACAGTTTACCAGCCAATAAGTTCGAAACAGAAAACCACCAAAAGGTGGTTTTTTTATGGCTTAAGCAAAACGATTATTTAAGTATTCAATAATTGCCGATGACTCATATAGCCAGGTCACGTTATTGCTTTCCTCAATACGTAAACAAGGTACCTGTACTTTTCCCGCTTCGTTTTGCAATACTTGTTTATTATCTGCGTGCTTGGCATCTACTGTCGAAATATTTAAACCTTGGCGACGTACAGCCCGACGTACTTTTACACAAAATGGGCAGGCTTTATATTGATATAGTTGTAATGATTTTGACTGTAAATCAATTTTTATCTGCTCGTGTATTTCGCGTTTACGTTTTTTCGGGGTGAAGATAAAATTCAGTAATAAAATAAATCGACCTAAAATCCAGCGGATAATAAACATCTAGCGCTCCTGTGTTGTTATCAAATTGTTAAATCGCTGGCAGTTTAACTGAACAATCGCGATCATTAAAGGTAAGATAGTTTCATTCAATAAAAATAGAGAATACAAATGAGTAACCTGGCATCACCCTGTGTACGTAACTGCTGCCTCAATAAGGAGGATATTTGTATAGGTTGTTTTCGGAGTTTGACTGAAATTATGCAGTGGGGGAAAGCAGATGACCATTTTAAGTTACAGGTTTTATCCTCTGTTAAGCAGCGCAAAAAAGAGCATCAAGAAAGCAGGGTAATTCAGCAGAAAAGAAGATAAGGCTGCATCTTTTATCGAACAAAACTTGACGATTAGGGACATAAACAATGGATAAAAGCATTTCTATTTTAGGCAGTGGCTGGTTGGGTAGCAGGTTACCTGCGTTATTTGTAAGGCAAGGTAACAAGGTTAATATTTCCACTCGCTCAGCAGAGAAGTTAAGGCAGTTAAAGGCCGTTAATGTTTCTGTTTATCTGCTTGATATAGAAAGATTAGCAGACAATATTCAGGATTTTTTAAATGCGCAACTACTGATCATTAATATCACCAGTAAAAATTTAATTGCATTTAAAAACCTGATAAAAGAGATAGAAAAATCTCCGATTGAGAAGATTATCTTTGTCAGTTCGACCTCAGTTTATCCTTCTGATAATGGATTATGCCAGGAGTCAGATAGGTTAGATTATTTGTCACATCCATTATTACAGATAGAAAAAATATTCAGTGATAATAAGCACTTTCAAACAACCATTTTACGTTTTGCTGGTTTGATTGGACCTAAACGTCATCCAGGGCGCTTTTTTAGTTCAGGTAAAAAAATGCGCGATCCACAAGCACGCGTTAATTTAATCCACCTTGATGATTGTATAAATATTATTAATCGCATTGTCGAAAAGCAGGGTTGGGGACAACTGTTTAATGCTTGTGCGGATTCGCATCCCAGCAAACAGGCCTATTACACCAAGAGCGCGTTATCATTGGGCAACAATGCACCTGAATTTTTAAATACAGAAATAGCGAGCAATAAAGTGGTGTGTAATAACAAGCTAAAAGAGCGCTTAGATTATCAATTTATTTATCCGGATCTCGATCAGATCCCTTGGTAATAAGATGCACCAGACTACTTGCCCATATTAGCTATAAAGGCCTGTACTTTATCCAGTTCAAACTGATTAAATACCTGAATGCCATGGGCGCGTAACAGTTGTGTGGTTAAACCCTGTCCGTCGATTAAGCTGCGCTCAAAGCGACCATTATAAATCTGCGAGCTGCCGCAGGATGGACTTTTTTCGGTTAAGATCGCGACTTTAATATTAAACTTCAAAGCTAATGCCAGTGTATGCTCGGCACCCTTTTTAAAAGCATCTGTCACATCCTCTCCATATTGGGTTTTTATTAAGCCATCCTGCTGAATTTCTGCCGCGGGACGTGGTGTTGCTAAACCGCCGCAAACTTCAGGGCAACTGCTCAGTAACCAGCCTTGTGCTAACCAGCTATCGATCAATTTATGATTGAGCTTATTTATCTTGCCGTCATATCTAACGCGTTCACCTAATAAACAGGCGCTAATAAGAATTTTGTATTGTTGAATCTGCTCTTTTACTTCAGACAATTTGCTTTCCTAACTAATTATTTTCTATGAACTTTAGCACAAACAATACCCTTAAATAAATCATGGTGATTGTTAAATGGCGTCAATGTTTGTGTGGTTATTGTTAATCAAGTCGCTACTCACTAGTGGGTATATTGCGGGTTTGTTAGTGAATTTGTAAGCATAATGTAGCGCGCTTTGATATTGTTCAATTTTTTTTTGTCGGAGTTGGTTAGTCTGCACCCGATTAAAATTTATTTAATGACTGAGGAATCTATGAACAAACAAAAATTAGTGATCATTGGTAACGGCATGGTAGGGCATCGCTTTATCGAAGATTTTGTGGATAAAGCAGACTTGGATAAATTTGAAATCACCGCTTTTTGTGAAGAGCCTCGTGTTGCTTATGATCGAGTTCACCTCTCCTCATATTTCTCGCATCATACTGCCGATGAGCTTTCATTAGTAAAAGAAGGTTTCTACGCAAAACATAATATTGAAGTCCTGATTGGTGAGCGCGCTTTAACCATTAACCGCCATGAAAAAGTGATCCACTCGCAAACCGGTCGCGCGGTTTATTACGACAAATTAATTATGGCAACAGGGTCATATCCATGGGTGCCGGCAATCAAAGGTAATGAAAGCAAAGATTGTTTTGTCTACCGCACGATTGAAGACCTTAACGCTATTGAGGCCACTGCACGTCGTAGTAAAAAAGGTGTGGTTGTCGGTGGAGGCTTGCTGGGTTTAGAAGCAGCTGGCGCGTTAAAAGCACTGGGTGTGGAAACGCATGTTATCGAGTTTGCACCGGTATTAATGGCAGAGCAACTGGATTTTCAAGGCGGACAGATGCTGCGCCAAAAAATCGAAAGTATTGGTGTAAACGTTCACACAGGTAAAAATACCCAAGAGATAATCGCATCCGGTGAAACTGCGCGTAATACTATGAAGTTTGCTGATGGCTCGCAGTTAGAAGTCGATTTTATTGTTTTCTCAACGGGTATTCGTCCACAAGATAAATTAGCTAAACAGTGTGGTTTAGCAACAGCTCGTCGTGGTGGTATTACCATTAACAATCAGTGTAAAACATCAGATCCTGATGTTTATGCGATTGGTGAGTGTGCGTCTTGGAATGAAAAATTCTTCGGTTTAGTAGCTCCCGGCTACAACATGGCAAAAGTCGTCGCAGATGACATTCTGTGCAGAGAAAACGAATTCACTGGCGCTGATATGAGCGCTAAATTAAAACTGTTAGGTGTTGATGTCGGCAGTATCGGCGATGCAAATGGTCGCACGCCAAACTGTAAAAGTTATGTCTATCTTGATGAAAACAGCTCTACCTACAAACGTATTATTGTTTCTGAAGATGGTAAATCACTATTAGGCGCAGTATTAGTTGGTGATACAGAAAGCTACAGCAATTTATTACAATATACGCTTAATGATATCGAGTTACCAAAACACCCTGATTCATTGATTTTGCCAGAACACGCCGGTTGTGGTGATGCTGGCTTAGGTGTGGATGCGTTGCCGGATAGCGCGCAGGTTTGTTCCTGTTTTGATGTTAAGAAAAGTGATATTGCCGATGCCGTGTCGGCAGGGCATAGCACTATTGGCGCAATTAAAATGGAAACGGGCGCGGGTACCGGTTGTGGTGGTTGCATTCCCTTAATAACACAAGTTTTAAATGCAGAGCTGACCAAGCAGGGTGTGGAAGTTAAAAACCATATTTGTGACCATTTTGAATATTCTCGCCAGGAGTTATTCCACCTGATCCGTATCGAAGGTATTAAAACCTTTACCGCGTTACTGGAAAAATACGGTAAAGGTTACGGCTGTGAAGTGTGTAAACCAACAGTTGGCTCTATTTTAGCGTCTTGCTGGAGTGATTATGTTTTATCAAGCGATAATAACGGCCTGCAGGATACCAACGATATTTTCCTCGGAAATATGCAAAAAGATGGTACCTACTCTGTTATTCCGCGTATGGCGGGAGGAGAAGTAACTCCTAAAGGGTTAGCGGCTGTGGCAAGTGTAGCGGAACAATATGAGCTTTATACCAAAATTACCGGTGCACAGCGGATCGGTCTGTTTGGCGCGCATAAGAGCGATCTGCCAGATATATGGAAGCAGCTAATAGCTGCTGGATTTGAAACGGGGCAAGCCTATGCAAAAGCTCTACGTATGGTGAAAACCTGTGTCGGCAGCACCTGGTGCCGTTTCGGTGTGCAGGACAGTGTTGGCCTGGGTGTTGAACTGGAAAACCGCTACAAAGGGTTACGCACTCCACACAAAATGAAATTTGGTGTGTCGGGCTGTACGCGTGAGTGTGCCGAAGCACAGGGTAAAGATGTCGGTATTATCGCAACCGATTCCGGTTGGAACCTATATGTATGTGGTAACGGCGGTATGAAACCACAGCATGCAGAGTTATTAGCCTCAGATCTCGATAAACAAACCTTAGTTAAATACTTAGACCGTTTCATGATGTTCTATGTGCGCACTGCGGATAAATTAACCCGTACTTCGGTTTGGTTACAAAATCTAAGCGGCGGCATTGATTACCTTAAAGAAGTGATTGTAGATAACAAACTGGGAATCAATAAGCAGCTTGAAAGTGATATGGCTGATGCGATTGCTAGCTATCAATGTGAGTGGACAGCAACACTTTCCGATCAAGCACAGCTACAACATTTTACGCACTTTATTAACAGTGACAAACAAGATGATAACGTCGTATTTACCCCTGAACGCGGTCAAAAACGTCCTGCATTTTTTGATGAAAAAGCCCCTGTATATAAAATCGAGTTGGAGCAAGTGTAATGAGTAAATGGACCCAAGTATGTGAATTAAAAAGTATTTTTCCTGCAACTGGTGTTTGTGCGCTGGTTGAGGGTAAGCAAGTTGCAGTTTTCCGTCCAAGTGAAGAGAGCCAGGTTTATGCGATTAATAATATGGACCCGTTTGCGCGTGCAAATGTTTTATCGCGCGGTTTGATTTGTCAGCATCAGGAGCAATTATGGGTGGCATCTCCGCTTAAAAAGCAGCGTTTTAACTTGCTTGATGGTTCATGTTTAGAAAATACAGAGGTAAATGTTGAAGCTTATAAAGCACGTGTCACAGATGGCTTTGTTGAAGTGCACCTGTAGAAACTAATTTATTTTAAACTTTAAGGAAGAAAGAAAATGTACGCAGATAGTATTACAAAATGTTCGGCAACCGCGGCGCGTATCGTCAAATTTGCACAAACAGATAAATTGGGATTTTGGGTAAGTTCAGCAATGGCTGGTGCTTATGTTGGTATGGGCATTATCCTCATCTTCACGTTAGGTAACATTGTTGATCCATCAATCCGTGCAATCGTAATGGGAAGCTTTTTTGGTATCGCATTAACCTTAGTTATCATTGCGGGTTCTGAGTTGTTTACCGGGCATTCGATGTTTTTGACCTTTGGTGCATTAACGAAACAGATAACATGGAGCGACAAATTTAAAGTCTTACCGCAGACATGGCTGGGTAACCTGCTTGGTTGTATCCTGCTTGCTGCGATCTTTTCTTATGCTGGTGGCGGTAAACTGCTTGGTTTTGAAGATAGCTTGCTGCACAAAGTTGCTCTAGCGAAAACAACAGCGCCAACCATGGTTCTGTTTGCTAAAGGTATCTTATGTAACTGGTTAGTTTGTTTGGCGATCTGGATGTGTGTACGTACAGAAGGTACAGGTAAATTTATCGCTATCTGGTGGTGTCTTGCAGCCTTTATTGCCTGCGGTTATGAGCACAGTATCGCCAATATGACTATCTTTGCACTGTCTTGGTTTGGCGAGTCAAAAGAAGCGTTCACACTGGCAGGTATTGGTCATAACTTATTATGGGTATCTTTAGGCAACTTAGTAAGTGGTGGTCTATTTATGGGCTTTGGTTACTGGTTATCTACGCCGAAAGCCGAGCGCCCTGACTTATCAGCACAAGCTGCGGTACAAGAGCCTGTTGAAGCACCATTAGTAAGCCGCACTGCAGGTTAATTTAAAACCGCAAACAATAGATACAAAAAAGGCGCCATGGATATTCTCCATGGCGCCTTTTTATTAGTTTAGACTTAAGCTAACGAAGAAGCCTGCATATCATTAAATAACCAGACCATATAGCTGATATAACCTGCTAATAACAAAGCACCTTCAAATCTTCCGAGCAGGGCGGTTTTACTCTTGCGCCATGCGATTGAGAAGATCATCAGTGCGATGGTTAAACCGATCATTACCGGGTAATCACGTGTTAATACCTCAATATCAAACTTGTCCGGATGAATTAAACCAGGTAACGCCATTACTCCTAAGATATTAAAGATATTGGAGCCGATAATATTACCAACCGCTAAATCAAACTCTTTCTTACGCGCAGCTGCAATAGTAGCCGCCAGCTCAGGTAAACTGGTACCGATTGCGACAATGGTCAGACCAATTATCAGGTCGCTGACGCCAAAGTATTCCGCAACTTCAACTGCGCCCCAAACCAAAATACGCGATGAAACGATAAGTACAACAATGCCGATCACTAACCATTTTAGCGCTTCGCCTTTGCTTACTTCTTCCGGCATCTCATCTAAAATTTCCTGCGGCAGCGTATCCTCACCGTGGCTTTTAGCTTCATAAACCGTGAAGGCCAGCATGGCAAACATCATGATCAATAAAACTAAACCATTAATAAAGCTAAGATGCTGATCCCACAGTAAAAAGTAGCTAAGTCCAATAATAGCCAGCAATACCGGCATTTCACGTTTGAGCAGTTTAGAGTGAATCTGCAGAGGATAAAACAGTGCTGTCAGACCGAGCATTAAACCGACATTGGTAATGTTTGAACCGATCGCATTACCAATTGATAAACCTGTTTTTCCTTCCGAGGCCGCCATAGCCGATACCAGCATCTCAGGAGCAGAAGTTCCTAAACCAACAATCACCACACCGACAATCAGAGGGGATATTGAAAAACTGCGTGCAGTATTTGATGCCCCTAAAACAAATTTATCAGCGCTCCAGATAAGCAAAGCAAAGCCGATAACAATCGTTAAGGCGGGTAATAATAAGCTCATCACAACAAGTTAACTCCATATTTATTGAATATAAAAAAACGCCGAGCATTTGCATGATCGGCGTTTCTTAAAATACTTTAGTCAGGTCGGTTATTATATTAACCGCGCCCTTCTGCAATCGCCGCAACAGCAGCTAATTCAGCAGCTTGTTTTTCATGCTTCTCTTGACGATCTTGAATATCCATCAGCTCATTAGTGATTAAATTTTCTTCAATTTCACGTAAAGCGATAACTGTAGGTTTATCATTTTCAGGCTCAACTAAAGGTGTTTTACCTTGAGTAGCAAGCTGGCGAGCTCGACGAGATGCCATTAAGATAAGATCAAAACGATTACCAACTACATTTACTGCATCTTCAACGGTTACACGTGCCATTGTTGAACTCCAAAAAGTTAATTACACAAAAAAGGGCGCTTATTATATGTGCTAAATGTGATTTGATCCAGAAACTTCGTATTAAGACTGTTGTTCAAGCAATTCTTTAATGGTTGCCTGATGCTTGATAGCCTGTTTATCCTGCGCATTTCGCAGTGATTTAACAATAGCAGAAAACTCTTGAGTTGCTACTTCAAAATCATCATTAACAATCAGATAATCATACTCATTATAATGCGATATTTCCGATTGAGCCTGTGCCATACGTTTTGCGATAATCTCCTTGCTGTCCTGACCGCGCTTATTCAGACGCGACTCTAATTCCGCACGGCTTGGCGGTAGAATAAAAATACCTTTTGCCTGCGGCATCATTTCTCGTACTTGACGTGCACCTTGCCAGTCGATATCCAGGAATACATCGATACCTTGTGCTAATGCTTGTTCAATAGTTACACGTGAGGTGCCGTAATAGTTACCAAATACTTCTGCCCATTCGAAAAAGGCATTTTCTTCAATTAACTGTTTAAAGTTATCCACATCCACAAAATGGTAATGTTCGCCATTATTTTCACCAACGCGTGGTGCGCGAGTGGTATGAGATACTGAAACTTGTACCGTCCAATCTCTTTTTTCTGCTAAAAGAGCATTGATAAGGCTAGATTTTCCTGCGCCACTTGGGGCCGATACGATATAAAGCGTGCCAACTTGGGACATAAATAATGATTCCTGAAATATTAATTGCTTCTATCAGATGCTAATGTTGTCTATTTATTGAGCGCCTGATTTTTTGTAGTCGCGGATTATCCCCTATTTTTATAGTGATGTCTTTTTAATCGCAGAAATAAATTAATTTAAGACTAATCGATGTTTTGTGACTTCAGTTTTAAGTTGTTTTACAACGTTGTTTTCGATTGTAGAAATTAATCGTCAAAAGGGAGACTGATTAGTCTCCCTTTTGATTAGAGTTTAGTTTCGAGTCGTTTTAGGCGAGTTTTTCAGAAAGTTAGGCAGTTTCAGCAGTACTAATAGCAGTAACCACAGTGGATGCATTGCCCCGCCTCCGCCAAAGCTTGGTTTAGGCGTACTGAACATAGGTTGTTTCCGATCTGCACGGTTATCAGCTAGCGGCTGTTGTTTTTTCTGCTGCTGGGCTGTCCGCTCTTTTGCAACTCGTTGTTTGTTGGTTTGTTTAATTGCAAGCTGCTCAAAGATCTGTTCTTCCAGCACTAATAAAGAGGTGTAATTAGTTACTAAACCGTATTCGATCGCGAGATCCTGAATTGCTTGTTTGTTGTCGGCAGACTCACCCAGGTAGTTCATTTCCTCTTCTAACTGTTTGATCTTGCTGTATGCCCATAAGCGTTCAAGCTCAGGATGTAATGTCTGTCCGTTATTAAAATCAATATCAGTTTTATAACTGACTTTCCGGCCGTTTACTTTACCTGTAAGTTCAACTTTAGCCGTCCCCTGTCCGTAGTAATGACCAAAGAAGGTCAGCTGCTGACCGCGGTATACTGTATTGAAATCTTCATGGCTTAATTCACTGATTGTGATGCCGTCAATATTTAATTTAATATCACGCATCGCCTGGTGAGTCATTTTGCTGGTGGCTAACATCACCTGCCCCATCAGATCATCGGAGTTAGAAACTGCAGCGTAAAAACCATTAGAGATATTACTCATACCCTCTAATAATGGTCGATTGGCGCTGTTCCCCATAATAAATGAATATAAGCGCACATCTTTTTTGTCCAGTAATTTCAAGAAGGCTTTTTGTTCGGTAACACCGATATTAGCCACTCCGTCACTGACTAATACAATTGCACTGGCCCTGTCGGCATCTAGTTTTCTAATGGCTTTTTCGATACCGGAATAAAGGTTGGTACCACCGCTCACACCAGCAGCCTGCAGTTTATTCAGACTGTGTTCTACATTCTCGGCTGTGACTGGCTGATAACCCGATGTGATATCCTGCGCCTGATTGTTAAAGGTAATAATTCTGAAGCGATCATTCGTCGGTAATTTAGCAAGTGCCTGACGTACCCCTTCGATTAATGTCTCGTATTTACCGGCCATTGAGCCGGATTTATCCAGTACAAAAATCCAGTCTCGCTGCCCCTGGTTTAAAGCCAAGTCGTCACCTGGTGTTAAGGTAAGTTTAAAGGTACCTTTCTTTTTACCCTGTTCACGATAACTGATTAAATCGACACTGCCGGGTAAATCAGGTTTATGGCGCCAGTAAACTAAAATATCTTTGTTCAGTTTTACGCTGTTTTCAGGCGCTGCACTTAAACTATCCTGCTCACTGCTGGTGTTATTGCCGATAGAAATCTGCCATTGCTGATCATCTATCTGAGTGAACTGCGCGTCAGGATGAGCCGGCAAACGTACGCCGTCTAAGGGATAACTTGAGCGAATATCCATGGTAAAAGAAAAACGCTCCTGTACCGTCTCATTTCGAGTCCAGAAACTATTTCTAGCCTCGTCTACACCACCTTCCTCAAGCGGATAAACATAACGGCCTAACCCGGTATCGATCTGTTCCTGCTGCAGATAAACCAGGCGGATTTTTACCTGATCCTGGGGGGCTATCGGAAAGACCCTTACATCAAAGGTTTTATAGCTGTCCTGCTCCACAAGTGCGGTGTTATTACCGGCTTCTTTCTGCTGCTGATAAATCTGTTTTGCCAGCTCTTTTTCTACGACTTCTGCGGTTATCGCCTGACCGTTAATCCAATAGGTAAATTCACCCACAGCAGCGCCTTCCGGTACGGGGAAGGAATAAAACGCTTCAAGTTCCTGCTGATTAGGGTTAAAAAATGTCTGTTCCACTTCGGTGCGGGAATAACCGTCCTGAACTATCACATGAACGTCATGTGTTTTGATTTGTAAATCCCGGTAGCCCGCATTACCGGGTTTTAATAATCCGGCACTAAAACTAACCGTGCTGGCTAATAATAACGTGCAGAATGTAAAACCTGCTTTCCAGTTTGAAATTCTCATACCTTTCTCCATTCGCTGTTAAAGACAGGTAAGTTATAAGCAGGTATTGGTATAAGGTAAACTGCAAATGAAAAGGTAGCAATATATGACACCAAAGAGGCCGGTTTATAAGCTGATTTGCTGAGGTTATGTTTTTTTACGGATCTCATCAAACAAACTGGAATCCCATTGCCGTAATGCCAGCACCATAGTTGTGCCGTTTTTTTGATTCATTTTTAACGAAGCGTCTTCATTTCTGCATTCGGCAAAATTACGGCTTAATTTCTGCATCTGTTTTTGAATCTCTGCATTGCTGCTTAACGACAATAATCCGTTAATCACGATTAATTTTTCTGTGGGTTGTTTGAAGTGACTGTTAAAAAACTCTTCCTGAACCCGTTTTAAAAAGAAGCGTTGAATGGGGCCGTCGGCTAACCAGGAAAAGTTAGTACTTATTTTAAGTTTGAAACGATTACCGGGTAATAACTCAATAATTTTCAGCTTGTCTAATTTCGCCAGTTTTTGAATACATTCCAGCTCTGTTAGCGAATATTCCTGCAGCAGCTCATCAAAAGTAAAACCGTTAATTACGCAGACAGTGAGAAGTAACAGCAATAAATCATCGGCAATTTCCTGCTCCTGTAATAAGGTCAAATTATCAATTTTTTTATGTTCGATGGTCATCGATAGCACCAGATCAGCAAGCGGTAATTCTATCAAATTACAGATCGACTCTAATCTCGTCAGGCTGATATTTCCTTCACTAAACAATCGCTTAACAGAGGCTTGGCTAAGGTTTAAATGTTTAGCAACATCAGTATAGGTTTTTCCATGGGCTTTTAATTGTGCTTTTAAGGCTGTGATTAAGATTTTAGTTTGCGACATATTGAAACCAATAATTTAAATAGGTATTAAAATGTAATACCTTTTGGTGCGAGTAGATAGACTTGAATAATAATAGTTGCAGCATTTTTGAAGCCCATCATAATCCTTCTTAATCTAATGGTTATACCCAAGCAAAGGAGTTTAAAAATGGATAAGTTAGCCAAGATAAGAGGTGCATGGCCCTATATAATGGCCGTTTTCTTAAATGCATTTGTCGATTTAGGGCATAAAATAATTATTCAAAATACCATTTTCAAAGCATATGACGGGCAGCAACAGGTACTCCTCACGGCATTGGTTAATGGACTCATCTTACTGCCGTTTATTTTACTGCTCACGCCAGCGGGTTTTATTTCTGATAAATACCCTAAAAACAGAGTGATTAGAATCAGTGCCTGGATGGCCGTTGTTATCACCTTGGCTATCACGCTTTGTTATTATCTGGGATTATTTTGGTTGGCCTTTGCCATGACCTTTTTATTAGCGGTGCAGTCAGCGTTTTATTCACCGGCTAAATTTGGTTATATCAAACCTCTCTTTGGTCGAGAAAAATTAGCGCAAGCAAATGCCTTGGTGCAGTCGGTTTCCATCATCGCTATTTTGGCGGGAACCTTAGTTTATTCGTTATTATTTGAATCTTTTTATCTGCCTGAATCCACAACGCCGGCGCAAATATTACAGTCAATGGCACCGCTTGCTTGGCTATTGGTTATCAATTCCATCATTGAATTAGCCATGGCATACCGTTTACCAAATCTGGAAAAAGCTGCAACAGAAAAACGATTTGATTGGAAAAAATATCGCACTGGCGCTTATGTGAAAGAGAGTTTGAATCCGCTTGTAACGCGCCGTGTTATTCGCCTTGCAATTATTGGTCTGGCGATGTTCTGGTCGATTGGGCAAATGTTATTAGCCAGTTTTCCTGCCTATGCCAAAGCCAATTTCTCAGTCACTAATACGCTAATTATTCAAGCAACCATTGCCGCTTCTGGAGTCGGTATTGCGCTTGGTTCATGGCTAGCGGGTCGTTGGTCAAAAGATCATATCGAAACGGGGTTAATTCCTATTGGTGCTAGCGGATTGGCTATCGCGCTATGGTTTTTGCCATTGATGGATTCCTCTCTTACCCAAGCTCTCTGTTTTTTAGCAGTCGGAATAATGGGCGGTCTTTTTATTGTTCCCTTGAATGCGCTGATTCAATTTCATGCAGCAAGTGATGAGATGGGCAAGGTATTAGCCGTTAATAACTGGGTGCAAAATGTTAGCATGGCTAGCTTTTTAGTGATAACGGCATGTTTCGCATATTATGGTTTTGACAGTTATTTTTTACTTACCTTTACCGCCATGGTGGCAATTGCGGGTGGACTTTATACCATCTACAAACTGCCGCAAAGTTTAGTGCGTATTGTATTGGCCTGGTCTATTTCTCGTCGTTATAAAGTCTCTGTTCAAGGTATGCAGCACATTCCCGAAAAAGGTGGCGTGCTGCTACTGGGTAATCATGTTAGTTGGGTTGATTGGGCTGTGTTACAAATAGCCAGTCCCCGTCCTGTACGTTTTGTTATGGACAAAAAAATATTTTCGCGTTGGTACTTATGTTGGTTTTTTAAAGCATTAGGCTGTATCCCGATTGAATCTGCATCAAGCAAGCGCTCATTAGTACAAATTGCAGCAGCGTTAGATAAAGGTGAAGTGGTGGCTTTATTTCCTGAGGGTGCAATTAGTCGTAATGGCCACCTTGGCGAATTTAAAAGTGGTTTTGAATTAGCCTGTAGAAAAACCGAGCAACCGCTAGCTATTGTGCCTTTTTATATCCGTGGTTTATGGGGCAGTAAATTCAGTCGTTCTTCAGATAATTTAAAAGATGTGCGTAGGCAGGGACTATTTCGCGATCTGGTGGTCGCTTTTGGCGAGCAGATGCTCAAAACAAGCCAAACTGAGCAAGTAAAACAGCGTGTTTTTGATCTGTCCGTGCAGTCTTGGAAGCAACATGCAGGAGATTTAGCGGATATCGGTAGCGCTTGGGTCGATACGGTAAAACGTGTGGCAACGCAGCAGGCAATAACAGATAGCACAGGAAAAAATTTATCGGCTCAGAAAGTTTTAGTTGGGGCTATTAGCTTAAGTAAACAGATTAAAAATAACAATAAAAGCCAAAATGTCGGCTTATTACTACCGACCAGTGCGGGCGGCGTTATTGCCAATATGGCGACGATCCTTGCGGGTAAAACCATTGTAAATTTAAATTATACGGCCAGCCAAGATGCACTAAGTGATGCTATTGAACAAGCGCAGCTGACTCAGGTTTACACTTCAAAACTATTTTTGAAAAAACTGCAAAAACGCGGTGTTGATTTAAGCTCCAGCCTAGAAAAGGTCGAGCTGATTTACTTAGAAGACGCGTTAAAACAGATCAAAAAAAGCCAGCAAATAATGCGTCTATTGTTGGTTAAATTATTACCCGCATCGCTATTGAAATTACTCTACGTGAGCAAAGTTGACAATGAGCAAGTAGCAGCCATTTTATTCTCCAGCGGTAGTGAAGGTTCTCCGAAAGGGGTAATGTTAAGCCATACCAACATTATGGCCAATCTACAGCAGGTATCAGATGTTTTAAATACGCAAGCCAATGATGTGATAATGGGCTCGTTGCCGTTATTTCATGCCTTTGGCTTAACGGTGACACAGTTCTTACCCTTGATAGAAGGGATACCTTTAGTCTGCCATGCCGATCCCACTGATGCGCCGGGGATTGGTCAAGCGGTAGCAAAACATGATGTCACCATCATGTGTGGAACATCGACCTTTTTCCGTTTGTATACAAAGAATAAAAAGCTCAATTCATTAATGTTTGATTCATTGCGCATTGTTGTTGCGGGAGCGGAAAAACTTCATCCTCAAGTTAAAAGTGCTTTTGAAAGTAAATTTAACAAATCAATTTTAGAAGGTTATGGCACCACAGAAACTACGCCCGTTGCCAGTGTTAATATGCCCGATAAGCTGGATAAAAAAACGTGGCAAGTTCAGGTTGGCGGCAAAGAGGGCACTGTGGGAATGCCATTGCCCGGCACCAGTTTTAAAATCGTCGATCCGGATAGTTTTGAGGAATTAGCAACCGGCGAAGCTGGATTAGTTTTGATTGGTGGCGCGCAAATTATGCTCGGTTATCTCAATAACCCAGAAAAAACCGCACAAGTGATTAAAGAGATAAATGGCGAGCGCTGGTATCTTTCTGGTGATAAAGGCAAGTTAGACAGTGACGGCTTTTTAACGATTTTAGATCGCTATTCGCGTTTCGCCAAGCTTGGAGGGGAAATGATCAGTTTAAGCGCCATAGAGCAAGCCGTACTTAAAGATCAGCCGGATGATATCGAAGCCGTTGCTGTTGCCGTTGAAGATCCTCAAAAAGGTGAGAGCATTATTTTATTACACCAGGGTAAATTGGATAGTAGTGAGATTAAAAAAAGCATGCTTGCCAGTGGTTGCAATCCATTAATGATCCCGAAACGTTGGTATCAAGTTGAAGAGATTCCCAAGCTAGGTGCAGGAAAAACCGATTTTAGCAAAGCGAAAAAATTGGCCTTGCAACAGCATTAATCTTGGTGACTCACTAGGGCGTATTCCGGGAGGATGATATGGATAATTATTTTGCAGCAACAGCAAAAAACGAATCGGTCATTTTATTACATGGCCTAGGAAAAACAGAGCGTTGCATGAAAAAGCTCGGCAATAGTTTAAATAAGCTTGGTTACCATGTTATTAATTGTCGTTATCCATCATTTAAATTTTCAATCGAGGAGTTGGCTGAAAAAACCATTAATGATGCGCTGAGATTATGCCCTAATCAGGCGCGAATTCATTTTGTAACGCACTCGATGGGCGGTATTTTAGTGCGCATCTATTTGCAAAATAAGCTGATTGACAATTTGGGTCGCGTGGTGATGCTCGGCCCACCTAATAAAGGTTCGCAGTTAATTGATCTATTACAAATACAAAAAGTGATCCATCACCCCAAGCTTAGACTGCAAGCCGGATTACAATTAAGTACAGACAATAACAGCGTCCCCAATCGCCTTGGCAAGGCAAATTTTGAATTGGGGATTATTGCAGGAAAACGCAGTGTTAATCCTATTTTATCAATGCTATTACCCGGTAAGAATGATGGCAAAGTCTCGGTTGCAAGCAGTAAATTATACGGCATGAAAGATCATTTAATTATGCCCGTAACCCATCCCTTTATGATGAAAAACAGGAATGTAATTCGTCAAGTTCAATATTTTTTAGAAAATGGCCTGTTTTTGCGTGATGATTTTGCATCTTGAAGTAACATGGGTATATATTTCCAGAGTTGTGGAATGCAGTAGATATACATAGAAAGCCTGTTGTTGCTAATATGTTTCTGTTAATATCGAAATATAAAACAGAGAGGTGAATTTAATGGAAATCGAAATCATTGCTAAAGCATTAAAAGAATTGGGTCATCCGACACGATTAGCAATATTTAAACGTCTAGTGAAATCAGGGCATCAAGGTATTGCGGTAGGCGCTGTGCAGGAAGAGTTAGGCATTCCCGGCTCAACGTTATCACATCATCTGTCAAGCTTAGCTTCGGCTGGTTTGATAACACAACGACGAGAAGGGCGAGTGCTTTTTTGTGTTGCTGAATATGCGCAGTTACAAACTGTTATCGGTTATCTGCAAGATGAGTGCTGTGCGGATGCGCAGGATTAAGAGATAAACAAAGAGGCTGACTTATCGCTTTGTTTGTTTAAGATAAAAATGTTCATCTCTCAAAGAGAGATAAACATTTTAATAACGGCTCATTACTAATTTGAAAAGCTATTCGCAAATGTAAGCATCAGCGCATTACCTGTATCGGTCGCTTCAAATGAACTATTGTCCAATGTTGCTTCGGAATAACCATATTTTAAACCCGCATCCCATTCGCGATTAATCAGATAATTTATCCCTGCTTCAGCATCATTTTCAATAGCAACATCGAATCCAAACATATGAACATACATAAACCAATTTCTTGTCCTTGAGAAAATGATTTTCCATCAATCTTAAAATATTCACTTACAGTGCCAGTATATCTAGTTTCGTTAGGGCTAAATTCCCAGTAGGACTTACCGATTATTTTTAAACTTAAATGATTATCTTTTCAGATGCCAGCTCGTCGATCGAGTCTGCTTTTGTTTTAATTGTAATTTAGTGACTTAAAACAGGATAAAAATAACATTATTGCTGTCGAAACTGCTGTAACGTAGTACATTTATTGTACCGTGTTATTAAAAATAGGAATTGAAAATGCCTTATTTATCAACCCTGTTATTAACTGCCTGCCTGTTTTTTTCTAATCTACTCTTTGCTCAAAATAGCGAAGCTTTTCAAATTATCGAAAAATCTGATCAACAGATGCGTGGAGATTCCAGTTATAGTGAAATTACCATGAATATTATTCGTCCCGATTGGACACGTAGTATGAGCATGAAAAGCTGGACGAAAGGGTTAGATCTGTCGTTAGTGCTGGTTACCGCCCCTGCCAAAGATAAAGGCAGCAGCTCTTTAAAGCGCCAGAAGGAGATGTGGAACTGGATCCCCGCTATTGAACGCGTGGTAAAAATCGCGCCATCAATGCTCGGGCAGTCGTGGATGGGCTCTGATTTCACTAATGATGATCTGATTAACCAATCGTCAATCGTGGTTGATTACGACCATAAAATGGTGAGCAGTGAAGTGATTGATAATGATCCGAGCTGGGTGATTGATGCATTTGCCAAACCCGATGCGCCGGTGGTATGGAGCAAGGTGCGTTTGTGGATATCTAAGGAGAGTTACCTGCAGCGCAAAGTGGAGTTCTATGATGACTTTGATGAATTGATTAATACTATGCAGACCTTTGATATTAAAGAGTTGGGTGGGCGACTAATCGCCGCTCGTATGGAGATGATTCCGGCGGATAAACCGGGTAATAAAACTGAGATGATTACCCATCAAGCGCAATTTAACTTTGCAATCGGCGACGATTTTTTCTCACAAAGCCAAATGAAATCATTACGCGATTAATTAATACCCAAACTATTTAAATGTACAGATTTCTGCCTCTTCAAGTAGTTTGGATATAGATAGGATTATTTATGCTAGTCACACTTGCTTGGCGAAATCTTTGGCGGCAAAAACGCCGTACCATCTTAACCGCATCAGCACTGGCATTAGCTTTGTTACTGTCTTTGTTGATGCGTTGTGTTCAAGAGGGCAGTTATACCGCCAATATTGAAAATGCCGCGCGCTTGTCTACAGGTTTGATTCAATTACAGCATCCTGAATTTGCAGAGAGTCAAAGCATTGATGATCTGCTGCCAGGTGATGATAAATTTATCGAATTTGCCAATCATCATCACAACCTGCAATACGTGATGCCACGTATCGAATCATTTGCCTTAGCGGCCGCTGGCGATAAATCTAAAGGGGTGATGGTATTGGGTGTCGATCCGGATAAAGAGGCTCAATACTCAGGTTTGTCAGATAAATTAATCAGCGGCAGTTACCTGCAGGCAGATGATCAACAGGTTTTGATTGCCGAAGGGCTGGCTGACCATTTAGGTTTAAAGCTTGGCGAGCAAGTGATCCTTTACGGACAAGGTTATCGTGGGCAAACGGCGGCTGGTTTATATACCATCAAAGGTATTTTACATTTCCCTATGCCGCAGTTAAATAATCAGCTTATTTACTTACCTTTACAGCTAGCTCAGGAGTTATATAGCACAGATAGTTTAGTCACAGCATGGGTATTACATAGCGAAGAGCTCTCTTTATTAGAAGAGACGGTTAATGATTTAAAAGCTTTTTATGGTGAAAAGGTTAATGTGCGAGACTGGCAGGACTTATCTCCGGATATGGCGCAGCAAATCTTAATTGACCGCGCCAGCGGTCTGTTTCTGATGTATCTGCTCTATGGCATTGTCGGTTTTGCATTGTTTGCGACACTGTTGATGATGGTTTTAGAGCGTCAGCGTGAGTTTGCTGTGATGTTGGCGACTGGCTTATTACGCATTAAGTTATTAAAACTTATCGCTATTGAATCCACATTTATCGGGTTGTTAGGCATCTGCCTTGGGTTATTGCTGTCATTCCCTATCCTTACCTGGTTATTCTTTAATCCTATCCAGCTCACCGGTGATACCGCGCAGTTAATGCTGGAGATGGGCTATGATCCTATTATTCCGGTGTTATTAGATCCTTGGTTATTCCTGCATCAAGTCGTGGTTGTACTGGGGTTGTTGGCTTTATGTTTAATTTATCCGATGTGGCGACTTTATAGAATGGATCTGGTCAGTGCATTAAAAGGAGGTGCACATGCAGCTTAAACTGGCCTGGCGCAATTTATGGAGAAACAAACTACGCACCAGCATTGTGATTCAGGAGCAGAAGATATCTTATGTTAATTAAACTGGCTTGGCGCAATTTATGGAGAAACAAACTACGTACCAGTATTGTGATTCAGGAGCAGAAGGTGGCTTATGTTAATTAAACTGGCTTGGCGCAATTTATGGAGAAACAAACTGCGTACCAGTATTGTGATTCAGGAGCAGAAGGTGCCTTATGTTAATTAAACTGGCTTGGCGCAATTTATGGAGAAACAAACTACGTACCAGCATTGTATTGGGTGCCGTGGTTTTTGGTTTAATGGGGGTAACCCTGATGGTCGGTTTTATGAATGGTATGGTTGATAATATGCTCAGCAATGCGATTAACTGGCAAACCAGTCATCTGCAAATACATCAAAAATCCTATGCCGATGATCCTGATATTAATAAAACCATAGTGCAGGGGCAGGAGCTGGCGAAGCAGTTTAACAGTTTACCTGAAATAAAAGCGTGGACATCACGACATCTTGCTCAAGGTATGATCGCCTCTGCGCGGAGCACCCGCGGTGTTACCATCCTGGGTATTGATATTAACAGCGAAGTGAATATCACACCGATAGCGACAAATATTATCGACGGCCAATGGTTTGGCATTAAGGGCCGAAACCCGATTCTGGTATCCAGTAAAACCGCACAGCGTCTTAAACTTCGGGTTGGTTCAAAAGTGGTACTCACTTTTACTAATGTCAGTGGTGATGTCGCAGGTGCCGCCTTTCGTGTCTTAGGTATTTTTAAAACACCTGCCAGTGCATTTGATGATAACCATGTGTTTGTGCGTAAAGATGACTTAAAAAAATTAAGTGGTTTGAACGGCGACCATCAAATCGCGCTATTAGTAAAAAATGACACACAACTGCAAAGCATTAAAAGCAAGATAAAGCAGCAACTATCCACTGAGAATATCATTCAGGATTGGGGTGAAATCCAACCGATGCTTGCCACCATGACGGCAAGCATGGGATCAAGTAATCTGATCATCCTGGTTATTTTTGTGGTGGCAATGGGTTTTGGTATTGTCAATATCTTGCTGATGTCGGTCTTTGAACGCACCCGGGAGTTTGGTGTTTTGATGGCCGTGGGGATGCAAAAAAGCAAAATATTAGCGCTGATTTTACTTGAATCAACCTTTCTTGGGCTGGTGGGCGGGTTGTTAGGTGTTATTGCCTCATGGTCGCTTTTATCTGTGCTGCAGAAAACCGGACTACCGCTAACAGGCATGGCGGAAGGTTTGGGGGCAATGGGTATTGATTCCTTGTTATACCCACAAGTAAGCAGTAGTGATTATCTGTTAACTTTCAGTACAGTAGTATTGGCGAGTTTCTTGGCCGGTCTCTATCCGGCAAGACAAATTCTTAAACAGCGGCCTGTTGATGCAATGGCGGAGAAACATTAATGACCATAAAAATCACCCAATTATGTAAAACCTATAATCAGGATACTGATTTTCCGGTGCATGCAGTGGACCATTTAGATTTAGAGATAGCCCAAGGTGAGTTTGTGGCCGTAATGGGCCCGTCTGGTTCGGGTAAAACGACTCTGCTTAATATGTTAGGTGGCATTGACTCTCCCACGTCAGGCAAAGTCTGTATTGATGACAAGAATATTATTGAGTTACAGGAAAAAGATCGCATCGCTTATCGTCGCGATAATATCGGTTTTATCTTTCAGGACTATAGTTTGTTACCGGTATTAACGGCATTAGAGAATGTTGAGTTTGTAATGCAGCTGCAGGGGCATAGCGAAGCCGAATGCCGCCAACGTGCCACTGATTTGTTAATTAAAGTCGGACTGGCTGATCACTTACATAAAGTGCCTGCCAAACTTTCCGGCGGACAGCAGCAGCGTGTCGCCGTGGCGCGAGCGTTAGCACCGAGTCCTAAGTTTGTGATGGCGGATGAACCGACCGCTAACTTAGACGCTAAAAGTACGGCTGAACTGCTTGATATTATGCAGCAGCTTAATGAGCAGGAAGGCACCACCTTTATCTTTTCAACTCATGATCCGCGCGTTATCGGGCGTGCTAAACGCGTGATTGTTTTTGAAGATGGTAAAAAAACAGACGATAAACAGATAGAGCAGAAGCATAGCGGGGAAATAAAACAGTGAGACAACTTGGTCTACTATGCGTTTTAATCGCGACTGTTTTTAGTGCCTGTGCTTATGCACAAATTCCCGGACTGGCACCGCTGAAGAACTGGGATTTGGGTGGTTATGTGAAATATATGGGCACAGTTAACCTGCCGGACGATTATGACAATTCCGTCGATCATCTTATTCATCAGCGTTTTAATTATGAATATCGCTTTAATAAACAATTTCGTTTTAACGCCGGTATGCGTAACCGTTTGTTATTTGGTGATACAGCCGAGCTACCGGGATACGGGGACTTAATTGCATACGATCCCGGCTATATGGATCTCTCTACTAACTGGTTAGATAAAAACGGGCTGGTGGGAAATACCCAGTTTGACAGGCTCTATTTCGATTGGTCTACGGATAACTGGCAAGCACGTGGCGGACGTTTCCGTATCAATTGGGCAATGACCACCTTGTGGAATCCCAATGATATCTTTAACTCATATTCAATCTACGATTTTGATTATGAGGAGCGCGCCGGCAGTGATGCGCTATTACTGAAACGAAAACTTGGTTTTGCCAGTTCAGTGGAACTGGTTTACAACCCCAATCAAGACAGTGATCTTAATAGTTATGCTGGTCGTTATCTGTTTAATCAGCAAGGCTGGGATATGCAACTGTTAGCGGGTAAAGCACATTTAGATTATGTGCTTGGCGGCGGTTTTGCAGGTGACGTTAAAGGTGCGGGTTTACGCGGAGAAGTGACCTGGTTTGAACCCGCACAAGATGAATGGGACGATCAGCCCCTGCAATCATCGCTGGTGGCCTGTATTGAAAGTGATTACAGTTTTGCCGGTCGAGCTAACTGGATTGGGCGAATAGCAGCTTTATATATCTCTAACCCGCAAGATGTGGATAGTGCGCTGAAATTCTTAAATCTTCCCCTGACTGCGCGTACCTTAAGTTTTACTGAATTCACTTATTATGCTGAAATTGGTTTTGATCTGTCTGCACTAAGCCGTTTAACCTTCTCGGGCAGTTATTATGATGACGGCTCCTATTTTGTCGGTCTAAACAACAGTTATTCATTGGCTGATGATTGGCAACTGCTGGCGGTATTACAACGCTTTGCTGGCAGTTCGAGTAGTCTCTTTGGTCAAACCCCCAGCTTGTTAGCTTTTGCACAAGTTAAGTGGAGTTTTTAAGTCGGTAAATGTAACCTTAGCTTATCTCTTACTACATTCTGGACAGGTATGAACCGTTACCCCGTTATTGAAATCCCCTTTAATTACCGCGCCACTTGTTGGTTTTGCGGTGAGCCAAAATATAAAACCATCAATTTTCCTAAATACAGTAGCGAAGAAAACCTGTTAACCCATAGATCAATTTGTCTGCCAAGCTGCAATGAGTGCGCAACTATCGTTAAACGCAGCGCATTTAGCTCGCTTTATGCTTATCGCGATGCAATTAAAAAGGCATTAACAGTAAAGCACCAAAAGATACTGAGTATTGGTTCGAACTGGACCAAGCAGGAGCTTGAAGAGTCGGAACTGGAAGGCAGTGCCTTTGAAGGTTTTAAACGCAGCGCCTGGCCTATGTTTGAAATGATGCAGGGGCGTATTAATTACCAGGGATGGCAGTTAGTGGTCGCCAATGAAACGCTGACTATCGAGCAGGAGCATGACAGTTTTGATTTTGATGGTGTTACTTATGTCAGTCTGGATGATGCCGTAACTCATGCGGTGCAAACCTTTCACCTGGATGAGCAGCTGTTTACCCGCGTTTTAAGTGTGATAGGAAAAAACAAGTTTGGCCACGCAATCCGCCTGTGTCGTTTGTATCCGGCACTGACCAGTAAGAATCGCGAAGCGGTATTTTTGGATATTTTGCAGAGTATTGGTTTGTAACGAGAGGCTGGATTTTTTATTTTGAGCCGCATAGAAAGAAATCGCCTACTTTGTTTGTAGATATGGGGATTATTAAGGTTTTGGGTAAGCAGGAAAACTCAAACTGCAGTTGCATCATTATTGACCGAACATGTGGTAGAAGAGCCTGCACCAGCAGGCTCTAAATCAAAGTTAGCTTACAGCTTTGATAAAATCCGGATCGGAGAACAAAGCTTTTACTAAGTTTTGTACTAGATCTACATAACTCATTTGCCCGTTTGGTATTGCGATGTTACCCATGAAAGATGATTCGAATTCATGGTTTGCTGTGATATTTTTATCAAAAACCAGCTCCTCACCTTTCTTAACCATAAATTTAACCGAAATAACTCCTGTACCTATGCTAAAACCTGAAATATCTATATCATTTTCTAACAGTTCACCACTCACCACTGTATTAGATACACCAGACCAAACTTTGGCTAGCTTTAACTCTTCACTTAACGCTTTGGTTAAATAATCACCGAAACTGTTACCAACTGAAGAGTTTAAACTTGAGGCTCTTAAGCTGATGCTATTAAGGTTTTTATCCGTTTTAAAATGTCCCACATTGAGTGGTTTAACATCACTTTTTTTTATCACTTGAGCATTACTAATGGTGGGTTCGTAAGGTGGCGTAGCCACTGAACAACCACTGATAATCATAATGCTGAGTAAAAGTAGGTATCTCATAATATTTTCTTCTCTATTCTGTAAATGCAGTTTGATTTTCTAACTCTTCAGCTAGCTTAACGAAGGCTTGCTCTGTCGCACGCCTTGCTGATAGTGAAAAGTCATGCTTAAATTCATCAAATTCAGCATTACCTTCAACGTCAATGGTTTTTTCCCAAACAACTTTTCCTTCACTTTCAATTGCTTGACATGACAAGCTGATAGTGAAATTGGTAGGAGGCCATGTTAATGCACTGTCCGAACTGGAATCTGTTATTAGCTTGGGAATGAAAACATACTGAATATTATTTTCTTCAATGAAATTATTGTCTTCAAGAGAATCTACTTTATAGACATCTGAAAATTTATTCATAAGAACGGTATACAACACGGTTTCAGTGTCTTTATAGGGGGTGTATGTCACGCTATCCCCGCCGCCACCAGGAGTTGTAACGCTTTTTTTAATATCTTCTTTAGTGATAAAGTAACCAACCGTTTTATCTATCTTTTGCTCTGATTCGGTAAATTCTTTCATTTCAGGGTTCAGCTGAATTTGGTGAGAACAGCCTGATAAAATAAAAGCAAAAATAACCGCCAAAAATTTTATGTTTCCAGTCATAATTATATCCATATATGTGATTTGTGATGATTCATTCATAGCAACTAAAAAGCAACTAAAAGTAATGTCGGCATACTAGTGGTAATAGTTAACAATTTCAAGCGGTTGGTGTTCTTAATTGTGATCCGAGCGTAATATACGATGGATATTACGATAATGAAAAATGAACTTGCTGGGAAGACTGAGTAGGTATATTTAACTGAGTTAGCAGAAATGGAGTTGTAACTGCGAATAATGAGATAAAAAAAGGATAGCCAGTGTCGGCATCTCCTTTTTGTTTTTCAGTTCAAAGAGCTTATTCCTCTAGCGAACACTTTGTTTTTTTAGGTGGTTTAATGCATCCGATAACGAATCTCTAATGGTATGACCTAAAGCAATAATATCTGCGCAGGGTTTTACCAGATCCGGTACTTGGTAGACCTGCATTCCAGCGGCAATAGCTGAGCGTACACCGTTACTTGAATCTTCAAACGCGAGACAGTGTTGCGCAGATATATTTAAACGGCTTGCTGCAAGCAGAAATATTTCCGGATCGGGTTTGCCTTTGCTGACTTCACAGCCGTTGCTGAGGTGCTCAAAATAGTCGAATAATCCCGCCAGCTTTAACTTGGTGATTGCCAGCTCTTTATGGGTTGATGTGGCAACCGCGATCGGAATTGACTGCGCTTTTAACCAATCTAATAAATCTATAACGCCTTTCTTTACTGGGATAGCCTGCTGCTCAACGATTGGATGATAACGGTTCATCCACTCTATTCGTAATTGCTCGTAATCAAGATCTTCCCCGTAACCATCACAAATTACTTTTTTAATGCCCTGGGCATTACAGCCGATAATCCCTAAATACACATCTTCTAACATAGGCAGTGACAGGGCTTCGCACGCTTCACGAAATGCTTGTTGGCACACTCTTTCTGTATCTAAAAGAAGACCATCCATATCAAAAATTGCGGCTTTATAATTCATCATGTTTCCTACAGGTAAATGAGCTTGATAATATACAACAAAAGCTTTATTAGGGCATATAATAAGTTTTTCAACGGAATGGTACTGCATTCAGTACATGAAAATATCACAAATAAAGGAGAGAGATTGGTATGGCTAAAATTTTAACTGAAGAAGAGTTTCATGGTAGTAATATCCCTGTATATACACCTCAAGGGGATGAAAACAGCGCTCGATTTAAGATAAAAGAGGGGATCGCTAATGTATTATATACGCCGGCTCATGAAAACTTTGACGCTCCGAAAGGACAGCAGGGAAGTGGTAAGTTAATAGGCAAATGGCTGTATAACGAACAGCCTGATAAACAAGAGCGATTACTGAAAAGTGGTATCGAACTGTTTATGGATTCAAGTTTAGATCCTGATGCAAGTGTAGGTTTGCATGCTCATCTTGATACAGAAGAGCTCTATTATCTGTTGGAAGGGCAATTAACAATTGATCTTGTTGATAAAAATGGTGATGTTATTCAGCAGATATTAAACCCTGGAGATACTCACCTGATCCTTCCTGGAGAAAGCCATTTTGTTCAAGCGGGTGAACAGGGCGCAAGATTTATTGCTGTCGCGGCTAAAGTTACACCAATAGAGGCTAATAAATAAAAGCATAAAGGTAACTGTGGACAGTGTTAAGTTAGAGCTGTTTAACTGTCCATTCTGTTATCTGTATGGTTTAACCATCTGTTTTCTAACTCAGAGACTGGTAATGGACGTGAGAAATAATAACCTTGAACATTATTAATGCCGCAGTTGCGGGTTTCGGCCAGCTCCTCTTCTGTTTCGACACCTTCAGCAATAACAGCCAGATTAAAATTGTTGGCAAGACTGACAATGGTTTGTACGATTTTTTGATTATCCAAATTAAGATGAAGATTGCTAATAAATGCGCGGTCTATTTTTAAGGTGTCGATTGGTAATTGCGGAAGATAAGAGAGGCTTGAATAACCAGTACCGAAGTCATCAATACTAATCACAATATCCTTTTTGCGTATCTTATTGAGCAGCGTAATCATCTCTTCAATATTTTCCATCAACACCCCTTCTGTGAGTTCAATTTCCAGTAAATTACCGGGTATCTGATAGCGCTCGAGTTGCTGAAACAGATAGTCAGCAAAAGTAGGTTGACGCAGTTGAATTGCCGATACATTAATCGATACAGGGACGACCTGAATGTTATTATCAAGCCAGTATCTAATTTGTTGAAGGACACTTTTTATTACCCAATTACCAAGTTCAATAATAAAACCATTTTTCTCGGCGATTGGAATAAAGTCTGCGGGTGAAATCCATTGTTCATTATCTGTTTTCCAGCGCAGAAGTGACTCGCCCCCAACTAAAGCACCTGTATTTGAATCTATTTTGGGCTGATAGACTAAGCTAAATTCTTGTTTCTCCAGACCATAATGTAATTGATTGGATAATCTCATTTTATAAAGTAATTCATCGGCGAATTTTTGAATAAAATGCACGCAATGGTTGTTCTTATTTATTTTGCCTTGTGCCATGGCTAAATCAGCATGTTTTAACAGGGTTTCATAATCACGTCCGTCTTGCGGGGCAACGGCAATACCAAAACTGGCACTAATATTGTAATTTACTTCTTTGAGTACTACTGGTGCTTCGAATTTCTGCAGTAATGCAACTTGTAGTTTTTCGAGTGAATTCTCCAGCTTAGAATAGTTATGAGCGATAACAAATTCATCGCCACTTAATCGCGCGACGATAGTATTGTCATCAACCAATGATTTTAATCGCTTTGATATCTGCACAAGGGCTTCATCACCGCGGGTGTGGCCTAAGCTGTCATTGATTGTTTTGAAATTATTCAAATCGAACAAGATGACCGCGACAGTACAATTATTCAGGTTTAATAACTTGGTGATACGCTGGTTAAAAGATATACGGTTTGGTAAATCGGTAAGATGATCATGATAAGCAAGGTGAACCATTTTCTGCTCGGCATGTTTTCGTTTGGTGATATCTCGGGCCATTCCTGCCGTTCCCACGATCTGATTGTGGTTATCAAATACCGGAACCTTTATTGTTTCAGACCATCCAACAGTGCCATCTGAGCCGGTTATCTGCTCTTCAGTATGAAATGTTTTTCTCTGTTTCTGGGTTTTCATATCATCTTCATAATAACCTTGAGCTTGCTCCGGATCTACGCTGATATCAAAGTCCGTTTTTCCTATAATATCTTCCTTAGCAAAACCAAATGCTCTAGAAAATTGTGTGTTAACTAATAAAAATCGTGATTCTTTATCTTTAACCCAAGTGAGATCTGGAATGCTGTTTATCAGCGCTTGTAAATGGTGATGGGTTCGCTTGATGGTTCGATGACTACGCTCAATAATTAGCAGGCGTAAACCAACCACTAATAAAACTATCAGTAAAATGATTGAAAATGATGTCATATTAAAAGCCTGAATTTTGCAGTTAGCTGATAGAATGTTTACTTATCATAGTGCGATTTTTATACTCTAGATAGTCAAATATGCCAGTAATGTGAACCACGTGATTGATCAAGTGCATAGCGTTAAAAATATAATTATTCACGCTAGGTTTTAACAATTGCACTGTATCTTTAAATGCTGGTCTAAATTATATTGTCTTCCAATTCTGTCGAGTGCTTTTCTTTTTAGGGATTTGGCAATTATAGAAAACTACCTTTGTATCTTGCTGAAATATTTTAGATTAATAGGCTCAGATAATAGATAATTATTGCATATATTTAATATCTTGATGAGTTTATGGCTTTGATAAACAACACAGAAAAAGCAAAGTATCTCAATACTCCCTCAAGATAAACACAGCGCCTTGTATTTTTAGGATGAAATTTTTCATGCAAATTCCCTTTCTATATTAGGTAGCTAGTTATAATTGCCTGCTTTTTCCTATTATTTGGAGATTTCCAATTGAACAAATTGATCCATTTTATTCGCTCTGTTTTAGTCAGTTTACTGCTGAGTTTTTCTTTTTTTAGCAGTGTTGTTATTGCGGCTAATAGCTCCCTTGAGCAAACCTCAACTGGGTGGTTAATTAATCCTAATCACCCGCCCGTTTCTGTGCAGATGCAGTTAACTGGGCAAAGTTCCTCATTATTAAAGACCGTTAATGCAGTTTTGCAAGTGAGGTTAGAGGGAGAATGGAAAACCTACTGGCGCTCACCGGGAGAAGGAGGTGTTGCACCCTCTTTTGATTTTTCGACCTCATCAAATATCGGTGCATGACGCTATGGTCAAAGTACCTTTTAAAAGCACAGGTTTTGCTAAATCTTGAAGATGCAAAGTAATCGGGAAGTTAATAACCCCCTTGTAACCCAAGGTTTCCACTCCC
>JABXKR010000090.1 GCA_013619145.1 Psychromonas sp. | reverse complement strand
TTAAAACGTTGTTCTGAGTTATCTATAAGCTCATTAACACCTTCTAATTCTTTCTTCTTCTTCTTAGCGTCATCTTTATTTAACCTAATTAAATGAGTATGAGGAAATTGGCGGCTAAATTGTTCAAATGGAAAGCGAATAATTGTTGGCGTGTTAAAACCAACGCCAAGCTCCAACAGGAGCAGTTTTTTACTATGAAACTGCTCTAAAAATTCGCTGTATCCTTGTTTGGCAGCATGCCAGTTTGAATTTTCCACAAAGGTATTATCAATTCGAACATGCAGCATCATTGCTTCACCGCAGTTTGGGCAGTACGGCACCAATTCACTGGGTATTTGACAATCAGCTTGTTGTTCAACCATTGCAGAAATCTGAGATTCATTATCATACAGCTTGTTGTGACACGGCACTGTACATTGAAATTTACCGTAATCTCCCTGCACCGCAAAAATATTTCTATTATCAAAACCTGCACGTTCAAATTGAGCGTCGACATTAGTTGTAATAACAAAATATGGCTTGTGACGAACCAAATCGAGCAGTTTCAAATAAACATCACCCACTTCAGCATCGTAACGATTAAGTTTTACTTGTCTTGATCTGAATCCCCATTTTGCTTCTAAAGAAGCAAACGGGTAAAAACCAGCAGAGTACATATCAGTCATACCATATTTAGCAATATAGTCGGGAAAATGCCGCTGAAATCGTTGGCCGCCATACTCAATGCCTGCCGCAGTTGACAGGCCGGAGCCGGCACCGATTAAAACAGCGTCACACTCTTGCAATAACGCTTGGCTGTTGGAAATGATTTTATCGTCCATTTGCATTCTCTTATTGTAAAAGCTGCTGATACAAACGAGTATCTTCGGGCTTAAAAGTATTAAAAATGACGGTATCAATGTTGGAGGTTGGATTGTTTAGCAGCCATTGCTGAACTGCCCTAACAGCAGTCTGAGCGGCAGACTCCTGTGGATAACCAAAAACCCCCGTAGAGATACAACAAAAAACAATGCTTTTAATACCTGGAGTTTGACTGGCTAATGCTAAACAATTTTCATAACATAACAGCAGTAACTTTTGATGTTGATCAGTCACATTCCCCTGCACTATAGGGCCGACTGTATGAAGTACATATTGGCAGGGTAAATTGTAGCCGTTAGTTATTTTAGCTTTAGCAGTTTCTTCGAATTGTCGTTGAGCCTTGATAATTGTGGCGCAGTCATCTCGCAGCCTGACACCTGAAGCAGAGTGGATGGCGTTATCAATACAACTGTGCAGCGGCTGAAAACATCCTTGCAGTTCTTTATTAGCCGCGTTAACAATTACATCAGCCGCAAGTAGTGTTATGTCACCCTGCCAAAGTTTTATGTTCGCGTTCCCAAAGTGTACTAGCGTAGGCAGCGTATCAATAGTGGTCACTGATTTTACTGCTAGCTCTTGCTGTAATAAGTCATCTAGCAGCGCAATTTCGTCCTCACTCAAGGTAAAGGGAGGAAGGGTATTTAAAGCAGCTCTTAATAGCTGCCTTTTTTGCAGTTCATCTTTGGGGGACTTACTCATTAACTTTTGTGCATAGGGCTGCAGTGCTGTTAGTAACTGCTCAGTAATGTATTGAGCTGTATGTTGATGTTGCGACATAGAATATACCTTCAAGCATTATTATTTGTTAAGCGCTCTGATAAGAAACATTGCAAGGATTTGGGGAGATAGACTTTCTACTTCCCCATTGGCATTGCGAAAACTATAACAATGCAGTTAATCGCGCCTGCCTATAAAACCAATTTAGGCGAATTGTTATTAAGCGGTTTCCTTTACGTGGTAATTAACACTGTGCACAAGCAAGAAGTCATCTTGAGCAAAACCAGGAAAAGCGGCTGTTAATCTATCCATCGCACCTTGCTGAGTTTTTTCAGATTCAGTTATCTTAAGGAACTGCTGCAGATAGCCTTTCATATTTGTTACCAGCGTTTGGTCTCCGCTCTGACCGTGTCCAGCATAAAAGGTCCATTTATCAATATCTTTCATTTCTAATATTTCGTTTAAAATGTCAATCCACTGACCTATTTCCTGCCTGTCAGTACCTGGTCCGCACCAGGCGTGCACCTTGTCGTATAATAAATCGGAAGCAAGAAATGCTTTTTGCTCAGGTATTGTCAATGTTGTCATATGCCCACATTCATTCCCAGGGTAGTCGGCATGAACATGAATGCGGTTAGCCTCCAAAGGAAGTTTTAAAAATGGCTCATCAATAACACTCACTAAATTAGCGTAGTCAAATCCCGAAGGGTTTTCGGTTGTTTTTACTTTCATCTGTGGCTCATCTTCCAGCCAGCCGACAGATTCCATCCACTGTGAAAATCCAATAAGGTCATCTTTAATAGCTGACGTTGCTACCTTAACTGGTACATTAGGAAAACGGCGATGTAAAACCCCCAGACCCATATAGTGATCAGCATGTCCATGTGTAATAAAAATGCAGTTTAGCTTTTTACCGTTTTTCTCAATATGATCGGCAAGACTTTCTGCTTCTGCACTGTTTCGAAGCGCGTCAACAACAATAGCATTTTCATCGTCGGACAGAATATAACTGTTTACATTGGCTTCGGTGCCTTCATAACGTTCAATATTAATCATTCGAAGTATCCTTACTTACATTGATGGTAGATTTTATTGATTAACTACTTGGCTTTTGCTCAAAAGCTTAAAGCACAAGTAGTATTTAAAGGTTATCTTGCTGGTAATTACTTCATATGATTATCAACACTATATTTCAGTAAAAAGCCGGCTTCTTTATACTCTGGGTAGAGCGCTTCCATTTTCTTCATCGCTTGTTCTTTAGACTTAGCCGTTGATGTAATGTGGTTAAAGTCATCAATATACTCCACCAATGTGTCAAACAAGGTGATATCAGCAGGTTTACCATGTCCAGGGTATACTCTTGGGTTGCGCTTGCTGTATTCAGACTTAAATTCCTTCAACTGCGCTCTCCAATTAGCCACGTGCTGTTTGGTTACGCCTTGGCCCATCCATAAATGTACCTTGTTATAAGTTAGATCAGATGAAAAAAGTCCATTTAAATCATCAACAAATACTGTTGTTAAATGCTCTGCTTCTGCTGGAGAATAGTGAGTATTAAGCTTTAGCTCACCGCCGCCATTCATCGTTAGCTTATTTGTTGGAAGAACACTGATATTTTTAAGGTAATCGAAGCCATTAGGATTTTTTGCAGATTTTGGTTTAAGTAAAGGCTCGGCATCTAACCAGCCGACACTTTCCATCCAAGTCGAAAAACCAAGAATATCTTTTTTAATCTCTTCATTAGCCACCACGATTACAGCTTCTGGAAACGCTTTTGACAGCCAGCTCATGCCTGTATAGTGATCTGGGTGACCATGAGAGATTAGAATATGGCTTAAAGGAAGCCCTTTATCCTTGATGACCTTGGCCAGCTTTTTCGCTTCGGCTGTTGAGCGTTGAACATCCATAACAACTAACGATTCACCATTTGAAAATATATATGAATTGACTGTTGCTGTTTCGCCTTCAAAAATATCGACAGTAACAGCATTAGATGCATGAGATATCAAAGGGGTGCCTAAGAAAGCCATGGCTGCAAAGATAATTGGTGCAATAATTTTTTTCATTGTAATATCCTTATAATTTAAATATTTATGTCTAATTAACCGGTTTGAATTAGTTACCTGCAAACGCCTTAAATGTTTGCCCTGTTTCGACTCCTAATACTGAGCGAACATAATATTTCGCTAAGTCTTCGGCATTAATTGAATTAAATCCTGGGAAATAATCGCCATAGGTGTCTAATGATTCAGTAACGACTGTTGGACTAACAACATTGATACGTATATTTTTAGGCAGCTCTACCGAAACGGCTTTGGCAAAATGCTCTATTGCTCCATTTAATGTGGCTGCACTAGCGCCATATGCAATTGGATAGTCAGCGATAATGCCGCTTGTTAATGTTATGCTTCCTCCATCATGCAGATACTTACTGCCAATTTGCGTTAAGTTAACTTGTCCCATCAAACGACTATTAATACCAACATCCCATTCTTCACGAGATAGTTCAGAAAATGAATTAAACGCGATATTGCCCGTAGCACAGACAATGGCATCGACCTTACCAATAGATTCAAAGACTGAATTAATTGATGCGGCATTGGTGATATCAATTTGAACGTCACCACTGCTGTAGTTTGCTTTAATTACCTCATGCGCAGTTTCTAATGCTTTTACAACTTGACTTCCGATTGTGCCTGATGCACCTATGATTAATATTTTCATTTTTTGCTCCTGTTGTTTTCAATGTTTGTATCATATACAGTTACTATCTTGTTAAAAACCGCATAAAAAGAACGCATTGTTTACATAATGGAGTCAATCGATGAACCTTACCTATTTACAGACTTTTCTAGCCGTCGCAGAAGAAGGCAGTTTCACAAAGGCGGCGGACGTACTTGATGTATCCAAAGGGTTAGTTTCTCGTCATGTATGTAATCTTGAAAAAGCGTTAAATTCCAAATTGTTTCATCGAACTACTCGGCGTATAGCGCTAACAGAAGTTGGAGAAGAATTATTTACCAAAGCCAAACAAATCCAACTTTTAGCTTCGGAAGCGGAAATACGGGTAAAGGATATTACTCAAGAGTTCTCTGGAGATTTAAAAGTTAGTGCCCCGTTTGAGTTTGGGCGAGCACTTTGCCGCCATGTTATTCCATCATTTCTGCGCCAACACCCGCAAATAAACCTTATTCTTGATTTTGGCCCTATCAAAAGAGAAATAGCATCTGGTGACTGCGATGTCGCTTTTCGGGCATATGAAGAGTTACCGAATGATGTCGTTGGTAAAGAGCTCGGCTTTATTAGAAATGTACTGGTTTGCAGCAAAGACTTTGCCCGGCATAATGAGATTCAATCAATTAAAGATCTGCATCATTGTGCTTTTATCTTAAATGGACAGAACGAACGCTGGAATCAACTTGAGCTGGTAAATGGTGATAAAAAATATCAAATTGAAGTAGGTGGAACTCTACGTTCAAATACATATAGTTCTATCTTATCGCTGGCTGAGCAAGGCTTAGGGATCGCCAGTCTACCTTACTATCAGGTAGAGGAATCGCTAAAAAGCGGGGAACTAATTCATCTTCTTCCTAATTGGGCAGTAAAAACACATAAGCTAAGTTTACTATATGCCCAAAGACGAATAACGCCGAGAAAGCTGGTAACGTTTAATTTGGCGGTAAAAGAATGGTTGGGATCTAGTCAGTTATATTTGATATAAAGATAGAGAAGTCTTTACGCTCGGTTTTGGGAGAAAGCGAGCGTTGTGTCAATAGCGAGATAGATTATTTACTCTAATGTCGTGCTTTAATTTGATTTCTATGGCTTGCTTTCGGGAATTAGAGAGCGGTTTTTTTAAGAATGATCAAACTGTTCTCGGGGAGCATGTTTCGCCACAGGCCCCTGAAATGCGGTGGCACGAAAAAGGTAATTGCCAGTATTGAAGATCCAGTTGTTATCGAAAAAGTCCACTCTCACTTTAATGAAAAAGTAAGTAGCAGCAGCGGATTTTTTATCTAAAGATAGGGCTCTGCCTCAACTGTGTTTGTTTGATGGCTAATAAACGAAAATGCCTTTGTATGAAACGAGCGGCAGAGTCAACGCTGCGTTGGCCCTGCCAATCGGGTAGAAACAGACATAAAATACGGATATTTACGAAGGAGAATAACAAATTCTGATAAGGTTTTGTCGCAATCGGAGCATAATGAGATAAAACATCCTGTTCAAATCAATATTTTTTTGGGTAAAGGGTTTTTATTCTTCCTATACTCAAGCTGGCTTTTTTGTATCTGCTGTATCACCCTAAAATTTATCAGCACATTTAGAATCCTATTATCAAGAAACAAAACAGCATAACCAACTATGGTCCTCCCCAAAAACATACGCTTAATAAATTAAACATTTTCAATATAAACGGGACAAACGCATACTTTGTCCTTATTTCAGCTTTCTTCTTATACTGATTTTACTTGGATGGAAGCTTGATAGGTGCAAAGCAAACCTTCTAATTAGTCCTACGTTATCCGCTCCTTCCATTTTTATAATACGGCAACCTGTGTTTCCATGCCTTTTGAGGTAATTATACTTGGTGGCATTTCGGTAATATAAGATGTTGTTACCTGTGTTGCTTTAGTCCGCCATCTACCCGGATTAATTAGGCGATATCATTGGTTTATGGATTTTCTTGACGTACCAGTGACACATGCCTGGTTAAATATTCACAAAATGAAAGTAACTGGCCCCTTTCTACTTTCGTTCACTTTTGATCTCTTGCGTTTGCTTGTGTTACTATATTTAGGTCACCCATATTACAAACGGAATTAGAAATGACTCTTGTTAATAGTAATAGATATCAAAAAGCAGATAATGCACACATTAAAATCGGGCAGCCTGTAAAAAACTCCATTTATAGCCTAAGTGGCAAGCTACTTCTAAAAAAAGGGCTAAGTGTAGTATCCGACAGGCAACTATTAACATTGCAAAAAAATGGTTATGTGGATGCTCAAGAACCTGTACATAATAATCAAAAAACAAACCTGTCACACAAAGCAGAAGCCGAAAGAACGATAAGAGAGATAGAGGTAGAGATCAGGAATAGTTATCAGAATGATAACATTCGAATCTCCGGTCTCAGCTCAAACCCTAAGGATTACAATCTTTTTGAAATAAAAAAGGAGATCCTTGACAGATTATGCTGCGCATTTAAATTACTCGATAATAATAATCCCATAGAGTTTAAGTTTTCAATAAAATCATTGGCATTAACCATTCAATATCAATGCAGCGCACACCCGGATAGATTGTTAGGTGTACTTCATCAGGATCAGGGGCCTGATTGCAATTTGATTACCCCCCTTAAACGGGCGGTAATTTGTGAGCTGGTGGGCAAACAGGCCGGCTTAGGTGAAACAGTACGCTTATCAATGATCTGTGGAGCATTTACATGTGATGTCGGTTTTATTGACACTCAAAATGAACTAGCCATGCAAGCAGAACCATTAACAGATAAACAACGGGAAATCATAAAGTATCTTCCGATAAAAAGTGAAAAGCTATTGTTAAAAGCAGGGATTAACGATCCAATCTGGCTAAGGGCAGTACGCCACCATCATGAACGATTTGATGGCTCTGGTTACCCTGATTCTCTCAATGGTGACGAAATACCTATGACAACGGAAATAACGGCAATCGCTGATGCTTATTCTGCAATGTTAAAACAGACATTATTTCGAAATAAAAGAACAGGCAACAAGGCACTTAAATTACTCTATGCTGAGCGTAATAAATTATTTAATTCCAATACGGTAGATCTTTTTATAAAGGCGATAGGAGTCTACCCTCCGGGCACTCTGGTCAAGCTTAAAAACAACGAAATCGGCGTTGTCGTCAAAAGGACTAAAAACATACAAACACCGATAGTGCTGACTTTAATGAAACCTGATGGTTCGTTAGAACTTACCCGAATAGAAAGGGAGAGCAGTCATCAAAATTATAAAATAATCGCTGTATTGCCTTCAAATACATATAATCTTTTACAAGAACAACTGCAAAAGGTTTGGGGTGGGTATAAGTGAAATCCACAAAAAATTATATTACAGAGGATGAGTTGTGAGTGATATTTTAATGGAATCTGTTGGTGCCTTATTTGCTGGCATCATCCTTTGGGTATTAACTTATAACATGGGGATTAAACGTGCTCTTCAGTTACCAGGTTCTAAATTTATTCTAATTGGCTTTGCCCTGTTTTTTTTCGGTATGTTGATCGATATTACGGATAATTTTCCACAATTGAATCATCTTGTAGTCATTGGTGATACTGAAACTGAAGCGTTCCTGGAGAAGGTGGTTGGAACGTTATTTGGCCTATTATTAGTGTCAATTGGCTTTTACCAGTGGCTTCCTAGTGTCATAAAGCTTGAGCAAACACAAAAAGAACTCAAATCCTTAAATGCTCAGCTTGATGAGCGTGTGCAAAAACGCACTAAAGAACTAGAAAATATCAATGAACGTTTACACGATGAAGTTGGCAAGCGTGAAATTTCAGAAGAGAACAATAAATCTTGTATATGACAAGGAAGACCTAGACAAATACAAATCGCGAGAACTCAACGACATTATG
>JABXKR010000084.1 GCA_013619145.1 Psychromonas sp. | reverse complement strand
AGGTCGTCCACTACCAGGTAGAACCAATATCGTTTTAACTCGAGATAAAAACTTGCAGATTGAAGGTGTAAGCTGTGTGCAAACAGTGCAGCAGGCACTTGATATTGTACAAGGTGCAGAAGAGGTGATGGTTATTGGTGGAGCAACGATTTATGAACAATTTTTGAATCAAGCTAACCGTTTATATCTGACTTTTATCGATTTAAAAACGCAAGGTGATACGCAATTCCCTGATTATCAGGCGGTGGCCAATTGGCGCGAGATTGAGCGTGAGATGCATCTTGCAGATGAAAAAAATGCACATAATTACCAATTTGTCACATTAGAGCGCGCTTGATAATAAAACTCTTCTATATTTAATTAGTCATTCTACGATTATTTATAAAGGGGCAAGAATGGTAAAAGAATCGATCAAATACGTTTTAGTGGTGGAAGATAGTCAAATGTTCACTCGCATTTTAAAACGTAGTATCGAATCAGTGAAGCAATTTAAAGTTATCGCTGTTGCAAATTTTAGCGATTTAAAACTGTTATTGTCTGAAAACAGATATAAATTTTTTGCTAGTCTTCTTGATGTTAACTTACCTGATGCGCCAGACGGTGAAGTTATTGATTATGTTTTAGCGCGTCATATCCCTTCTATTATTTTCACAGGTCAGCTTGATGATAGCTTTCGTAAGAAAATTTATAATAAAGGTATTGTTGATTATGTCTTAAAAGAGGGACCTGCGAATGTTGAATATATGGTGTCGTTATTAAATCAACTAAATCGTAACAGAAAAATAGAAGTATTAATTGTTGATGATTCGAAAGGCGTCCGTTCATATATCAAACATCTGTTATTAATTTACCAGTTTAATGTACTGGAAGCGCAAGATGGCATCGAGGCTCTGCAGTTACTTGAAGAAAACAGATCGGTTAGTTTAGTGTTGACCGATTTTAATATGCCTAATATGGATGGCTTAGAGTTAACGAAAAATATTCGGCGCTTATATAATAGCCAAGAGATGGCGATTATTGGTATGTCAACGTTTGGTAATAATCAACTTTCTGCCCATTTCCTGAAACTAGGAGGAAGTGATTTTATTACTAAACCTTTTTTAGAAGAGGAATTTTTCTGCCGTATCAATCAAAATATGGAGCTACTGGAGCATATTAGGGAGTTGAAGTATTTAGCAACAAGGGATTATTTAACTGGCCTGTATAATCGTCGCCACTTCTTTGATTATGGAGATGACTTATTTGAACGATATAAAAATACCCATTCCAATATTGCGGTGGCGTTATTAGATATCGATTTTTTTAAGAACGTTAATGACAGCTATGGCCATGATGCAGGAGATCTTGTTTTACAGCAGCTGGGAATTATTTTATTAAAAGAATTTAAAGATGACGATCTTGTAGCAAGGTACGGAGGTGAAGAATTTTGTTTTCTACTGTCGAATAAAAATAAACAAGAGGCTTTGCAGCGATTAGAGTATTTACGAGCATTAATTGAAGCCGATTCATTTATTTTAGAGGATGGACTCGAGCTTAAAGTAACGGTGAGCATTGGTCTCTTTACGGGTAAGCAGGATAGCTTAGAATCCGCATTAAGCCTGGCAGATAAAGGTTTATATCAAGCGAAGGAAAATGGCCGCAATCAAGTGATGCTAGTGCAGTAGTGTATAAGCATCACTCACTGTGTATAGGACAAGCAAGTGAAAATAGCTTTTTATCCTGCCAGCGTAACATGGTTAAACTATTCCCCCATACGCAGCCGGTATCAAGCCCATAAATACCCGATTCATTTACTTTTCCTAATAATGCTGCCCAATGGCCAAAGAGAATATCACTACTTTTATCAAGGCTTTCAATTTCAAACCAAGGTTTAAGAGTGGAGTTATCAGTCTGCTCTGGAGCGAGTTTATTTTCAAATTCTAAAGCGCCATCTAATGTGCAGTAACGCATTCGCGTAAATACATTAATTATAAAGCGTAATCTATCTATACCTTGTAAGTTTTCTGACCAAGACTGCGGGTGATTGCCATACATATCACTTAGTAATTGCTTAAAGTCATCAGTATGTAATCTAAGCTCAACCTCTTTTGCAAATTTCTCAGCTTGTGGAATGGTCCACTGTGGAGAGATACCGGCATGAACCATCACAAAATCAAATTCGGGATGACGTAATATAAGCGGCTGAAAACGAAGCCATTTTAGTAAGTCATCACAATCAGGCGCATTTAATAGTGCACTGAGTTTATCTTTTTCTTTATTGCGGTGAATACCCTGATGAATGGCAAGCAGATGTAAATCATGATTGCCTAATACGAATTTTGCACTATCACCTAACTCTTTAATAAAGCGTAAGGTTTCAAGCGATTTAGGGCCGCGTGAAACCAGATCGCCAGTTACCCAAAGCTCATCTTGTTTAGGACAAAAATCAGCTAGCTTAAGGAGCTGTTGTAATTCATCATAACAGCCTTGGATATCACCAACAATATAGGTTGCCATGTTTTTATTCTACTTTCATATCATAGACATAATTGGCCATATTGACGTATTCTTCAACACTAATATTTTCAGCTCGTTTTGTTGAATCAATACCAATCTCTTGTAACTGTTCTACGCTGAGTAGATCGCGCAGGCCATTGCGAATTGTTTTACGACGCTGATTAAAAGCCATTGAGCACACTTGGTTAAGTGTTTTTAGACTTTTGGCAACAAACGGTGGAGTATCGTATGGTTCTAATCGAACCACTGCTGACTCAACTTTCGGAGCGGGTATAAATGCTGTCGGCGGCACTTCCAATACTGGAATAACTTTACAGTAATATTGCGCCATTACACTTAAACGGCCATAGGCTTTGCAATTCGGACCGGCACAAAGGCGGTTTACCACCTCTTTCTGCAGCATAAAATGCATATCAGAAATTTTATCTGCATATTCAAACAGATGAAACATCAGTGGCGTTGAGATATTGTAAGGCAGGTTACCAAACACGCGTAACTGTTTATCTGCACTTGCTAACTGCCCAAAATCAAACTGCATTGCATCAGCTTGGGTAATGTTGAGTTTATCAGCTAAAATCGGGTGTTTTGCTAAACGTTCAGCCAAGTCTCTATCAAGCTCTACCACATTTAAGCGATTTACTTTCGAAGCAACCGGCTCAGTTAGTGCGCCTAAACCGGGACCGATTTCAACTATATTATCATCAGCTTGTGGCGCAATTGCGGCCACAATAGAATCAATAATATAATCATCATGTAAGAAGTTTTGTCCAAAACGTTTACGCGCGGTATGTCCTAAGTGGGTTTTTCCATTCATTGTAAAATATGCCTTTTTCTTTAAACTTTTATTTATTACTTGAGACTGTTGCTCATGGTAATCGCTTCATTGATCGCACACAGTAAACTGCCCGCATCGGCTTGTCCTGTACCAGCGAGATCAAGTGCTGTTCCATGATCTACTGAAGTGCGAATAAAGGGTAAACCTAAGGTGATATTGACCGATTTGCCAAACCCTTTGTATTTCAGAACAGGTAAACCTTGATCGTGATACATAGCGAGTACTGCATCGGCATCTTGAAGGTATTTTTCCTGGAATAAAGTATCAGCAGGTAAGGGACCAATTAAGTCAATATTCTGTTCACGCAATTTTTGCAATGTTGGTTCAATGGTTTCAATCTCTTCTCGTCCCATATGGCCACCTTCACCCGCATGCGGGTTTAATCCGCAAACATAGATACGCGGTGTTTTGATGCCATATTTCAGTTGTAACTCTTTATGTAAAATATTTATTATTTCTGATAAACGCGCTTCGGTAATAGCCTTAGAAACATCCTGCAGAGGTAAGTGAGTGGTCACCAATGCCACGCGCAAACCCGTTGTCGCTAACATCATAACAACCAGAGCAACATCAGCCTGCTCCGCAAAGAATTCGGTATGGCCACTAAAAGGGATGCCAGCATCATTAATAACACCTTTATGGACTGGTGCGGTAACAACGGCTGAAAACTCACCCGATAAACAACCTTGGCTGGCAAACTTCAGTGTATTTAAAACAAACTGCGCATTGCCTTTATTTAGCTTGCCTGCCTGAACAGATTCCTGCAAAGGAATATGCGCAACGATTAGTGTGCCAGGCTTGGAAGTTTGCGCTGGTTTTTTCGGTTCATAATCAATAAATGTGATCTTTTCATTGAGTAATGCAGCACGCTCCGCCAGTAATGTTTTATCACTGCAAATGACCAGTTGCACTGGCCACTGCTGTTTTGCAAGTTGTAAAATAAGATCTGGGCCAATACCACTTGGCTCACCTGCAGTGATGACTAAACGCTTAACCATTATTGTGCCTCAATAATATAATTAGGATTATTTATTTTAATATATGCTTCCTGACGAATTTCATTCATCCATGCATAAACTTCTGCTGGGAAGCGTTGTTTAAATAATATGCCGTACGCTTTTTGTTTGGTTGCTTGCTCGGTAGTATCAGATTCGCGTTTGTCCATCACCTGCAGGAGGTGCCAGCCATGCATAGTACGAAATGGTGCGCTGATCTCTCCCATAGGAAGTGATAGTGCTAAGTCCCTAAACTCTGGCACATACATATTAGGATCTGCCCAGCCGAGTTTACCACCTTTTACTGCAGAGCCCGGATCTTGTGAATGTTCGTTAGCTAAATCAGCAAAGGTTTCTGTGCCATCTAAAATCGCTTGGCGGTAATCTTTTAATAATTTTTCTGCTTTTTCATCGCTAAGAATAATATTCGATTTGATTAGGATATGGCGCGCATTAACTTCAACAGTCATAACACTTTCTGAGCCTTTTTTATCAAGAATTTTGATGATATGCAAACCAAGATCAGTACGAATTGGGCCAATAATATCTCCTTTTTTAGTCGTCAGATCATCAAATAAATCTGCAAATAGTGTTGGTATTTCATCAATGGTACGCCAGCCCCAGTTACCACCTTCCAGTGATTTAGGGCCTTGAGAATACTTCACTGCTAATGAAGAGATATCTTCACCTTGTTTAATTTTAGCTAACAGCTCGTTGGCTTGTTTTTCGATAGCCTGCTGCTCTTTAACCGGGCTGTCACTGTTGGTTTTTAATAGGATATGGGCGAATTGAAACTGAGTTGTTTTTTGTCCCTGCTCATTGATCCGTTTTACCATCTGTTCCACTTCTTGATCTGAAATATTGATACGACGGCGTATTTGTACTTGGCGAATTTCATTAATGGTTAACTCATTTCGGATACCATCAACAAAGGCAGCATAACTTTTGCCATTTTTTTCAAGGTCATCCTGCAACTGAGAAAGGGTTAAACCTTTCTCGTTAGCAATCTGCTGCAGAGTTTGATTAAGCTGCGCATCATTAATACGTAAACCAATTCGTTCTGCTATTTGTAACTGTAAACGGTCACCGATTAGCTTATCAAGGATCTGTTTCTGCAAAACATCATCTGCTGGTAAGCTTTTACCGCTCTCTTTATAACGATCTTTTATCTCATTCTGCATACGTTTGATATCGCTTGTTAAAATGACTTCCTGATTAACAACCGCTTCAATTTTGTCTAATGGTTTACTCTCTGCAAAAACTTGTGGAGCTATCAATGTAGCGCAGACAAAGGGCAGAAGAATATTTTTTATCAATTTCATTTTTTTTCCATTATTGTAAGTAAAAAGGGCGGCCGTAATCAAAAAGACCTTGTTCACCAGTGCTAAATCCGACGCCACCTAACCCCATTAGTTCAAAGTTAACTTTAAAACTGTGCTCGGTTTCATAATCTTCTCGAATTGTATCTAGTTCGCCGCGGTATGCAAGCATGTGCTTATCGTAGGTAAAACCAAATGCCCAGCAACAGGATTGGTATTTCAAACCGACAATCGTTTCGTAGGGATGGCTATATTCAAGGTCATAATAATAACTGGCAAAAGAGGTCCACTGGCTGTTAATCGGCCAATTTATTTTACTGCCAAGTTGGTTAACTAAACCTTCGGCTTGAATAGCAGCTGTATTTTCTTCGGGAATCGCAATATAGCGATAGTTTAACTGTGCATAGGTATTATATAACCAGCGTTTTTCAAGGGTGCTGTTTGCTCTGTTGAGTACATTTTTATCATTGTCCCACTCAAGTCCCCCATGAAAGAAATATTCGTCTGCAAAGTTAATATCAAACTCGCCGATAATTGAAGAGCGACTCGCTGTATCAGTCAACGCGCTATTTGTGGGTAATTGTGTCCGTGAAGGGGTGAAATAGTAATTCTGGCCAAGCGCAAAGCGCATCCTTTCTTGCCCTTGTGCATTTAAGAAACTGCTCGAAACACCAAAGGTTATCTGGTTTGCGTCGGCAATACGATCGTAACCGGAGAAACGGTTATCACGGAACAGGCCATAATAATCTTGCTGCATGGTCGTTGTATCATAAAGACCGATATTTGATTGGTCTTGATATGGCACATATAAGTATTGAATTTGCGGCACTAATGTTTGTCTATATTCACTATTGAACATTGAAAAATCACGTTCAAAGTTAACACCTGAATTAATTTTAAAAGAGGGAATATAACGACTGACACTTTCATCTAAATCGCTATACCAATCTTCTTTATTCGACTCAGGTAAAGTTTGTTGGTAAAAACTAAGCATATATTTAAGCTCGGTATTTACAAACATAGAGTTGTAATAAAGGGGTAATGAAAGTTTTGGCTGTAAATGTATGCGGGTGCCGTTATAAACATTGTTATCACTATGATCAAATTTGGATATTTCAGAGTACCAGTCTAATTGTAGGCTTTTCCAATTTATCGGTTGATAAGCACTAAAAGCAACTTTGGGCATTACTTTGTGAGGGGTGTCTCCACCAGCTAAAATTTGAAAGTCTCGAACCTCTAACTCACTATTCCAGTTTTGCTCTCTGTAGCCTAGTTTTGCTGTTTGTAATAACTGGTTATCACTGCGCGTTCCATATTCTGTGTCGATATCACTGAAATAATAATCATCACTTACCGCTGAATAATTAACATTAAAAGACCAGTTTTTGGCAAAAGACAGGCTATGATCCCAGTGATAAAGATAGCGATCATCATTGCGAATTTTATCGTCGCTAAGATATTCAGCCTGAATTTTACCCGAGCCCACATCAAAGAGGTAACGATATTCTGTTGCCAATAATGTACCACGCTCTTCCATATAGGTTGCTGTGAGGGTAGCATCCATATTTTCAGCGATATTGATATACAAAGGCTGACTGATAGTTAGACCATTGGTATCTGATAGTTCATAGCTAGGGAATAAAAGACCCGTTTTGCGTTTATCTGACAGTGGATAAGTTACATAAGGGAAGTAAAAAACCGGGACATCTTTTATTTTTAAGACAGCATTATAGGCACTGCCTACGTCTGCTTCCTTATCTAGATAAAGGGTTGTAGAATCAAGTGCCCAGGTATTATCTTGCGGTGGACAGGCACTGTAAGTTGATGAATTAAACTCATAAAGATCTAATCCATTATCATAAATTCGCTCCGCGTTACCGCGTCCGCCACGGCCATGAAATTGATAGTCAGATTGTTGCAATGTTGTCTGGTCGTTGTTTATCTGTGTTTCAATGCTGTCCGAATAGAGAGTCACATCACCGTTGATAAAGTTTACATTACCTTCCGCTGTTACTCTTTCTTCCTCTTTAAAATAGGTTAATTTGTCAGCAGCTAAAAATTTATTACCTTGGGTGAGATTTACATCACCTTGATAAATAAGTTTATCTGGGAAGCCTGATAATGTCCGAGCATCAATATTAACGGGTATCTGGTTCTTTGGCAGCGTATTGGTTTCACTTGTAACCGGAGGAACATTGCGATAACACTGGTTAAAGAAAAAATCGCGGGAGCCTGGTGTGCCTCTGGACTGCTCGGCGGTTGGTTTTGCGGCATTGGCTAATACTGTGTCATTATCAGTAATCTCATCTGTTTCTGCTTTTTCATCTGCACAGACAAGAGAAAATGGCAATAAAATTAGTAATAGAGGAAAAATTTTTAACATTTACAACTCACAAAGGTAGCTTAGAAACTGAAAGCGCTAAGCTTAAATAAAGAAAATTATAGCCCGCTATAATAGAGCAAACTTAAGGTTGCTCCAATCATTGTTGTTTATAAATGGGTTAAATTTGTCTATTTTGAGTAAAAAATTGGCAAAACAGAGAATAGTTAGTCAAAATAACGGCAATATTG
>JABXKR010000083.1 GCA_013619145.1 Psychromonas sp. | reverse complement strand
ATATAATTTCGAACACCTAGTATGCTTTTTAAAGCTAAAGCCAATCAGATTGGAAGTTCATAAGTAACAAGCTGAGACGCAAAAAGGAGACCGAGAATGAAACTATTTAAAGTAAGCTTGTTTTTAGTGGCAATATTTTTTATTTTATTTTTCAGTAGTGGACCGACTAATATGTTACAACCGCTTAATCAGCAACAACCTATCCTTGCCTTTGGTGATAGCCTGACTTTTGGCTATGGTGCTGATAAAAATCAAAGTTACCCTGCACAATTAAGTAAACTCATTAATATGCAGGTGATCAATAAAGGTATTAATGGGGAGTTAAGTAGTGAAGGATTACTTAGATTAGAAAATTTATTAGACCATTACCAACCGCAACTTCTGCTGTTATGCCACGGCGCAAATGATATGTTACAAAAGTCGGATTTAGATAAAATGGCAGAGAATTTACGAGCGATGATTAAACTAGCCCAGGATAGGAATATTCAAGTTGTATTGATTGCAGTGCCTAACACCAACCTTTTATTAACACCCCTAAAACAATACCAGCAAGTAGCTGAGCAGATGAATATAGTTGTGGAAAATGATCTGTTATCAGATGTTTTAAGTCAACCTGACTTACACAGTGATATTATCCATCCGAACCATTTAGGTTACCAAAAGATGGCACAAACTATTGCGGAGTTATTAAGATCTCACGGGGCAATTACCAAGCACAACTAATACCTAGAACCAGACTTTTTAAAAAGCTGTATATGACTTACCCGCCACGTATAATGACCCGTAGCTAACATACAATTCACGAATATATGTTGTATGGTAATTTAGCAAGGAGTCAATAAGTACAATTAATGGCTATAACCTAACTCTTGAGCGGGTTGAATATTACTTGCGCGCCACGCAGGATAAACCGTTGATAACACACTCATCACAAATGCAAGCAGTGTGATAATCACAACCTGCATGTAATCAACTTCAGAGGGTAAGAAATCGATAAAATAGATATCACCCGATAAAAATTTATGTCCAATCAAGCTTTCTAGGTATTCAATTATTTTGGTTAAATTGAGTGCGATATAGATTCCGCAAAGCGCACCGAACAGACACCCTACAAAACCATTAAATGCCCCTTGTACAATAAATATAAGACGTAACATCCACTTTGAAGCGCCCATTGTTTTCAAAATTGCAATATCACCGCGTTTTTCATTTACAGCCATCACCAAGGTTGAAACAATATTAAAGCAGGCAACCGCAACAACCAGTAATAATATGACATACATTAACGACTTAACCATCTGAATATCTTGATACAGGTAACCTTGGCTAGTGATCCAACTTTTGATATATAGATAGGAGGTGAGGCTATAACCAACGGAGCGGGAGATCTTTTGTGCGTCTAAAACATTATCGACTTTAAATGCAATTGCATTGGCATTTTTCATCGCTAAGAGCTGTTTGGCATCTTCAATATGGATAAAAGCGAGCGCATTATCTAACTGCCCCCCCATTTCAAACAGGCCCACTAATTTTAATTTTACCGAACGAGGGGCTTTTAACCGCTTTCCTATCTGTTTCTGAGGTAATAACAGGGATAGTGAATCACCAACAGACACTTTTAGTTTCTGTGCAACACTTTTACCCAAGATGATCGAACGCTCACCAGCAGCTAATAAAGACCAATTACCCTGTTTAATATATTGCTCTATGCTGGTCACATTACTTTCTGAACCGGGGTTGATAGCTCGAATCTGTAGCGCTTTCATCTGATTATCTTTTTGCAGTAATCCATTGAGTGTTATGTAGGGCGTTGCAGCAATAACCCCCTGCTGCGCTTCAACTTGTTTTAATGTGCTTTGGATATCTTTAAAACTGCCGCTTACCATCTCCAGTTCCGCATGCGGAATCACGGACAACAATTGATCTCGCAGTGCTTTTTCAAAGCCGTTCATCGCCGAAAGACCCACTATCAACACGGCAACACCAAGGGAAATACCTAATATGGATGCTACAGATATAAATGAAACAAATTTATTTTTATGTTTTGCATGGCTGTAACGCAAGCCAATAAACATTGATAATGGACGATACATTATAAATTACCCTGCAAAATACCGCTTACCATATGTTCTTGACGATGTAATTTATCAGCTAACTGCTGATCATGTGTCACCACTACAAAAGCGGTACCTAACTCTTGATTCAGCGTTTTTATTAACTGATAAACACTCTCAGCACTTTGTGCATCAAGGTTCCCTGTCGGTTCATCAGCAAGTACTAATTGCGGCTCATTGATTAGGGCGCGCGCAATAGCAACACGTTGCCTTTCTCCGCCAGAAAGTTCCGAAGGGCGATGCTTTAAACGGGCTTGCAAACCGACTCTGTTTAACATCGCCTGTGCTTTTTCTGTAGCAATTTTGATATTGCAGCCAGCAATTAGCAGTGGCATAGCCACATTCTCAAGGGCATTAAATTCAGATAACAGATGGTGAAACTGATACACAAAACCCAGGCATTGATTACGCCATTTAGCTTGTTTATTCGGGGATAGCTGGTGGATATTTTGCCCTTCATAAAAGACTTCCCCCTCACTGGGTTTGTCCAACGCCCCCAACAGATGTAACAAGGTACTTTTACCCGAGCCTGAGCTGCCGACGATCGCCAATAACTCACCTTGCTGAACTTTTAATTCAACTCCCTGCAGAACAGTGTTAAACAATTTTCCGTCCTGGTATGTTTTACCCAAATTAGAGCAAACCAGAATGTCTTTATTTTCAATCGTTTTATTCATATCTTAATGCCTCTACTGGGCTCACTTTTCCTGCGCGATATGCAGGATATAAAGTTGCTAATAAACTTAATAACATCGCACCAAACATAATCACAAATATTTGTAGCGGTTGATAGAGCACAGGTAATAATCGTGCGCCACCCGAAGCGTTAGAGAGAAGGTGCAAACCTAAAAAAGACATTGTTTCGTTAATATAACTGCTTAACAACAACCCTAAAGCAGTACCGATTAACGCACCAATAATGCCGCTCCAAGCGCCTTGAATAATAAAAATTAGATTAAGGGTTTTCCCTGAAATACCGAGCGTTTTTAAGATTGCCACTTCGGCATTTTTATCACTTACCACCATCACAGATGAAGAGAGAATATTAAACGCTGCGACCGAAATGATTAAACATAATAGTAACCAAATCATATTTTTTTCCATTTTAACCGCAGCAAAAAGTTCACCGTGTGTCTTGCGCCAGTCGGTTAAGTTTTGTCCCTCTTTTAACACAGGTGCAGTCCATGATTGGATATCGAACGGATCATCTAAATAGAGTCGTAGGCCTGTCACTTGCTCATTAGCGATGCGAATCAGGCGAGCTGCATCTTGTGCATGCATCAACACAAGTTGTTTATCAACATCCGAGCCGACTTTAAATAACCCGGCTACAGTAAAATTACGCTGGCTTGGCATGCGCCCAAGTGGTGTAAAGCGACTGCCACGTGCAGATATGATGCGCACTTTATCACCTAAACTAACATTAAGTTGACGAGCTAAACTTTGACCAATAATAATATGATAAGAGCCTGCTTTTAAATCCGTTAAACTGCCAGTGTGAATATTGGATTTAATAACATCACTGCCATAAACTTCAGGCACAATACCTTCAAACACAACACCTTGCAGACTGCTTTGCGTTTGCACAATCGCTTCACCACGTACAACGGGCTCGACACTTTTAACCCTGTCTATTTTTAATAATTCCGGAATTTGTTGCTGCCAGTCACTTAGCGCCTGACTTTCATTACTAATAATGGCATGCGGCACCGCGCCCAAAATACGTGTTTTCAGTTCATGCTCAAAACCATTCATCACAGATAAAACCGTGATCAAGGCAAGCACTCCTAAAGTTATTCCACCTGTTGAGAAAAGTGAGACAAAGGAGACAAATTTATTGTTACGTTTTGATTTTGTGTAACGTAATCCGATAAATAAACTGAGGGGGTAAAACATAAATTCCTTTGTTTCTTGATAGTATTACATTGAGTTATAATGACAGACTCTACGTAACTGAATAGAAAATAGTAATAGCACATTGATTAGTGAGCATTCTAATGTATCTTTATAAATCAAGATACTGAAAACTCAGTAAAAAATGTCAGAGTCCATAAAAAAAGGCAACATCATGATCAGCAATGAATATTTTCTAGTTAACTATCAGCTTGCAATTAATGTTGAGTTACTCAATGACGGTGAGAATATTCCTAATCTGCAAGAGTTTGAGCGACAGATACCTGCACCATTTCGTATGGCAAGCGATCTTGCCGCAATAGACTTTCATGCATTACACCCGCTAAAATTAAATAATGAAACAACACAGGCATTATGGGGTTATTTACAGGCACAGAATCAGAAAATAAATACCCTGCTCACTTATGTACTTAGCCAACAGGATGACAGCAAATTTCATTATCAGACATCAGCATTTAGTGCCGGTTGTTGCCTTTTTGATTGCATTGACAGTAAGTTTTCGGTCAATCAAAACGTACGCTTAAAGATTTTTATACCTGAAGAATCAGCGGCTATTTATTGTTATGCAAATGTAAGTGCGATTAATGAAAACGGTATCGAATTAACTTACCAACAGATAAGAGAAGAAGATAGAGAACTGTTGATTCGCACTACATTACATATACAATCCAAACAATTAAAACTTCGTGCGGAACAACGCGCTCAATCACTTTAAAAAGAACAGAAAATGAAGCAAGCTCCACTTTTATCTATTCCGGCACTAAAAAGTAAGTCTGACCGTTTATTATTTGCTAACTTACAGGGCAGCAGCCAGGCATTAGCAATTAGCGAATGTGCTAAGCAACAAACTTCACCGCTGATATTAATTGTTAACGATACTCCGACCGCTTTAAAATTACGCCAGGAACTGGAATTTTTTGTTGAAGATAATATCGACATTGTCAGCTTTCCAGATTGGGAAACGCTACCTTACGATCATTTTTCACCACATCAGGATATTATCTCCACACGAATAGAAACCCTATATAAATTGCCAAGTTTGCAGCAAGGTATCTTAATTGTTCCTATCAGTACTCTGTTATTACGTCTTGCGCCACCCGCTTATTTAAAACAGCACACCCTGATTATTAAAAATGAACAAAAAATTGAACTGCAGTCATTACGCGCTGATCTAGAAGAAGCTGGATATTATGCCGTCGAGCAGGTAATGGAACACGGTGAATTCTGTGCTCGTGGTTCATTATTAGATATTTACCCCATGGGCAGCCAAACACCTTATCGTATTGACTTTTTTGATGATGAGATCGACTCGATTCGCCCTTTTGATAGTGAAAGCCAGCGCTCTTTAAAAGCAATAAATGAAATCAAATTATTACCTGCACATGAATTTGCAACAGACAGTGAAGCGATAAAACGTTTTAAAATAAAATTTAGTGATAAATTCACCTCTCCATTGTCCACAAGCAATGAGTCCATTTTCCATAAAATCAGTCAATCTAATTTACCTGCAGGTATTGAGTACTATTTACCACTGTTTTTTGAACAAACCGCTACCCTCTTTGATTATCTGCCGCCGGATTCAAAATTGGCAGTTGTAGGTGATATAAATCAGGCAAGCATAGATTTCTGGGAAAGTTTAGAGACACGTTACAACGAACGCAGTGTTGATCTGTTCCGTCCATTATTAACTCCGGCAGAATTATACCTTCGCCATGAACAGTGTTTCGAGAAATTAAACCAATGGCCACGTTATTACTTTACCAGCGAACCGTTAAGCAAAGAAAAAGCAGGAAAAGTAAATTTTGATATTTCTGCTGTTACTGACATTCAAGTTGAGCATAAAAAGAATCAACCTCTGGCGCACATTGAAAATTTTATCACTAATTTCTCTGGTCGTATCTTATTCAGCGTTGAATCGGCCGGTAGAAAAGAGTCATTACTCGAACTACTTGCGCCATTAAAACTCGTACTTAACGAATTTGAAAACCTCTCTTCATTTTCAAAAAGCAAAAAGCGATTAGGTATTACTATTAGCCAAGTCGAAAATAGTTTTATCTTAAATGAAGCAAACTTGGCGTTTATTACTGAAAATGAACTGTTAGGTTTTAAAGTCACACAACGACGCCGCCGCAAAGAAAGTAATGATGAGAACTATAGCTCAGAGCATATCCTTCGTAATCTAGAAGAACTTAAAATTGGCCAGCCAGTTGTTCATATTGATCACGGAGTCGGGCGATATTTAGGTCTGCAAACCATCGAAACAGCAGGTAACTTAACTGAATTTGTAACATTAGAATATCTCCGGGGTGATAAACTTTATGTACCGGTAAGCTCATTACATCTAATTAGCCGTTACAGTGGCCATGATGTTGAAAATGCACCGATTAATAAACTGGGCACAGAAACATGGCAAAAAGCAAAAAAACGTGCGGCTGAAAAAGTCCGTGATGTTGCCGCAGAGTTACTGGACGTTTATGCTCAAAGAGCAGCAAAAGTAGGTTACCGCTACCAGCTAAATAAAAGCAATTATGCCCTGTTTAGTAATGACTTTCCCTTTGAAGAAACACATGATCAAGCCCTATCAATCAATGCGGTATTATCTGATATGTGCTCATCACAACCTATGGACCGATTAGTCTGTGGAGATGTAGGTTTCGGTAAAACCGAAGTGGCAATGCGCGCGGCCTTTTTAGCAACAGATAATACCAGGCAGGTAGCCTTGCTTGTGCCGACAACCCTGCTTGCACAGCAGCATTATGAAAACTTTAAAGACCGATTCGCCAATTGGCCAGTACGAATTGAAGTATTATCACGTTTTAAAACAGCTAAAGAGCAAAAACAGATCCTGCTCGAATCAATTCAAGGCAAGATTGATATCTTAATTGGTACTCATAAACTACTTAGTGGAGATGTTAAGTTCTCTGATTTAGGCCTGTTAATTATCGATGAAGAGCACCGTTTTGGTGTGCGCCAAAAAGAAAAAATTAAAGCCTTACGAGCGCAGATTGATATTTTAACATTAACCGCAACCCCCATTCCACGTACCTTGAATATGTCCATGCATGGTATGCGTGATCTTTCAATTATCGCCACTCCCCCTGCCAAACGTTTGGCCGTTAAAACATTTGTCGAGCAAAAAACAGATCAGATTGTCAGTGATGCCATTACCCGTGAGATAATGCGTGGTGGACAGGTATACTTTCTACACAATAATGTTGCTACCATAGAAAAAGCGGCGCAGGATCTACAAAGTTTATTACCGCAAGCGAAAATCTCCGTTGCCCATGGGCAGATGAATGAACATCATCTAGAGCGGATCATGACTGATTTTTACCATCAGCGCCAGAATGTTTTAGTTTGTACCACTATCATTGAAACGGGCATTGATATTCCCAGTGCCAATACCATTATTATAAATCGCGCCGATCATTTAGGTCTGGCACAATTACATCAACTACGAGGCCGTGTCGGTCGTTCACACCACCAAGCTTATGCTTACCTTTTAACACCGACGCCTAAATTGATGAGTAAGGATGCCAAAAAACGCCTGGATGCAATTTCATCTTTAAACACCCTCGGCGCAGGTTTTACGCTGGCAACACACGATTTAGAAATCCGCGGTGCAGGTGAACTTTTAGGCGATGAACAATCAGGACAAATCAGCAGCATTGGTTATAACCTGTATATGGAGATGTTAGATCAAGCGGTAAAGGCATTACAAAATGGACATGAGCCGACACTAGAACACCTTCTGGCAAGCCAGTCTGAAGTTGAAATACGAATCCCCGCATTAATTCCAAATGATTATATTCATGATGTTAATATGCGCTTATCATTGTATAAACGTATTGCCAACAGTAAAGATCACCACTCTTTAAAAGAGCTGCAAGTAGAACTGATCGATCGCTTTGGTTTATTACCTGATTCCACCAAAAATCTTATCGAAGTTACCAAGATTAAACAGCAATGCGCTGTATTAGGCATTAAACGTCTTGAGGCGCATGCTAAAGGCGGCACTGTTTTATTTACACAAAACACCTCCGTTGATCCAATGTTCCTGGTTTCTTTACTGCAAACGCAAGCAAATACCTTTAAACTAGATGGCCCAACAAAGCTCAAGTTTAATTTCAACCTCGAAGATACTCGATTAAGAATAAACTGGATAACACCTGTCTCTTATACACATCTGACT
>JABXKR010000079.1 GCA_013619145.1 Psychromonas sp. | reverse complement strand
CGATCAGGTTGTGCCAATTCGCGCTGGTGAACAGATGCTTTGGAAAGTACTTTAATCTTTTCATATTATAAAGGGCGTTTCATAGCGATAAATTAAACGCCCGTCTTTTAACTACAATAATGAATTGTGAGCTGCAAAGACTGCATCGCATTGCCCGCAGTCAGCAAGCGTAATGTACAACTAACCGCTCTTTTCGACAGAGTTTTAGCTGGCATCTTGGTGAAAGAGGATTCAACACCTTAGATTACAGCGAATTGCGCAAGAACACTTGGTTTCTCCCCCCCTCCTTGGCTTTATATAATGCCTGTTCGGCTTGTTCGATAATCGTATCGATATCATCAGTCGCCCGGCTTACACACACGCCAATGCTTACGGTTACATCCAATTTACTGCTACCATGTTTCTGTTTCTCTACGGCTTGGTTAACTCTCTTCGCCAAAAGTTGAGCGGTCTCAGGTGTCGCTTCCTGACAAAACACCAGAAACGCCACACCTCCCCAGCGACTACAGAGCGAAGATTTTCTATTAGTACGCGTTATTGTTTTTGCGATCGATTCAATAACGCCGTCGCCAGCAGCATGGCCGTATCTATCATTGATACTTTTAAAGTGGTCAATATCAATCATCAGCACGGCAAAAGAATTAGGCGAACGCAGTAGACCGGAGTATATCGGTTTTATCAATGTATAAAACCCGCGTTTGTTATAGATCTGAGTCAATGGATCAAGCAGCATCAATAAGCTATTTTTGCTGGCTGATTGGTACATAAAAATGGCAAAAAAACCAAGTACGGCACCTAACAACAGCAAAAGCCATGCAACTGCGGATGATTTGGCGGCATTTATCAGCAGTTCACTATTTGTCAAGTGGTGTGCAAGGTACAACTGATCTGCACGTATAGGCGCGCTATATAACCAACCGTCGCTAACTTCAAGCCATTGCGCGTTACTATCAAGCACAGGGAAAGGCAGGAATTCGCCTACCGATACAGGGCGATTAGCTGCAACCAACAGTTTTTTTTCATCCAGTACAAATGATGCGCCAACTGTATTACCAACACTCAGAATAAACGACATATATTCAATACCGATATCCACCGAAACAACACCCAAAAACTGCTTATCGATTGTTACAGGAGTAGAAATGGTAATCATTAACCCCTGACCAGCCCTGTCATCATAAAGCGAGCTGATAATCTGCCTGCCCGATGGGTTAGAGGAGGGAGTGACTTCTGTCCAGAAAGGTTTTTTATAGAGTTCAGGAAAGAACTGAAATGCATCTATCGGGAGTTTGGGCGACAGGTATAAAAAGCCCTTAGCTGATAAATAATAAGTCCAGACAGCCAGCTCAGCCTGCCCACTTAAAATATCAAACTCACCATCTTTCATCAGGACTGCACTCAGCTCTCGCCGCAAATCTGGGTCATAAAGTTTGACATTACCGAGTATAGTCAAGGTGCCGTTAAGTTTTTCGACTATTTCAGGATAAGCTTGTGGCGACAGCCCGTAGAGATCCAATGATTTAAAGTAAGAGACACTGTCTAACAGAGATTCATTATTATAGCGGCCACTCTTCACATCAGAATAAGCATCTACTATCGAGTCACGCATTGCTGCGTTATTTGCCGAAATTAAACGAATATATTTATTGAGAAGCGTAAAACGCATCTCAATAGTAGATTTTGTTGATTTCTTGATACTCTCAACTTCGCCAGTAAAGGTGGAATAGCCAATCGCCAAAAGGATAAGCGCAAGAGTCACAGGGAAAAAGAAAATTTTAAACATCATTCATTTCCTATTACATAATCACCTAATAAGCTTGTAGAATGTTTGCCGCTCTTTGAGTGTAGAATAACCTCTGTCAGACGCTTTTAATTATAGTAGATATTGATATATTGAGAGGCAGCAGCTGTAGTAGTTAATAACAATAAATAGCCTGTGCAAATGCTTTTTAGTTTTGTTTTTTCTGTAGGCATGGATTTATTGTTATTAATTAAAAAGTTAAACGGTAATTTACAGATATAGCAGCTTTCACTGCAAATAATAAAAGAGGGCTGTTTCTGTTTTTAGGACCAAAAAACCTAACACTAAAACCAAAAACAGCACTAGAAAACACAGATGCAAAATCTGTATTCGTAACCAGAAATCTATCTTCTTTAATTTGCTTGATTAGCTTTTTTAAACAAAAAATGCAGGCAGCTTTATTTAACCGAATAGGTTAGGTGCTTGTTCGTACAATTAGAGCAAAAACTATTCTACGAATAACATTTTATGTTTATTGCGCCCTTTGCTGGCGACGCAATAACTGATGTTCAGTAAATTCTTCTGAGCTAATTTCTCCATCTCCATTTACATCAATATCGGCAAACGAAGGCGCATTAGCAAGGTTTCTCATCTGATAGCCCATCTTTTCCATTTCACCTATCCTGTTACTGCGCGCTTTATCAAATTCACTCTCAACTACTATTCCATCTCCATTCAAATCATATTCAGAAAAGGTCGGCATATTATATCCCATACCCATACCTTGACCCATTCCGCGACCTTTCCCCATCCCCATCCCTGCACGTTTTTCCATTTGTGCCTGTTGCCCTAAATAAAATTCATTGGGGGTTAATTGTCCATCCGCATTTGTATCGAATTCAGAAAAAGCGGGTGCAGTAGCGGCTCCGCGCATCTGTCTACCTTCAGCCGCTCTTGCTGACATGCGCTCTGCACGCATCTGGTTGAACTCTTCCTCACTCACTAAACCATTACTGTTTATGTCAAAGGTGACGAATGCCATAGGACCTCGTATTGGAATTTCTTGTGATTGCGCACTAATTGCTAATAAAGCACTTGTTAAAACAGTTAACAGAGCAGCAGAATACGGATTATTGAAGATCTTCATAATTCACCTCATAGTATAATGACAGGAGCACTATCGCTTTAAACAATAACACCTGTTTGCCGGCCGTTGCGTTGACTTATTGAACGAAGCCGCGCTGCGGCAGAAAATAAACTCGTTTTGATATATAGCATTAATATAGCTCAACGAACCATGCTGGCAAGGAGCGCCTAGCTGAATATTTTTAGAAGCTTAGTATTGGCTTGTTTCAAGCTTCTTGTTGCAGATTAAACATAGAAATGAGGCGAAGTTAAAACATTTTTATGAGTTAAAAGAAAGTGGAGCTGTTTGCTTTTTATCTCCATTCTTTATTTTAGCTTACTCTGCAGTAACTACTTAAGCTCGCCTGCGATGCGCACACAATTTCGCCGCTCATTTTTGGCCTGATAAAGCGCTATATCAGCTGCTTTTAGAAAATGTGCTTGATCCGGGTACTCGTTGTTCGAGGTGGCGGAAACACCAATACTAACTGTCAGCTTAGCGAACAAGGTGTGCTCATTTTTAATATTAAGAGATTCGACAGATTGACGGATTTGTTCAGCCATTTGCAGTGCATCCGCTATTTTTGTATCAAAAGCGATAATAATAAATTCTTCTCCGCCATATCTGGCAGCAAGGTCCCCCGCTCGGCGGGTTGCTTTTTTCAGAATAGTAGCAATGCTTTTTAAACAACTATCTCCCATCTGATGTCCATATTGATCGTTATACTCCTTGAAATAGTCAACATCGAGTAAGATTAGTGCAAATGGCTTTGCCGTTCGTTCAAAGCGTGCCCATTCGTTATCTAGTGTCTCATCAAAGTGACGGCGGTTGGCAAGTCCGGTTAAGCCGTCCGTTACCGAAAGTGATTTTAATTTCCGATTGGCCTTAAGCAACTCCTGTTCGATCTGTTTTATACGCGTAATTACAATAATGTAACCACTCCAGATAACAGCGTTATTTTTCTTTTCAGAGGTTGGTTTAGAGGAGATCTGAATCCAAGTTTCTTCACCGGAAGGTAGGAATATCCTGACTTCCGAAACAAAAAACTCATTTTTCCGGCTTGCCTCCAGATCCTCATCGTGGAGACGATTGATATCATCGGGATGAACTATCTCCCACAAGCGGTTCGCGTCTTCAACAAAATAATCTGGAGAATGGCCCAAGATCTCTTCTGCAGATGGACTCATATAGAGAAACTCACTGCTTCCATCTTTGTAAAGGACATATTCGTACAATACAGCAGGTAAAATATTGAGAAAATCGTGTATTATTTTTTTTGAAACCATTTCATCTTACCTCCCTGTATCATTGCCCTTTATATACGTCATATATTATTTTTTAAATCAAATTCATTTTGATTGGTTATATCAATATAAGCTCAAACAATCATCCTCACAAGGCAATACCTTTTAAAGCTTGAAAAAGGCAGTCACTTATTAAGCGTAAAAGTTAATATCACAATCAGCAGCACAATAGGTAAATATGAGCTACACACAACGCCGAGCCTGATATTTTTCAAACGGCTACACAAAACCACACAAAATGTTAGAATAGGCGCATAAAAATTTCGACACTCTAAATATTAAAATAGTTAATGGATTACAAGCTCTGCATCTACTCCATCAGCTATTAGAAAGCCGTAATATCAAACGATATGACGGCTTTTTTTATGACGACACATGACAGTTAAGGAGCCTCGTTTTGGCACAACTCTATTTCTATTATTCGGCAATGAATGCCGGTAAATCCACTTCTCTTTTACAGTCATCTTACAACTACCGCGAGCGGGGTATGAACACCTTCGTTTTGACCGCATCCATTGATGATCGTGCCGGCGTTGGTAAAATCTCTTCCAGAATCGGTATTGAGTGCGATGCGCAAGTTTTTTCCAGTAACGATAATTTAGCGACCATGATCGAAGCCGCTCACAAAGAGCAACAACAGCATTGTATTTTAATTGATGAGTCGCAATTTTTAAGTAAAGAACAGGTACAGCAGTTGACTCATGTGGTTGATAATTTAAATATTCCCGTATTGTGTTACGGCATTAAAAATGATTTCCAAGGTGAGTTGTTTAGCGGCAGTCACTACCTGCTCGCTTGGGCCGATAAACTCGTTGAGCTTAAAACCATCTGCCATTGCGGCCGTAAAGCAAATATGATTTTACGCCTTGATGATCAGGGTAATCCGATACGGGAAGGTCAGCAGGTAGAGATTGGTGGTAATGAAAGCTATCAGTCGGTATGCAGAAAACATTTTAGAGCGGTTTTGTGGGATTAACTGCAACTTAAACGTATTGCAATTTCATCTTCTGGAGCTGAACTTGTTTTTTGGCATTTATAGCAAAAAGCAAGGCCAGCTCCTTGAGCTTACTGCACAAGAGACGGCAGATTAACAGCTTCGGGCTAATTTCTCAGCAGCAGAGGAATCAAATCGTTAATAATTTGTTTATATGCCAGAGCATCACCCTGCATTACATTACCCCAGTTAAGGTAGCAGTTAAAAACCTGGGCCCGGTTTTCCTGCTCAAGCTCATCAAAGCCCGCACCGGCAAATGCCTGTTTAATAACGGCCATTCGTCGGCAGTGCATACTGTCGAACACGACTTGGGCTGATTTGTCATGGCTGCCCCAAGCGCGGATGGCTAACTCATATTTTACTAATTCTTGCCCGATAACTGTATCTGTAATAGCCTGCAAGCGTTGTCTGGGGGCAAGCGCAATCAGTTCCGGCTTGTCCGTCAACACAGTGTTAAACGCGGATACCCAATATTCGAGCATATGATCCAGCAGATCCTGTCTGTCTTTAAAGTGCCAGTAAAAACTGGTCTTAGCGACACCGACGGTACGCGACAAACTACCTATCGTGAGCTTGTCCACTCCCTGAGCTGCCAACATTTTCAATCCGGCTTCAAGCCATTCGTTTTTTGAAAAACGCTGCCGCTTTACTTTATTTGTCATTCTGTTCCCTATACCACCAAAGTAACTTTTCTTCTAAATCAAAAGTTCGTCGTAAAAACAACCATTTTTTCACTTTTAAATATATGCGATCTACCAATGGGCGCATCGGGATTAATGCAATTACAACATATGTTGCAACTGCTACTCATTTCGTTTACTGAGCGAATAAAGCGATTATCTCTAATTAGCGAACATTTGTGAAAAATGTAATAAAGTATCAATCAGCTAAGATATTGCAAATAATCCCGAATCTCTATATCTGTTGCATTTTGTACAAACCAATATCTATCTGGCAAGTCTGCTTATTAGCGCTCCCAATACGCCTCTTCTAAACTATCTTCCCGCTCAGGCAGACCACGGGAAAGACGCGGGCTGTGTTGCGCTAACACTTCATAAGCGACACGATTCGCATATTTACATATTTGAGAAAAAGAGGAATAACACAAACCATCATTCCTGTGTTTACTTGAACCAGGTACATTATCTTTATGGAAGGTATTCGATGCCAGATCATGTAACAATGCAGATAATGCACCGTCACCCGCGCCATTAGTATTACGGATTTTCTCTGGGCCGCCCATATAGGGAGAGATATGGGCATACACTTTAACGGGTGTATCGCAGGCACTTTTTAGTTTAGGACGAGAGAACTCATAACGATTAAATTCAGGAATCATACCAGGTAATAGGGTGTGACTGGTTTCTCTCTTCTGAGAATCTTCGGTGTAGCCTGCCGTATAAAGGCCTAGCGGACCTGCAGTGGTTAATACCATATCACAGAGTTCAAGCGCAGCTTCACTGGCCAATAAAGGATCTGTTAAGCCGGTTAATGCTTCACCTTCATCTTCATTCATTGCCAATATAGTGACATTCTCTTTGATGAAACTCTTCCACCAGTCTGGATCACCCTCAATCAAGAAGCGAGTGCCTAAAGTCAGCACAACAGGCACTTCTGCCTCTTTGGCATATTGTATTGCTTTAAGTGCAGCTTCGGTGATTTGATCGCCTTCACTAGCCCGCATCAAATAGGCGGTTAAGATCAGTGCGGATGCCCCTTGAATAACATCTTTATCGATATATTCAGGGCTTAGTTTATCCATTGCACCTTTGCTGATCGCAAACGTACGTTCACCACATTTAGAGATCAGCGTAAAACAGCGCCCTATTGCTCCTTCCACCGGCTGCAGGAAGTTTAGATCTACTTTTGAAGAGGTATTACAAAGGTAGCGATAGGCATAACTTCCCACATCGATATTATTACTCATCACGCCAAATAAAACAGATCTGTCATCGGCAAGAATAGAGTAGTTGTGGACTGTATTACCAATCGTTCCACCAGCAAACTCATCACTGATCAATTGCTCGCTTTTTAATTCAGAATAGAGTGCATGAGCCATCTCATCATTAATAAGTGTCGAATTACCTTTAGGCAACTGATATCGCACAAGAAGCTCATCGAGGACTTTTGCTTCAATATCGACTAAGGTCTGATCAATACCAGTTACATAAGTTGAAGAACGTTGAGGCTGCGGGTTAAGTTGTGCCAATAATGGGTCACGATTTTTTACTGGGAAATAATGTTTTGACTTTCGCTGACCTGGAAACTTCATTTTCTGCTCTCGCTGTTTGGCAACAACGGATACACAGCTTAGGCGGATCCGTCTTAAGGGATATTTGATCGTTTATTAGCAAACCTTCTATCAGGCTAATAAACGGCGACAGATCCTAGCACACCCAGGAGAGACAAACCACAGCATAAATAGACACAAATAGCAGACAGCAGCTTATATCATGAATTAATAGCTCCTCACTCAAGCGAAATAGCATTGTCCAAAATATATATGGCGGTCCAGCCTTTCGCACCAGCTTAAATTATGGCGTATCTTAACGCTTGTTATCTGCTTTATTTAATAATGAACTGCCAACCATATTGTCTCTATATCAGGCTCAGTCCAGCTTACTTTGTGTTTCTGAAAAGAGTTTATTTCCAGGTAATCCCCCTCTTTTAAAGTGAAAGATGATCCGTCGTCAAATGTGATTATCGCTCCCCCCTTTAAAACCATCACCCATTCATTGTCTGCTTGCTCATACCAACCTGACTCAGGTGAGCTATGGCCTTTTGATATGATTCGCTCAATTTTTACGTTTTTGTTTTCAACAAGATTTTCAAACAGCTCTGCACTTAAATCTTTTGGTATTGCATCGAATATATTGTTCATTTTGATTTAATCTCCGCTTCATTTAGTTTGTAAAAAAAAGTGAACTCAGCACCTTATAATTTAAAGTGTTTTTATTAAATAAGACTGTAAATGCTCAGGGCTAAGCCATTTATGCTGAGTTCAAGGCGAAAAAGCGCAGTTTAGCCGTTTAAATGAGCATTTTTCAACGCGGACAAATATGTATGGAACATATTTGAATGGCTTTAGCCAGTTGCGTAGCAATGAAGTACACGGATGTACTTCATAAATAAG
>JABXKR010000074.1 GCA_013619145.1 Psychromonas sp. | reverse complement strand
ATCAGTTGCTGGTGCGGTACTAGCAGGTTATGCATCTTTAGGTGTTAGTCTTGATTACCTTATTGCGGCATCATTTATGGCGGCACCTGGTGGTCTATTGATGGCTAAATTATTAGAGCCTGAAACAGAGACACCAAAAGATGAGATGGACCATTTAACAGACGACGAAGTAGCTGCAGATGCTGCTGGTAAACCGGTAAATGTAATTGATGCTGCGGCAGCAGGTGCATCCGATGGTCTTCACTTAGCAATGAACGTTGGTGGTATGTTAATCGCTTTCATCGCCCTAATCGCTCTAATTAACACAATCTTAGGTGCTGCTGGTGGTGTGTTTGGTTTCGATGCATTAACGCTACAAGTAATCTTAGGTTACGTATTCGCACCAATCGCGTTCCTAATCGGTGTTCCATGGTCTGAAGCGATGCAAGTAGGTAGTTTACTGGGTTACATTAAATGAACGTCTATTTACTGTGATTGGTATAACCCCAAGCGCTTGGAAACAAGTTCTGAGCTGCTTGGATCTCTTACTAAAGAAAATCAAAGGAATTAAATAATGAGTGATTTACAACTAGCATCTCGCCAAGGTATCCAGTTAATGGATCTAACAACCTTAAATGACGATGATACTAATCAAAAAGTGATTCAGTTATGTGCAGATGCTCACACAGCAGCCGGTGATACAGCTGCTGTATGTATCTACCCTCGTTTTATTCCGATTGCTCGAAAAGCATTAGCTAAACAAAATACCGCGCATATTAAAATTGCGACGGTTACAAATTTCCCACACGGTAATGATGACTTAGAGATCGCTCTAGCTGAAACCCGTGCTGCTGTTGCCTACGGCGCAGATGAAGTTGATGTGGTTTTTCCTTATCGTGCATTAATGTCGGGTAACAGCGAGATTGGCGCAACCATGATCAAAGCATGCCGCGAAATCTGCGGTGACAAAGTAACACTGAAAGTTATTATCGAATCAGGCGTATTACAGACCCCTGAACTAATTAAACAAGCAAGTCTGATCTGTATTAATGCAGGCGCTGATTTTATTAAAACATCAACAGGTAAAGTACCTGTTAATGCCACTTTAGAAGCAACCAAAGTTATGCTGGAAGCGATTAAAGAGTCTGGGCTTGATGTTGGTTTTAAAGCGGCCGGCGGTGTTAAAGACGCACAAGCAGCCAATGACTACATGCAGCTTGCCCGTGACATCATGGGTGAAGACTGGGTAAATATCGATCATTTCCGTTTCGGTGCATCAAGCCTGCTAACAGGCCTGTTAACTGAATTAAACTTAACAGATAAAACAGTGGAAAAAGGAGCTTACTAATGAAACGCACAGTTATCTTACTACTTGATTCTTTTGGAGTCGGTTCATCAGCAGATGCAGACCAGTTCACTGGTTCACGAGCAGACGGCAGCCAATTCAATGATGTCGGTGCAAATACGCTAGGTCATATAGCTAAACTGTGCGCGAATGGTCAAGCAGACAACGGACGTCAAGGTCCACTGACTATCCCGAATATGAACAAACTTGGTCTTGGCCGAGCTTGTGATGAAAGCTCAGGTTGTTTTCCAGCAGGTTTAGATAAATCTGTTGAACCTGAAGCGGCTTACGGTTATGCAAAAGAGATATCAACAGCAAAAGACACGTCAAGCGGTCACTGGGAAATCACCGGTGTACCTGTATTATTTGACTGGGGATACTTTAAGAAAAAACAAGACAGCTTCCCTCAGGAACTACTTGATGAATTAGTTAAACGTGCAGATTTACCGGGTTACCTGGGTAACTGCCATTCATCGGGCACAATCATTCTTGAAGAGCTTGGTGAAGAACATATTAAAACCGGCAAACCTATCTTTTATACCTCTGCTGACAGTGTTTTCCAGATTGCCTGTCATGAAGAAAGCTTCGGTCTTGAGCGCCTTTATGAATTATGTGCAATTGCACGTGAACTGGTTGATGAATACCATATCGGCCGTGTTATCGCCCGTCCGTTCGACGGTACAGAAAGCAGTAACTTTGCACGTACCGGCAACCGTCATGATTATTCGGTTGTCCCGCCGGCACCAACACTACTTGATAAAATGAAAGAGTCAGGTGGTGAAGTAGTAAGTATCGGTAAAATTTCAGATATCTTTGCTGCCCAGGGTATTACTAAAGCGACCAAAGCAAACGGGCTTGAAGCACTGTTTGATGCAAGTTTAGATGAATTCAAAAAAGCGGGAGATCAAAGTATTATCTTCACTAACTTTGTAAACTTTGATGCTGATTTCGGACATCGTCGTGATGTTTCCGGTTATGCGGCTGCTCTGGAATACTTTGATAAACGTTTACCGGAAATACTTGCAGAGCTGGATGATGAAGATCTTCTTATCATCACTGCCGATCACGGTTGTGATCCTACCTGGGACGGCACCGATCATACCCGTGAACATATCCCGGTAATTGTCTACGGCAAATCAGTTAAAGCCGGTCCTGTCGGCCTACGCGATACCTTCGCAGATATCGGTCAGACCATCGCCGAGCACCACGGTTTACCTAAACTTGACTACGGTACAAGTATTTTTAACTAATTTATAGCTCTTGCTATAGCAAAATACACTGGAGATGAGCATTCTCTCATCCTCCAGTGACTTAAGTCTTCATAAGTATGCTTTTGACGACTTAATACTAAATAAATGGAGAAAAAAACAATGGCAACACCTCATATTAATGCCGTAGACGGCGCTTTTGCAGAAACAGTTTTGCTACCTGGCGACCCTTTACGTGCTAAATATATTGCAGAAACCTTTTTAGAAGATGCTGTACAAGTTACAGATGTGCGCAACATGTTTGGTTTTACCGGCACTTACAAAGGTAAACGCATTTCAGTAATGGGCAGTGGCATGGGTATCCCATCTTGCTCTATCTATGCAACTGAACTTATCCGTGAATATGGCGTAAAAAACCTTATTCGTGTTGGCAGCTGTGGAGCTGTTAGCCGTGATATTAAGCTTCTTGATGTTGTTATCGGGATGGGTGCTTCAACAGACTCGAAAGCAAACCGTATCCGCTTTGCTGGACATGACTATGCAGCAATCGCTGATTACGGGCTACTAGAGAAAGCAGTAAACTCAGCTCGAGCACACGGTATCGAAGCTAAAGTCGGTAACATCTTCTCAGCAGATACCTTCTACACACCAGAGCCAGAAGTGTTTGATACATTAGAAAAATACAACATTCTTGGTGTAGAGATGGAAGCTGCAGGTTTATTTGCAGTTGCAGCAGAAGAAGGGGCTAAAGCTCTATGTATTTTAACTGTATCAGATCATATCCGTACAGGTGAAAAAACAACTTCTGATGAAAGACAAAACAGTTTCAATGAAATGATAATCATTGCACTAGATTCGGTTGTAGCAGAGTAACAGAGCAACAACTTTATAGCCAAGGTGGCTGAAAGTGTGTAAAGCACTTTAAAGCGCCTTGGTTAGATTGGAAAATTACTAACGTAATACATAAAACAAATAACATCATTGATGATGATTATTTATTAAACTTAAATAAGGAAATAACTATGAAAAAGTCTCTTTTAGCGCTTAGCGTACTAGCTTTATCGTCTACTTCTGCTTTCGCTGCTGATTACAGTGATGGCGATATTCATAAAGGCGATTACAAATGGGTGCAGTTCAACTTAATGTATTCAGTTGACGAAATGCCTCGCTCAGAAGGTGCTGCTGAAAACACCCACGATTACCTGGAAATGGAATTCGGCGGCCGCTCGGGAATCTTCGATCTTTACGGATACGTTGATGTTTTTAACCTAACAAGTGACTCAAAAAGCGATAAAGCTACGGGTAATGATGCAAAAATATTTATGAAATTTGCACCTCGTATGTCTTTAGATGCGGTAACTGGTAAAGATCTTTCTTTTGGCCCAGTTAAAGAACTATACATTGCCTCTGAATTTACTTGGGATGGTGTTACTACTGGCGCAAATACTTTCGGAGTAAACCAACAGAAAATCGGTCTAGGCTCTGATGTTATGGTACCTTGGTTAGGTAAAATTGGCTTAAACCTATACGGTAATTACGATTCAAATGTAAAAGACTGGAACGGTTACCAGGTATCAACTAACTGGTTTAAACCTTTCTTCTTCTTTGAAAACGATTCATTTATCTCTTACCAGGGTTACATTGATTACCAGTTTAGTATGAAAGAGGAGTACTCTTCTGCAAGCAACGGCGGCGTAATGTTTAACGGTATCTACTGGCATTCAGATCGTTTTGCTCTAGGTTACGGCCTGAAAGCATACTACGATGTTTATGGTATTGAAGACGGCGTATCTTGGGGTGGTTCAGCAGAATCAACTGGTTTCAGCCACTACGTAGCTGCAACTTACAAGTTCTAAATAAAAGAACTTAATCCAAACTGCTTGCTGCCTATGGCAAGTAGTTTGGCTCTTAGCGTAATTTTATTACTTAAGTTCCCTATCGAGCGGGAACTTAATTAATTGAATTGGTATAACTGGAGCCCGAAGAAATGATCTTACTTCCACAAGAAATTATTCGTAATAAACGCGATGGCAAAGTCCTAACCAAGCAAGAAATTGATTTTTTTATCAAAGGAATCACCAACAACTCAGTAACTGAAAGTCAAATTGCAGCATTTGCAATGGCAATCTATTTCCAGGATATGACCATGGATGAGCGTGTTCTGCTGGTTTCGGCAATGCGTGACTCAGGACAGGTATTAGACTGGCAGTCGCTTAATCTAGACGGACCGATTGTAGACAAGCACTCAACAGGCGGTGTCGGTGATGTTACCTCTTTAATGTTAGGCCCTATGGTAGCCGCTTGTGGTGGTTATGTGCCTATGATTTCAGGTCGAGGCCTAGGGCATACAGGTGGCACATTAGATAAATTAGATGCCATTCCTGGTTATAAAACCACACCGGATAGTGCTGAACATTTCCGTAAAATTGTAAAAGATGTCGGCGTTGCAATTATTGCACAGACAGGTGAGTTAGCTCCTGCCGATAAACGTTTTTACGCAACACGCGATATTACCGCAACCGTTGAATCAATTCCGCTGATCACAGCATCCATTTTATCGAAAAAACTGGCATCTGGTCTAGAATCACTGGTAATGGATGTTAAAGCTGGCAGCGGCGCATTTATGCCGACTTATGAATCATCAGAAGATTTAGCAAAAAGCATTGTAGGTGTTGCCAATGGTGCCGGTTGTAAAACCACCGCCCTACTGACCAATATGAATCAGGTACTGGCAAGCAGTGCAGGTAATGCGATTGAAGTACGTGAAGCAGTACAATTTCTGACGGGTGAATATGTAAACCCGCGTTTACATGAAGTAACAATGGCATTATGTGCTGAAATGCTGGTATTAAGCGGCCTTGCAAAAGATGATGCAGAAGCAAAAGTAAAACTGCAGGCAGTGCTGGATAACGGTAAAGCGGCTGAAGTCTTCGGCAAAATGGTTACTGCATTAGGCGGTCCGGCAGATTTTGTTGAAAATTACGATAAGTACCTGGAAACAACTGAAATTATCCGTCCTGTTTATGCGCAGCAGTCTGGTTTCGTGCAGTCAATGGATACTCGCTCAATAGGTATGGCAGTGGTTAATATGGGCGGCGGCAGAATGAAATCAACTGACAGTATTGATTATGCAGTTGGCCTAAACCAGTTTGTTTCAATTGGCGATCAAATTGACAGCGATAAACCACTAGCAATGATACATGCACGCACTGAAGAGCAGTTCACGGAAGCTGAGCGTGCTATTCAACGTGCCATTATTTGTGGAACAGATAAACCTGAATCTGAAACACAAGTTTACCGTCGTATACGTTTACAAGATATTTCCTAAACCTGTAAGTTAATCATTAAACTCAAGTGTTCAAAATAACACTTGAGTTTGTCTAACAAAATATTAAGGAGTTATTATGGAATTATATTGGGTTGAGTGGTTTGGCTATTTAGCTTCACTTGTTGTTTTAGTCTCCTTTCTTATGTCTTCAATCGTCAAACTAAGGGTGATTAATTTTATAGGTTGCATACTTTTTGCAAGCTTTGCTTACTTAACTGATTCTATCCCGACTGTTTTTGTGAATCTAAGTATTGCCTGTATCAATGTATATTACCTGTTCCAGATGTATCGCACCAAAGAAGAGTTTAAAATAATTTCAGCTTCAACAGCTTCAGAATACTTCCAGCATTTTATCGCCGTTAACCAACAAGAGATTGAAAAACAAGTCTCACTGGATAAATTAAAAGAAGCCGACACCTCATTTTATATGTTACGCGATAATAATATTGCCGGCGTGCTTGCAGGCGTAAAAGAAAGCGATGGTGTTTTTCTTATTATGCTCGATTATGTCATCCCGAGATACAGGGACTTTAAACTTGGCAGTTATTATTACAATACCCACCCTGAGTTTATTAAAAACAAAGGAATCGATACATTAAAAGCAATCGCAGACAATGAAGAACATTGTTTTTACCTTGAGAAGATGGGCTTTGTTAAACAATCAGAAAGCGATCCTCACACCTATATAAAGAGACTGTAAAATGAACTATTTCACTCAACTGAATACTCTGCTGGATATGTCATCAGCACCCTACTCTGGTTTTAATGTAGCAGCGATTGTTGTTACAGAGGACAATAAAGTCTATAAAGGGGTTAATGTCGAATCTGCCGCCTACCCGACAACTAATTGTGCAGAACGAAATGCTCTCCAGACTGCTGTGACTGAAGGCGCAAAAATAGGTGATATTAAAGAAGTTCATGTACTAGGCCGCAACTCAGAAAAGCTATTGGTTAAAGCTTATCCTTGCGGATCATGCCGACAAGTAATAGCAGAGCAGTCTGCTAATGACGCTATGGTTTACTGTTATGCTTCTGAAACTGATGTGGAAATGTTCACTATTGCCGAGTTATTACCCCATGCATTTTTAGGGGCTGAATTATAAACTGCAAATAATTCATTTACTTGTATCTGCAAAAGTAAATATTAATATTGACGAGTCCCATAATTTATTTGCAATGTTTAATAAAGGGGCTCGTTATTAACGGCAATTTATAAGCAAATTGTTTTAAATTACCATTAAAAGCAGCGAATACAGATCAAAAACATCCAGCATAAGCAAAATACCGTAACTTACTCACACATAATTTATTTTCTCTTGCAACACACTCTAATTTCTCGCTTTTCTAAAAACACGATGATAACCCTTGGGTAAAACTTTTAGTTTCCCGTCAAATAAAATCACACCTTTGTAAACAACACATTTTGTTAACCCGACAAAAACGATGCTAACAATAATAATTATAGCGATCTAGATCGCATTTTATCGACTGCTGAATAAATAAACTACTTTCGATTATTCAATTAACTGAGGTTCAAAATGCAAGAAATTTTAATGGCTTTATTCGCAGGACTTATCGTTGGTCTGCTTTTCTCTTTTTTAAAGTTACCTTTACCAGCTCCACCTGTTTTACCAGGAATTATGGGCATTGCAGGCGTGTATGTAGGCGGACTAGTATTCCAACAATATATCAGCAGCTTCTTATCGTAAGTAGCTGTTAATAAATAACTTAACCTAAATAGGAGAAATAGATGCCTTCTCGTCAAGAGCTAGCAAACGCAATTCGTGCCCTTAGTATGGATGCCATTCAAAAATCAAATTCAGGTCACCCTGGAGCACCAATGGGGATGGCGGATATCGCTGAAGTTCTTTGGCGTGATTTCTTAAAGCATAACCCGACTAACCCGAAATGGGCTGATCGCGACCGTTTTGTTCTGTCGAATGGTCATGGTTCAATGCTGATCTATTCTCTCTTACATTTAACAGGCTACGATCTGTCAATTGACGATATCAAGTCTTTCCGTCAACTGCACTCTAAAACACCCGGTCACCCGGAACTCGGCTATACGCCAGGTATTGAAACAACTACTGGCCCATTAGGCCAAGGTGTTACTAACGCTGTTGGTATGGCTATTGCTGAAAAATCATTAGCGGCGCAGTTTAACCGTGAAGGTCACGATATTGTTGACCATTACACTTACACTTTCTTAGGCGATGGTTGTCTAATGGAAGGTATCTCGCATGAAGCATGTTCACTAGCTGGCACATTAGGTCTGGGCAAACTGATTGCATTCTGGGATGACAACGGCATCTCAATCGACGGTGAAGTTGAAGGTTGGTTTACAGATAATACACAACAACGTTTCGAAGCATACGGTTGGCATGTGATTTCTGTTGACGGTCATAACAGTGAAGAGATTAAAGCGGCAATTATCGCTGCAAAAGCTGAAACAACTAAACCGACGATGATCTGTTGTAAAACAATTATCGGTTTTGGCTCTCCAGCTAAGCAAGGCACACACGACTGTCACGGTGCACCACTAGGTGCTGATGAAATTATCGCAACACGTAAAGCATTAGGCTGGAACTACGGTGATTTTGAAATCCCCGCTGATATCTACGCGGGTTGGGATAACGTCGATCAGGGTCAAACAGTTGAAAAATCTTGGGATGAGAAATTTGCTGCTTATGCATCTGCCTTCCCAGAACTCGCTGCTGAATATAAACGTCGTACTAACGATGAACTACCTGCTGAATGGGCAGAAAAATCAACTCAGTACATTGCTGATTTACAAGCCGATTCTGCTAATATCGCAACACGTAAAGCATCACAAAACTGTATCGAAGCATTTGCGCCAATGTTACCAGAGCTGCTAGGCGGCTCTGCGGATTTAGCACCATCTAACTTAACTATGTGGTCCGGTACTAAAGCAATCTCTGCTGATGATGCATCTGGTAACTACCTGCATTACGGTGTACGTGAGTTTGCTATGTCGGCAATAGTTAACGGTATTACACTGCATAAAGGTTTCGTTCCTTATGGCGCAACATTC
>JABXKR010000244.1 GCA_013619145.1 Psychromonas sp. | reverse complement strand
GCCATTACGGCGGATAACCGTTTACTTGTTGGCCTTGCCCTTATTGGGTTTGCTACTCTCGTCAGAAGAAGTGGACAGGCTGACACTCACCGTGGCAGTGGCGGTTTTATCGCCGTCACTGATGGTATAGCTAAAGCTGTCGCTGCTCTTAAAGCTCTTAACCGGGGTGTAAATCAGGCGGCCGTCGGCGGTGATCTGTACACTGCCCTTGGCGCCCTGGCTTACCGCGCTGATGCTCAGGCTGTCGCCGTCCGGATCCCAATCATTGCCAAGTACATTAATGACTAGAGCCTCTTTCGCCGGTAAGACAACGCTATCTGCTACCGCAACAGGTGCAGTATTGATTTTGACTGGTGTCGAAATCGCATAGCTCACCATAGCACTGTTGCTATAACTGCTGTTCGCTGCATTTTCGACATGAATGGCGATGTTATAGACATCATCAGTGGCTGTGCTGTTTGAGGTGACGCTTAAAGTGACTGTACTGCTCGCGCCCGGTGCCAAATTAACACTTGGGTTGCTGGCACTCCAGCCCGCCGGAACGTCGGCAGATACAGCAAAGTCTGTGGTAGCACAATCACTGCTATCCTGGTTGGTTACTGTGGCGCTGTAATTGACCGTGCTGCCGGCAATCACATTACCCGCACTGGCTGACAGTGTCAATAGAGGGGCGGCGGCCACGCAAATAGGTGCTGGTGCTAGCACAGTATAACTCGCCATAATATTGCTGCTATAGCGGATATCTGCCGTGTTAAATGCATTAATGCCAATAGGATACTCTCCATCAGCAGCAATGCTCGCCGAGGTTACGTTAAGGTTGACTGACGCTGTATCACCAGGAGTCAAGGTGACAGTGCTGCTGTCGGCACTCCAACCTGCAGGAACACTGGCCGCAATGTTAAAATCAGCAACAGCACAACTACCACTATTTTGATTGGTTAGCGTAGCTGTATAAGTCACAGTGTTACCTGCGGTTACCTCGCCACCTTGGCTGTTAATTAATGATAACAGCGGATTAGCAACGACACAGGCCGGAGCTGGCGTATCAACCACATAACTGACCATACCACTGCTGCTATAGTTACTGTCGCTACTGTTTTCAGCACGAATAGTCAGATCGTAAAAGCCATCGGCAGCAGTATCTGCTGACGCGACATTAAGGATTACTGTGCCACTCACACCAGGCGCTAAGTTTAAACTTTGGTTACTGCTAACCCAACCACTCGGTACGGCCGCCGTAATATCGTAATTTGATGCAGAACATTCAGCACTGTCATTGCTGGTCACAGTTGCGCTGTACATAACAGCAGTGCCCGCAACAACCCAGGCACTTTCGTTAGGCGATAGCGATAATACAGGGTTTGCCCTAATACAGCTCAGTCCTGAATAGCTGACATTAACACTGGCACCTGAACTATCTGCCCATTCGGTAGTAATAGTAACCCCGGCATCAGAATCACTGTAGCTGTTGCCTGCTAGCAGCGCAGCATCATCCATATCAAACCAAGCACTTGATGGTGTCATATCAAGCAGCTGACTGCTCTGTATATCTGACTCTGTAGCTAGACGGAATACCACACCGTCAGTAATGCCACTCTTACCATCAAGAAAACTATCAAATCCCTGCGCCTGGCGGTATTCGAGGTAGTACCACAGCGGTTGTCCGGTAACGGCATCTGTGCCACGGCGCACCTTAAGACCTTTAGCCGCGCCGCCTGGTATTGATTCATAAGGTTCGATAATATAACTGCCATCACTGTCGGCGGTGACTATTTCTCCTGACAGTGGACTCAACCAGCCAAGTTGCTCTTTATTAAAGGCACCGAAATGCCCCTCAACTCCGGCTTCGCCCATAATATCCATGGTATCGCCATAGGTTGTGGAGACACAGTTATCACCAACAGTCTCCGAGCCGCAATCAAGTTTCTGAGCATGATGCAGGCCGAAATTATGACCCAGTTCGTGGCCGATAGTGTTCAAGGTAAAAGAACCATTGATCCAGGCTATGGTTTGTGTTCCGGCTGTTCCACCCAATATCCCCATTCCGCTCCAGAGACACCCGCTGATCTTGGGAAAGATATAAACCCGTCGATTATAGCTGTTAACATCAATGCCATCATTTTCAGCAGCTTGCCGTGCATAATTATCAATTCCAATGTAATCACAAGTCGTCGAATCCAACGGCAAGGCGTTATAACCATGGACATCACCGCTGAGCCAGGTCTGGTCGTTGGAGTTTTCTTTATAAAAATCATTGACCGTGCCGAATATCATCTCTCTGGTTTCTTCGACCGTCCACGGCTTTTGAGTGTTATCCTGGAAATTAACCAGCATCACTAGGGTGCGCTGCTCACCCAAGGTGTTGGTCAATGCGGCCGTTGTGGTACTGGCTGTAGCGGTAGTCGTTGTGCTGTCCTGGGCTAAAACAGTCAGACTATTTTGCTCATCATTGACAGCAAGTGAATCAATCGTCTCACCGCCATGTTTAAATAACCAGCCACGAGCTTGCACCTTAGTCCCGGTTTGCAGCGCATTGGTTTTAGCATTTTTAGGCAAGTGTAGCTCGACCCGACTGTTTGCGGTTTTTAGCACATGGCGCAAACGGCTTAGACTGTGATCTTCATAATCTTCATAAAGAACTTCCAATTCGCCTTTAAGCTCTTGCTTCTCTGTTAGCATGGCCAGCACTTCATCCGGCATGCCTTTACGCACGGATGCTGGCAGAACGGCGCGTACTGCTGCCGCCGGATCGGTTTGTGCCAATTCGGCCAATAGCGCCTGACGCTCTTCTGCCAGTGCCACCACTTGGTTTAGGTGTTTGGTTTTATTTGACTTATCAGCACGGCGGTAATCGGCCATCAGCTTGGCCAGCGCCATAGTCTGATTTTTAGCCTGCTCCCTTTGTACTTCAGCAGCTGTACCTGCAGCCGTTGGAAAAGATTCGGCCATTTTATTGATTCGATAGATTTGATATTCATGCCACGCCTGGTAGCCAATAAAAGCGATCAATAAAACGAACACTCCAATCAATACAATAGACTTTGGCGACATCAACTTCGTGGAGAACCTTGTTTGTCGTAGTTTAAACATAATTAATCCCCTTACTACACTCTTTAACTTTTAAGGTGACTGTCGCTAACTTTACAATCACCCAAGGGCCCATTCAGATTTAATATAAAGTATTTATAAAAAATGAGCTAAGGCTCACTTGACTTTTTTAGAAAACAACTCTACTTAGGCGTTATGCTATTAATAATAGTCAATACTCGAGCTAATACAACTTCAGAGAAGTTTGCCAAGCCAGATCAATGACTGCTCTCTTGTACCAATAATTGAAAAGTGTTCGATAAATTACACTGCATACTGCAAAGGTTGAATTGTTATTCGATCACACTATTCATTAAAGTACGATTTTACCCTGATCATTTTGTTTGCTAGGAGCCGATATAGCTTTGTTAAAGCGACTATAAAGGCATTATCAGTAAATCGTTCGTTGTTTGTACAGTCGTGCACGCGAGATCACGATTTTTCTGTGAGGCCAGCAAATACGCAGGTTATAGGAAAAATAATAAGGAAAATACAGGTAAGGCTGTTGTCCAAGCTTGGAAAAACACCTATCTCCTGCATATAGATCACTCAATAATATCTGTAGACATCGCTTAGTCATAACAAGCCGATCACTTACAGCGTAAATGGCAATCACTTGTTTAACGGGATAACACAAAAGAGGTACAAGTGTTTTTAGGACAGATATGGCGCAAAGGTAAAGTGATCATCTCATCTACAGCTTGATTTTACATTTCTTAATCAAGCGATAGCAGGTGGTTCTGGAAATATTCAATTGTTTAGACGCCGCAGAAATATTGTGATTGTTTTGTTTTATTGCATCCAGCAGTAGTTCGGTGTCAATTTCTACACGTTGTTTGGCAAGGTTAGCTACGGGCTTGAAATTACTCTTTGCATTAATACCCAATTCCGTAGCCGTTATTTGGTCTGCTTCTGCCATAACAACCGCCCTGAGTATACGGTTTTTTAGCTCTCTGACATTACCCGGCCAATCATATACAAGCATCGACTGCAGTGCTGAGTTTGATAAATGCAGTTTCCGATCCGGGTGGCTGTATTGCTCAATGTACTCACGCGCTAATAACTCGATGTCTTCGCGATATTTCCTAAGGCTAGGCACATGAATTCGCAATATATTGAGGCGATGATACAAATCTTCACGAAACTTTCCTTCGGCGACTGCATTTTCAAGATCGACATTTGACGCGAGTATGATTCGACAGTCGACTTGTATAGGCTGATTACCACCGACCCTTTCGATAGTGTAGTCATCGAGAAATTTCAGCAAGTTTACTTGTAACTCTAGCGGTAGGTCACCAATCTCATCTAGAAACAGGGTTCCTTTATCAGCCCGCTCAATGTGCCCTATATATTGGCTTTCTGCGCCTGTGAATGCGCCTTTTTCATAACCAAAAAGCTCTGAGTGAATTAATGAAGCAGGCAAAGCACCGCAATTAACCGTCACTAGCGGCCCATCTTTGCGTTCCGACAAAGAGTGGATTAGTTGTGCACAAAGTCCTTTTCCGGTGCCGGTTTCTCCACTAATCAATACTGAGCAGTCTGCACGAGCAAATTTTGTCAACTTAAGTTTAAGATCTTTAATCAGCTTAGAGCGACCGAACATAATATGACTTTGTGCGTTTGATAGTTGTTCCTTGCTAGTCTCTTTCTGGACCTTTGTCATGCCCCAACTATGTCCCAAGGTATGTACAAACAGCATCCAGTCAATTGGGCAGTGGAAGTAATCGGCGAAGTAAGTTGATAGCTTTTGGGAATAATCTAACGATGTGATGGGGTATTGCATTGCTATAGCTAACCACTTAACATTTGGCGCAATTTTTTGCAGTTTACTAACGGCGTCAAAAGTGTTTTTATGTTTATTTGTTGGAATGATTGCGATAGCAACGTTTATATTCGTTTGTTGAATAACATGCATTGATTGCCTGAAAGTGGAAGTTGTCATTGGAAGCCAATTTTGTTGAATTAGCTCTGTAGCAATGCTTGGAAAATCATTATCCAAATCGAGAATTAGGACTGGCCGTTGAGACACTCGCTTAGAATTTTGTTGTTTCATAATCATGCATTTCCAATTTTAGGCTCAACTAAAGTCTAGGAAATATGCTCGAATTTAGCAAGAAAAGCAGCTCTGTAATCCAGCTCTATAGCAGATAATCATTAATGTCATGGGAAAATGGTGCCTATATTTCACTCAGTTTAGCGTCTTGCCTTTTTGAGATAACTAAAAGACAAGAGCAGATAATCAGATAGCAAGTTTTTAGCGGCTAAGTACAAAGTGAGTGTTATCAGCCATCAGTAAGTTTACAAGCAAATTAATTGCTTACTAACGCGTAACTCACTACATAAAGTTGTTTAATACCTGGATAGATTTCCTGAATCACATCCTTTAGTTCAGCTAATGTCATGTTTTCTTGATCTGCGTGAAACTGCGTTAAATCATCAAAGAGAATGGGCTCAACCGACAATATCTCCAGTTGGCAAAATTCACGACCATCTTCGAAGGTTGATACCTGCACTTTTGTGCCTGGTACATAATTGCGTTCAGTTTCATCGCGGATAGTAATTGTTTTCTTACCTGCAAGAATATCTTCTTCAAAGCGTTCAAAGAACGTCATTTCTGTTGGAATTGTGCTTGTTGTCATTATTATTTCACCTAAGGAGTTTTAACTTTTCTGAATTTAAGTAGCAGAGTTTAAAGAGTTTAATCCCTATCGGCTAGGCGTAGAAACAAAACTATTGAGCACAGGTGTTGTTTTTGTCTGGCAGATCTATACCCATGATACCTCAAGGTGCTTTATCAGGACTCAGCTCGGAGACTAGGATAAGGCACAGCATGAAGGTAATGGTTACTCCCTTATCGAATGCTGTAACGCAATACTTGTTTTCGAGCTGAGCCCCCGCAGGGCAAGCCAAATGACACTCATCTGCGTTGTTATAAAATCTCAATGTAGAACAACTATACTTCAATTTTATGCCTAGCATCTAAGTGAATTTGGCTTGCTGATTTTGCATCTTGAAATAACATGGGTATAAGTAAAGGCAATAGATTCGCCGAAAATAGTGACTGTAAACGCTATCTGATTTTGTCCAGTTTCGGCTGGTGGCCGTAGTAGGGCTATTAACTCATTTTACGGCAGGTTTATGCGAAGTGATGCCAGGCAATCAATTGTCAATTCACTATTCCAACTCAACGGCAGGTCGGAAAGTAAGTTCGTGTACCACGACATCTTCAGGATTGCTGAGTAATTGACTAATCATGGTTGCCACACTTTCGGGCTGCATGTATTGCGGACGCTCCTGCTTACGAAAGGAGGTGTTGATGCCACCAGGATAAACAGCCGTCACTTTGATGCCATGGGGCTGTGCTTCTTTCATAAGTACGTTATTTAAACCTGCAAAACCCTGCTTCATTGCAGTATAAATACTCATAGTTGCATTACTGCGCTTAGCTACAGTACTGACAATATTGATGATATAGCCTTGCTTTTTAGGCAACATCTGTTGCATCGCTTCCCGGCAAAGCAGATAAGGGGCGCGCAGGTTGATTGCATATTGCTGTTCAAACTCCTCTAAATTAGTCTCGGCTAGGTCGCATTTGCGAGAGTTCATTCCGGCATTATTGATAAGCACATCGATATGCCCCAGCGCTTGTTTCGCTTTATGAAAAAGTTCCACGACTGCATCCGCTTGACTGAGATCGCAGCTTTGCCCCAGGCAACCTGTTTGCTGCATAAGTTGCTGCAGTTGAGTTTCATCACGTCCGCTGGCGAAAACTCGATAGCCTTTGCTGCACAGATCGATAACCAGTGCCCGACCAAGGCCTTTTGTGGCGCCAGTAATAAATACGGTTTGATAGTTCATACTTGTATTTCCTCACGTTAATTGCCAATTCAAAGCATGCATCTATATATGTTTAGATGCGCTTGAAGTCCATACACTATTCAAAAAAAGACAAATCCGGACAGGCAAAGTTTTTAATTGTCACAATACAGAAAAAAACAATTAATAAAATAACTTTCATCACAGCCTTTTAAATAAGCAAACAGCTAATCGACTAATAAAGCCGTAACTTGTTTCATCAATAGAAAAAGAGCGAGCAGCGGCTTGGTTTGAAAATTAAATTATAACGAAATAATTGCGCATCTCGACAATGCGAATGATTCGCCATTAAAGTGACAGCTAACGCTTCTCCTGGTTGTATATTGAAGGCATAATCCTATGGTGTTTATTTAATTGGAACTATCAGCGTGGAACTACTGCAACTTGAACATTTCGGAAAAACATTAAGGTTAGAGGCCTCTCTTGCTGGCTGGCAACAGCTATATTGGGGAGGGCATATCGTCTCGCAGTTAACAGCGACAGAAAATCAGGCGTCTAAATCGACTCACCATTTTGAGCTTTCCCAACAAGTTAAGCAGTTAACGGGTGAAGAGGCTGATGCTATTGCAGTGCCTGCGCATATTATTAAATGCCGTTTAGAGATTGATTTAAACTGGCAGCCTTTTGAAATTAAGTATCAATTAGTTGTCGATGGTCGCGTAGTTGCACAAGGGCAACGAAACAGCAAAGATATTGAGCAGCAAGTTCCGATGGAAACCGTAAAAGTTGAAAAAAAGTTCAGCCTGTTAGGTCTGTTCTCGCTTGGATTTAAACTGTTGAAAAGTGCCAAGATTATAAAAGTAGTGCTAGCGGGTGCGAGCCTGGCTGCCTATAGCTGGTTTTTCTCTTTTCAATTTGCATTATCATTATTAGCTTGCCTGGTTTTTCATGAATATGGACATATTCGCGCAATGAAACATTTTGCAATGAAAACTAAGGGGATCTACCTGATCCCTTTTGTAGGCGGACTTGCTGTCACCGACGAAAAAATCAATACACGTTGGCAAGATGTGGTTATTTCTATAATGGGGCCAACATTTGGGCTGATTTTATCATTTGCCTGTCTGTTAGTTTATTGGTTAACGGGCAACCTGTTTTTTGCTGGTCTTGCTGTTTTTAATGCCTTATTAAATCTATTTAATCTTCTGCCAATTCTACCGCTTGATGGCGGGCATATTTTAAAAAGCATTAGTTTTTCAATGAATAGCAGGGTGGGTCTTATTGCCTGTATTTGCGGCGCGGCTTTAGGCGTTTTTGTGAGTTATAGCTTGGGCTTAGCATTATTAGGTTTTTTATTATTGATTGGCAGTCTGGAAATAGTATTTGAGTGGCGCACTCGTTATCAAAGTCATCTATTGCCCCTCGATAAATATGGACAACTAGTTTCAGCAGTTTGGTATATGTTGACCGTAGCAGGTCTAATTGCGATTATTTTCTATTTTGCAGACTCAGGCGATCGGTTATTAGCGTTACCGCTTAAGATTTTAGGAACATAATTACTCAGGTCGTTGCCATTTAAGCTTATTTATGAAGTACATCCGTGTACTTCATTGCTACGCAACTGGCTAAAGCCATTCAAATATGTTCCATACATAT
>JABXKR010000239.1 GCA_013619145.1 Psychromonas sp. | reverse complement strand
GCGTTACGCTTAGTGCCGGGAGTTGATGTGGCACAGATTGATCCCAATAAATGGGCTGTCGGTATTCGCGGTTTTAATGGTCGTTTTGCAAATAAATTATTAGTGTTAATTGATGGACGCAGTGTTTATACCCCGACCTATTCGGGGGTTTACTGGGAATATCTTGATTATCTGCTGGAGGATATTGAGCGAATTGAGGTGATCCGCGGTCCCGGTGCCACTCTCTGGGGCGCAAATGCCGTGAATGGTATTATTAATATTATTACTCGGGAAGCCAGTGATAGCCAAGGTGGACTGCTTTCCGTTGCTGCTGGTAACGAATTAAAGGGGCTGGTTGAGGCTCGTCAAGGTTTCGAGCCTTCCGAGAATGCGCAGGCACGAGTTTATGTCAAAGGACGACGCTTGGATGAATCTCAAGATCAGTTCGGGATGGATCAGGATAATGGCGGTGATTATCTGCAGACGGGGTTACGTCTTGATATACAGCATAGCGAAAATCAATGGCTGACTTTTCAAGGGGACCTCTATCGCGATGATCTCAGTCAGCAGCATACTATCCCCAATTTTGAGCCTCCTTACGAGAGTCAAGTCGTTAATGGTGATATCGAAGCTAAAGGGGGCAATTTAGGTGTACGTTGGGGTCTGATGACGGGCCTGGATTCAGAGTTAAACGTTAAGTTTAGTTATGATTTTTATGATCACCAGGAGCTTAAATATAGTGAACGTCGTGACACCTTAGATTTTGAGTTACAGCATCAGTTTGCACCTTTTGCAAACCATGAGCTAGTGTGGGGAACCGGTTACCGCTGGAGTTATAATGATATGACTTCCTCACCGTTAATTTCCGTTACTGATCCTATCGAGCGCAGTGATATCTGGAATTTGTTTCTTCAAGATAGTATCTATTTTCCTGAGCAAAATATCTCTCTGACCTTAGGCGTTAAGCTTGAAGGTAATAGTTACACTGGCACAGAGGTGCAACCGAACTTACGGGCTAGCTGGGTGCCTAGTGAGAAACTGACCTGGTGGGGGGCTATCTCGCGTGCGATGCGCACTCCCTCTCGAGTGGATACCGACACTGCCATTAATATTAGTATTATCCCTCCCTTTGGATTGGATCCGAATAATCCACTACCAACTTTGTTACAGGTTTTAGGACAGCAGGGATTTCAATCTGAGCAAGTAGATGCCTATGAGCTCGGTGTGCGCTGGATGCCACTGCCGCAGTTGGCGGTGGATTTGGCAACTTTTTATAATAATTATACAAACCTGCGTAGTTATAATATTGGGGATGCAAAAATGCAGGATATCAATGGGACAATGTACCTTGTGCTCCCATTGGAGCTTGCCAATAATATTCAAGGGCACAGCAGTGGTTTTGAACTATTAACGACTTGGCAAGCCTCTCCCTCTACCCGCTTTCGTTTTGCCTATAGCCTATTGGATATCAAACTAGAGGATACTAAGCCCAATGATTTTAGTGCTAATATCATCTCCGCTGATGTTGATAGATCACCCAATCATCAGGTTTCGTTGTGGGGTAGTTTTGATTTAAGCGCAGCAGTGGAATTAGATCTGCGCCTTTATTATGTGGATCAGCGCTCCTGGTTCACAGGAGAAACGGAAACAATCGACAGTAATATCAATGGCGATCTGCGCCTTGCCTGGCGGCCAATGAAGTCATTAGAGTTATCCTTCGTCGGACGAAATCTGCTAGATTCTCCCAATCAAGAGTTTATCACTGAATCCTGGTCATCTGCTTCATTCCTTGAGCGTAGTTTCTTTCTGAAAGGAGTGTTGATGTGGTGATTGCTATTGGGAGAGTTCAATGGTGAGAGGTGTCGCTCTACGTTTTTGGCTTTTGTTACTTTGCTTTGTAATGATGGCCTGCGAAGTGCTTCCTGCATTGGCTATGTCGCGTCCATTAGATTCTTTAAAAGTGGCCTATATCTATAATATTGCCAAGTTTACCCGTTGGCCTGCTTCAACATGGGCCAGTCCGGACAGTCCATTTCAGTTCTGTTTATATGGTGAGGGGGGCGTGGTTGATGAGCTACAGTCGCTGGCAAAAAAAGAGATTAGCGGGCATCCGATTATTCTACTGAAACCAGCTAAAGAGGCCGATTTTAGCCAATGTAATGCCCTTTATATCAGCGTAGCAGAGCGCCGACGTTACCGTTATCTACTTTCTTTAATCAATCAGAAAACAGTGTTAACTATCAGTGATGATGGCTTGTTTTTACGCCATGGCGGGCTAATCAACTTGCTTGAAAAAGAGCAGCGTCTACGTTTTGAAGTGAATATGCAGCAACTCTCCCGCTCGGAGCTGAAATTAAGCTCTAAGCTACTTAAACTGGCGATCTTAGTTGATAATCCGAGGTAATCTTAATGATAAAACTTAAGCATCTTTCATTACGAAGCCAGTTAACCTCGATCGGTTTGTTTTCTGGAACTTTGGTGGCCTTGATGGTAGTGGGAGTCATTGCTGTTATGCAATTTCATTACAGCCATATTGATGTGAAAAATCAGCTGGAAGCACTGGCCAGATTAATGGCGTCACAGAACACTGCCTCCCTGGCTTTTCACGATAATGAAGCTGCCAAAGAAAGCTTGCATAGTTTAGAGGTAAAGCCAGAAGTGGTGCTAGCTAGGATTTATGATAACGATCATCTGTTATTGGCAGAATATATTAAGCCTTCTTTTGCTCCGGATACGAATAAAACTTTGCTGCAAATGAGCTTGCATATGTTGCAACAAAGTGACTCTGATTATGATGTTATCTACCATATTGAGCCGGTTCGCTTACAGGGGAAAACCTTAGGTCATGTGGTTCTAATGAACGATCATAGCCAGCATCGTGTTCGTTTATGGCGACAGGCTATGTTTGCCCCTTTCATTATTATGTTCGGAACTTTGCTGGCTTTCTTACTTGCAACCCGTATGCAGCGCCTTATTTCCCAACCTTTACTGCAGATGAGACAAGTGATGCAGCAGGTTTCGCAGCAGAAAAATTATCATATTCGCATTCCTGGTCAGCGCCATGATGAAATCGGTTCGCTGATCCAAGGGTTTAATATGATGTTAGAGCAGGTTGAAACACGAGATAAGGAGCTGGCAAATCATCGTGATACTTTAGAGGAAAAAGTAACGCTGCGTACTCAGGAGTTGTTATTAGCTAAAGAGCATGCAGAAGCTGCCAGCAAAGCTAAAAGTGAATTTTTAGCGACCATGAGCCATGAGATCCGCACCCCTATGAATGGGATACTGGGCATGACTGAACTATTACTTAATACTAGACTGGATGAGCGACAAAAGCGTTTTACTGAAACTGTCTATCAATCTGGAAAAAGCCTTCTGGATGTTATCAATGATATTTTAGATTTTTCCAAAATTGAAGCGGGAAAAATGGAGTTAGAATCGATTGAATTTAACCTACGCGATCTGATTGAAGAGCTTGGCATCTTGTATGCTGAGCCAGCTTATCGTAAAAATTTAGAGCTGGTGCTCTCTATTCCTCCCAATTTTCCTAGTATTTATCAAGGTGATCCGATACGACTAAGACAAGTGCTTAGTAATCTTCTTAGTAATGCTCTTAAATTTACGGCGCAGGGGCAGGTACTGTTTCGCGTTACAGAGCAGGAAGGGGAGTTGATACAGTTTGAAATAGAAGATACGGGCATAGGTATTCAAGAGGATAAAATAGAACATATTTTCAGCTCATTTTCTCAAGCAGACAGTTCAACCACCCGAAAATATGGAGGCACAGGCTTAGGTCTGCCGATTGCCCGGCAATTGGTAGATATGATGGGGGGAGAGCTTAGCGTAAAATCAGAAGTTGATAAGGGCAGCCTCTTTATGTTTACGCTTGCGCTACCGCAACTGCAGAACGTTGGCTTAGCAACGCCGCTCGCGTTATATCAGTTGCAGGATAAGCGTTTGCTAGTCGTTGATGACAACCATAGCAATCAGTTACTTTTGCAGGAGCAGCTGGCGGCGATTAGTATCAGCTGTGATCTTGCCGATTCCGGTCTGCAAGCACTACAGTTGATACAAGTTGCCGAAACTAAACAGCGTCCTTACGATTTACTTATTTTAGATATGAATATGCCGGGTATGAATGGATTAGAGTTAGCCACTAAGATCCTTCAAAATTCATTGTGGCGACAACCCTTGATGGTGATATTAAGTTCAGTGGCAGTGGCTCCTGCATTATTACAAAAAAAACGCATTGCCAGTTTCCTTCATAAACCGGTATTACAAAAAGATCTTTATCACTGTTTAACAGAAGTTTTTCAGGAGGAAAAATTTGCTAGTGATGGTAATGTTGAAGCATTGCCTTATTTTTGTTTTGATTATCCTTACCGTTTACTGGTTGCCGAAGATAATAAGGTGAATCAGGAGGTGGCACTGGTTATGCTGGAATCTTTTGGTCTGCAGGTCGAGCATGCCGATCACGGCCTGGCTGCGGTTGAAGCTGTTCAACAACAGACTTATGATCTTATTTTGATGGATATGCAGATGCCAGAGATGGATGGACTGGAAGCAACCCGCAAGATTCGGAAAATGGAGTTAACAGGAGAAGTTTTTCCTGGGTTACCGATTATCGCATTAACGGCTAATGCGATGGATGGGGATATGGAGCGTTGCCTGCAAGCTGGCATGAATGGGTATTTGAGTAAGCCTTTTTCAGCAGAGCAACTTTATGAGTCGCTAACCCCATGGTTGATGGCTCCACGAGAGGGAAAGTTAGACGTGAACAAGCAACATGATTGGCAAGGTAGTTTAGAGCGTGCAAAAAGTAAAAATAGCGGAGAGCAACAGAGTGCAATGTCTGTGGATCCAAGTGCGCTGGAAAAAATTGCGGCACTTAGGCCTGATCAGTCAGAGCACTTGGTTGCTAAAGTTATCCGGCTATTTTTAGATACGTTAGAGGAGTGCTTAGGACTGTTAGCAGAACAGCCTCAACAAGCAGAAAGTTTACGGCAATTGGCGCATGCATTAAAATCCAGCTGTGCAAATGTTGGCGCTTATCGGCTATCGGATTTGTGCAAGCAATTAGAGGAGGCCGCTATATCGGAAATGCTCTCTTTGATACCCGGTCTTATTACTGAAATTAAGCTGGAGTCTTGTGCAGTGAAACGTTATTTTTTTGAAAAAAACTTGCTTTCACCATAACGCATTATTTGAGGTCTTATGAATAGAAAGTCGATATTAGTGGTGGATGATGATGAGATGACGCGACTGTTAATTCGTCAAGCGTTGTCAGCAAATACGTTCCGTATTATTGAAGCTGAAGATGGCGCTGAAGGGGTAGCCCTGTTTAATGAGCTGAAACCTGATTTAGTACTATTAGATGTTGATCTGCCGAAATTAAACGGATTTGAGGTGTGCAAAATAATCCGAGAGTCTGTGCAAGGGCAGGATCTGCCTGTGGTGATGATTACGGGAATGGATGACAGACAATCAATTGAGAAGGCTTACCGCTTAGGTGCCACGGATTTTATGGTTAAGCCGATTAACTGGTCTTTAATTGCCCATCATTTACGTTACATCTTACGTGCCAGTAGTTATTTTGAATCTTTAAAGAAAAGCGAGCGTCGACTTGAGCATGCTCAGCAAATTGCTAAATTAGGACACTGGGAGTTAGATGGTACACAGGGGCGTTTGCTACTGTCTCGGCAGTTCACTAAAATGTGCTCATTGCCGGGCACGCAATTTGAGCATGGCCTCGATTACCTGATATCCCTAGTTCATCCGGCTGATCGTTTGCACGTCAAAAGCGTATTACAGCAGGCATTGCTTAACGGAGAAAGCTTTGACTTAGATGTTAGAGTTAAGTTGCCCAATAAGTGTCTGTTATACGTGCATTTGCAAGGGAGGCGCTTGGAAAGCTGCACTGGTTCCTCGCCAGTACTTTCAGGGATAATACAAGATGTGACTGAACTTAAAAAATCACAGCAACGCCTTATCCATATCGCCCATCATGATCCGCTTACCGATCTGCCTAACCGCATTTTGTTTCAGCAACAATTGGAGCGCTCGATGCAGCGAGCTAAACGGCGTAACTGTAAAGTGGGGCTGCTGTTTATTGACTTGGATCGCTTTAAAAATATTAATGATTCCTTAGGGCATGAAGTCGGTGATGCTTTATTGTGTGAAGTAGCTGTCCGATTGCGTGGCGAAGTCCGTAATTATGATACGGTAGCCCGACTGGGGGGCGATGAATTTGCCATTATTCTTGATGCGATTGAACATGCTCAAGAAGCAATGTCTTTTATTCAACGCACCATGGCGCTGTTTGAACAGCCTTTTTATCTGTGCAATAAGATGCTTTATGTGGAGGCCAGCATTGGTATAAGCCTTTATCCTGATAATGGTAACAACAGCGAGGAACTATTGCGTAATGCAGATATGGCTATGTATCAAGCGAAACATTCCGAGCAGCATCAGTTTTCTTTTTACTCAGAAGATCTCACGGAAGTCACCATCAGACGTTGGTCACTAGAAAACGGCTTGCGTAAGGCGTTGGAAAATAATAGTTTTAGACTTGTGTATCAACCAAAGGTGGAACCTAATACTGGTCATATCTCCGGCGTAGAGGCCTTGCTGCGTTGGGATAGAGGCGATAAACCAGCAGTATCGCCAAGCGAATTTATTCCCATTGCAGAAGAATCAGGACTGATTATTCCATTAGGAAAATGGGTGATTCAGCAGGCTGTCGGCCAATTGTGGGCATGGCAGGGAACGGCTTGTGCAAACTTAACTATTGCCGTTAATGTATCGGGGCGGCAACTGCACAGTGATAAGTTTACTGATTACCTTGCAGCTGTACTTGAGCAAGAAGGCGTTAGTGCCACGCTTCTTGAAATTGAGATCACCGAGGATTACCTGGTGCCAAATAATCGAGAAGGGAATTGTCAGGCAACACTGAGAAAGCTGAGTGATCTTGGTATAAAAATGTCAATTGATGATTTCGGTACTGGTTATTCCTGTGTATCACAACTGAAAAATCTACCGATTTCTACGCTAAAAATTGACAAGTCATTTGTTGATCATATTCCAGAAGATCAACAGGATATTGCCATTATTAAGTCGATTATTACTCTGGCAAAAAACCTCAGACTAGAGGTTGTGGCTGAAGGAGTAGAAACCGCTGAGCAACTTGCTTGTCTGCGTCGCTATGGTTGTGATCTGGTACAGGGGTATTTCTATTCACAACCTGTCTCAGCAGATAAAATTAGCGAACTGCTTGAACTGCATGCACTTAAGTATGGGGCACATTGAGATAGAATCAGATTATTACTATGCTAAGCTCACTGTTGCTGAATATATTTATAGCCAACCAGCCAGATAGGCATCCGAAACTGATAGCGGCCACAACATTGAGTCTCATACTGCTGACTGTGTTTGTAATTATTTTATCAGTCCCTTTTTTAATCCAACCTGCCGTGATTTTTGCCGTTTGTATATAAAGGTGGCAACGTCAGTAGCTATTCCGGCTGCACCTTTTATAAATAACCTTTAATAAATTAACCTTGCTCTAATAAAGCGCGCAGATCAATCAGTGCTGCATTGGCTCGTGACACGTAATTTGCCATCACTAAAGAGTGGTTTGCCAACAGGCCAAAGCCACTACCGTTTAATATCATTGGGCTCCAGATAGTATCTTGAGTTGACTCTAAATCACGAATAATCTGCTTCAAGCTTACTTGTGCATTTTTCTTTTCTAATACATCCGCAAAATCAATTTCGGCCGCTTTTAAAAAATGCAAAATAGCCCAAGCTGCACCACGGCTTTCGTAAAATACATCATCAATTTTAAACCAAGAAGTTTTATCCTGCACCTCATCTGCTGTTTCTGTTGCTTGTTTGGCGGTTGGATCGCCAGCTAATTCAATGTTGTAACGTTCATGGCCCACACTGGCACTTAAACGGTGTGAAATGGAGCCCAAGCGCTTTTCTACCTTGCGTAACCAATCACTTAAGTTATCTGCACGCGTGTAAAATTGCGCGTCAGTTTCATCTTTAGATACTAATCTTTGACGGTAGCGTTTGAAAGCGACGATTGCATCGGCATATTCACCTTCAGCGCTTGGTAGAGCCCAGTTTTTGTGGGAAATATTGAGTTTGCTTTGTGCTATTTCTAAGTCTTTGTCACCCGTTGATTGTGATTGTGAACGGCTAAAGTCTAAACGCATTACCAGAGATAAATCTCGTACTTGCTCCAGCACGCCATACTCAAAAGCGGGCATATTATCCATAAAAATTGCTGGTGGGGTAATATCGTTTGCTAAAAAACCGCCTGGTTTTTCAATTAACCAACTGCTGATATCAATTAAAGTCGTGGTGGTGGCATAACCCGGCACAATTTTATGATTATTAATTTTTGCTACTTCAAGCGTTTTTGCTTTAACATCATAAGCTGATGGCATCCAGCCCCACCAAATAGAGACTAGCCATAATACAAAGAAGAGGATCGCCAGACCGATCAGTATCCCTTTTTTTAGTGAAATTCCCATGTTAATTTCCTAATAATTAATATGCATCATTAATAATGCTCTCTTCATCATAACAAATGCAAAATATTTTATGCATATTTTCAATTTATATTTTTGAAAACAAACACCTTTATGTATACCCAAGCTGCCTCAAGATACAAGAATCAGCAAGTTGATAAATGATGAGATTCTAGGCAGAAGGTTGATGATCTAGTTA
>JABXKR010000235.1 GCA_013619145.1 Psychromonas sp. | reverse complement strand
ATAAACAGTACTAAGCAATTTTAACATGAAAGGTGATTTATCATCAGCTTTAATTTATCGTCTATTTATCCTTTAGTGTAGGCCAAACAAACATATCTGGTTTTTCAGATGAACTAGTTGATGCCGCTCTTTTGTGAGCAACGATCCCTCTGATCAGTTTCCCTGTCGCTTTATGATCACTACAAAACGTTTTTAGATATAGAATCTCTACCTTACTACGCGCCCAAGGATTTTTTCGCAGGAATTTCAAACTTGATTTAAGACGGGGGTTATTAATGAAACAGTTAATATTAAGTAACTCACCCATCTTATTCCAACCTAATTTTTTTTCAAGCTCTATTAGAATATGCTCAAGTTTCACGCCATGCAGAGGATCGTTGTTGTTATTCATTGTTATACCAAATTGATTAATTAAATTCCTATTCAGAGCCGCTATGTAAATTCAGTTAAAGATGCATTGATTTAGGAATAGTTACTCCTGATTAATACAATAACAGAATGGCACTGAGTCTCTGCAGGGGCTGTTTTCAAAGCTTTTAATACAGCGTCAGATGATAGCACAATAGAATAACTATTCTCTCAATCATCTGTATTAGTTAAAACGTTTTTAATTGCAGTTAAGTGGGAAATAATTGAATCCAGTTATTTCGCTGTAATGATTTGTAATAATCATATGATTTTAAAAGATCATCATATACAATGACTTTGTTTTGATTTGTAAGGTGCAATAAATAGGTGTTTGTATTTAATTATGCTCTTCCCCTACAGTCCCTGTTTGTATCTGTCTGTTCAAAGCTGACTTTTATTTACAGTGGAGTGGTTAAATAATGGAAGTAGAAAATACTATCTCATTAGATTCACAAAAAATATTAGCTGAAGTTTGTTTGCAAATTGATAGTGGCTTAGGTTTACGCCCGTTTTTTGTTGATTTTTTTCCAGGAACAATGCGCATTGAATGCGATAAAGATTTAACTGTATTTATGATAGGAGAAATCATTGAAGTTGATGTAATTGAAATGTCTAAAGCAGATGGCAACGCTTATTTGTATTGTAATTAAAAAATATAATATTGTGTAATAGCCATTACTTCCTATCCGCATCTGCTTGCAAAGATTTATTTGATAACAGCTTAATGTAAGCTGGTTTTTAATATCATTATGTTTTCAATACATGTCATAAACATAAAAAATGACTCTCTGCTGCCATCCTTCGGCTATTAAGCAAAGAGTCATTGAACTCTAGGGTTATTTTGCTGCGATTATTGACTACCATCCAGTTATGTACCGAAAGAAACTGCGTTTTGATTTGCGTTTCTTGTTTAAAGCTTTATACACAATTGGGTAACCGTAGCTTAAAAGCATAATGTCACTATTCATTTTACTCTCCTTGATTGCGCTGAAATATCAGCAACAAGCAAAGTAATGGAATTAACGTGCCAATAATAAATCATGTTAACAATCAGTGTGTTACGGTTTTTACTTTGTGTCTGTTTGCTATACCCGCACCAATTCGGGTAATTTATTCACCAAAATGTGGCATTTATTATGTTTTTCTAAGAGAAAAAGCAGTGGCGAACTACTTCTGCTTTTTGCTTGCCATGCGGTGGACTCTGACGACTAGCAATGAAGCTCTCATCCATAAAACTCGATTGCTGCAATCGTTTTCAACTTGTCCACGGTTTATGGCAACACTTTCAATGCTGCTTATATCATTAGCCATGAAGGCGCTATCATTGTTGCTATATAAAAATTGATTGACTAATATTTTTCCATTCTGGAAATTGCAGAGTTATAAACTGAAAACACAAAGGGCCAGATTCTGACCCTATTAATTCAATCGTTAGTTAATAATAACTACGAGGTTTAACCGGTGCTTCAGATTTAAGTCGCTCAAATTCAGATTTCAGGCGCTCATACTCAGTTTTTTCTGTGCTCGCCTTTTCTTCCTGTTTTAGGTCTGAATCGTTAACTGAATTTAAATCCGACTTCTGGTTTTGCTGTTCAAAAGGCTCACTGACTTTTGTGCTCGGTTTTTCTTCTAGTTATGCGGTATCAGCTTCTTTCATTAACATGTTCATCGACGTTGGGTAAGTGCTGGAGACTCCGATACTTAATGTGACGATGTCACTGACACTCGAATACTTATGTTCTGTTTGTGATTTTTCGACAGTTTGACGTAATGCTTCGGCTACTTCCCGTGTTTTTGTTAGATCACCGCCTTTAATTAAAATGGCAAACTTATCTCCTTTACAACGTGCTAAAAAACAGTCAAATTCTTCGCATATATTTTTAAGTGCTAAACCAACCACTAATAACATAAACGCAGCAGCTTGATGTCCATAATTTTCGTTGTAGGCTTCAAAGAAATCGATTTCACATATTAGTACTGATAATAGTTGCTTCTCTTCACTCGCTTCTTCCCAAAGTTGTGCATAGTGAGTATCAAATTCATGACGGTCGGCAATATTCATCTGAGACATAACCAGCCCAAAAGCAGATGTTTCAGAACTGACTTTAGCTTCGGTTTGTTGATATTTAGCTATATCTACAATAGCTTTTGATTCGCCATCTTGATTTGCCGATTTAAAATCAGATGATTCGCAGCTAATTTGTCGGCCAGTTTGATTATATTGTTCCATAAGTTATTTCTTGCATCCCTGTTTTGATTTTTCAGCTCTGAACCGGAAGTAAAAGAGCCTTGTGTTGATGGTAAGCGTTAATCGGATAAATATTTGTTAAATGCCGACACCTTGCGGATTGATTAATTGAAATTAGTATATTTATTAAGTTTGATAAAAATGTGAGCTACACCAATAGAATAATAATATCAGCCATCTTCCTTATGCTTATTTACAAAATCTGTTGCTTGTTTGTGCTATTAACGGGGGATCTTTAATTTAGAAGGAATTTTTGTTTTTGGGTAACTCGACAAGAGAACAGCTAGTACAATCTTAGATCAATCACGCTTTGGCTTCTTTGTTATGGAAGATGTCGATTTGATGATGATCTTTAGATGTTGTGGTGATTAGTTTATTTGATTTACAATATTATGAAATTTGCAGTTTTAATATTTTGCTCATCACCATCGAAAGCCTGAATTATGGAGTTATAAATAAATGGATTCAGATATTACAAATAAAATTAAAGCGCTGGATAAAAAAATCATTCTTATGGGGGTAATTGATATGCCGGGAACTCTTCTAATTGGTTTAGGGTTATACGGAAAATTTGCTGAAAACGAAAATGCATTCCACCCATTACTTAATAATCAGCTTATTGTAGATACAATGATTGCAGCAGGTGCTGTGATAATGTGTTGCTGTGGCTACAAAATATTAAAGTTATCTAGAGAGAAAAACAAACTTATTAAGCAAGCAGGAATGTAACAGCTGCAAACTATTGGAATTTTATTCGCAAGGTGATTCGCAGAAGAAGAGAATAAAATTCTCTGTTGTAAATGTTCTATGCTTTTTTAGGTCAATGTAATTATTAGAAAGCAATTATAAGGGAATATGTTGAAAAAAGAATTAATGGATATATGCCTTGATATACGAAAGCGCAAAATAGCTAGCAGCGGGACGATTAAAGACGCATGCAAAGAGGTTACGCTAGCCATTGCGTTTGAATCGGTAAAAGAGGGGATAGATACATATATCTGTTTTGGCGTATATAAACCTTCAGGCGATGAGCATTACTGGATCAGGTTTAATAAAGAAATTTACGATGCTACAGCATCTCAATTTGATCGAAAGAAAGAAGTTTTAGTTTTGCATGAATCTGAAAATATGGCATATGAAGAGCTTGGTTATATATATGTATCTGCAAGATTTGTAGGTGAATTGCTTGGTATATAATTAAAAAATTTTGGATAACCTTCTTCACAGCGGAGTAATTTCGCCATTTCAGGAATGTCCATGGGGGGATTTTCTGCTCTCTATTTAGCACATCGTCATCAGGATGTTTTTGGTCTATCTGTCCCGCTTAGTGGTTATTTTGATATGAGCAATTATCCAGAATTCAATCCGGACAAATTTACTATGAAACCTGATCTTTATCTATTGCGCTATAGATAAAGCATTAGTTTTGTCAGCAATGAAGGCCTTGTTAAATTACTAAAGAATGGCGGGATCAATTTCACTTATAAGACTGCGCCTGGAGACCATACTTGGCGATATTGGAATGGGATTTTCAGGGGCTTTTTGACGGTTGTATCTTATTTTTTTAACAAACAAGTTAAGTGCAAAAAACGAAGGGATCCGCTCGATTTTCTTGCCATTGATAGCAAAAGAAAAGAATCTAGATCCCTTTCTCTAATTTGATCGCAGCGAATAATTCAATAAGCGATTATATCGTGCTTATTACCGTCAAAGCAGAGCTTATCGACATAAAGTTGAGATTAGTGAGAATGGAGCAAACCTACTGAAATGACTACCAATCTGTGGCCAACTTTATTTGACCAGAACATTTATCGTTCCTATACTCAGCCTTGTCATAGCCTAGATGAATTAATATGTATACACATAATAAAGAGCAGGGCCTTACCTCATCAGAAGCAAAAAAACGTTTGCTGGAATATGGTGAAAACCGCATTCCTTCAGCTCCGCCAACAAGTCTCGCCCTGATTTTTATTAAGCAGTTCCTCAGCCCGTTTATTTACATATTATTAGTAGCCGCAATTGTTTCTTTTGCAGTTAAACAGATACCAAGTGCTATTTTTATTATTGCAGTGTTATTTATCAACGCCATTATCGGGACTATTCAAGAGTATTCAGCGCAAAAATCAGCCTCTGCATTAAAACAGATGGTAAAAGGAACTGCTCATGTTATTCGCGATGGCACTGCACAAACAATTGACTCTGAATATGTCGTCCCTGGTGATTTGCTGCTGCTGTTTTCAGGTGACAAAGTAGCAGCTGATATTGAACTTTTAACGGCACAAAACCTTGCTGTTGATGAATCTATGCTAACTGGTGAATCTTCAGCGGTAGCAAAAAATACCCATAGCCAAGTAAACCAGGATGCTCCCATCAGTGATCAATTTAACCGATGTTTTGCTGGCAGTATCGTTACCCATGGTCGGGCACAAGGGCTGGTAATAAATACGGGTATTAATACAGAGATAGGCAATATTGCCACTCATGTCTCTGCCGAAAGGATTTCAGAACCTCCACTTTTAATCCGAATGCGGCATTTTACCTATAAAATAGCTTTTGCTATTACTATTTCTATACTATTGCTGGTTGCATTAATGCTCTTTATGGGCGGTTACCAAACAGAGAAAATGGTGATGATGGGCATTGGCCTGGCCGTATCAACCATCCCGGAAGGTTTACCGGCAGCGCTAACCGTAGCTTTGGCTATAGGTATGAGGCGAATGGTTAAGCATAATGTGATTATTCGAAAATTGGTTGCGGTTGAAGCTTTAGGCTCTTGTACTTTTATCTGTTCAGATAAAACAGGTACATTAACGGTTAACGAGTTAACTATTCAGCGAGTCGTTTTACCAGAAGGTGATATATATAAGGTCACGGGCGAAGGTGTTTCTGGTGGCAAAATTGAAGGTGAGAATATCACACAGCTTAGGGAACTTTGTATTACTGGAGTATTGGCCAATGAAAGTCATTTAGATTATTCAGGAGGTGAATGGGTATCAGATGGGGATATAGTTGATATTTCGTTTTTAGTACTGGCAAAAAAATTAGGACTGTCAGTATCCGATATTAGAAAACAACAAAAACAGCTTGAAATTATCCCATATGAGTCTGAAAAAGCATTTAGCGGCAGTTTAAATCTAGATCAGGAACAACCATGTCTTTATGTAAAAGGCAGTCCTGAAAAAATGCTGGAATTATCAACGTATATGCATTCTCCCTCTGGACCGGTACCGATAGATCACAAGAAAATTCAGGAACAGTTTGAACAATTAGCTAAACAAGGCTTCCGAATCATTGCGCTTGCAAGACGTCCTGTTGCAACTGTTACAAATGCGATAGAACACTTGGAAGGAATGACTTATTTAGGCATGGTTGCAATGATTGACCCTGTTCGAAGCGAAGCTAAAGATGCAATAAAAAAATGTCATACCGGCGGTATAGAAGTAGCTATGGTAACTGGAGACCATCCATCTACAGCATTGGCTATTGCGATAGAGTTAGGGCTAGCAGATCAGGAAAGTACCGTTGTTACCGGGCCAATGATAATAGCAGCGCAAAAGAAAAGTGCGCAGTCATTCCATGATCTTATTCGTCCCGCTAGAGTATTTGCCCGCATAGAACCTACTCAAAAAGAGATGATTGTTGATAGCTTTATGCAGGATGGCCATTTTGTTGCCGTTACAGGAGATGGTGTTAACGATGCCCCCGCAATGCGACGAGCCAATGCTGGTATTGCAATGGGGAAAAAAGGTACCGATGTAGCCAAAGAAATCGCAGATTTAATTATCACCGATGATAATTTTGCTTCAATAGTAGACGGTATTGAACAAGGCAGAATCGTTTATAACAATATTCGCAAAGTAATTGCGTTATTAATTGCCACCGGGTTTTCAGCTTTATTGTTATTCTTTCTTACTGTGTTAGCCGGTTTACCTATGCCATTAACCGCCATTCAGTTACTGTGGCTTAATTTAATAGCAAATGGGGTACAGGATGTTGCGCTAGCCTTTGAACCCAAAGAAGGAAACGAGTTAACTAAATCTCCAAGAAAACCCAGCGAACCAATATTTGAACGTAGAATTATTGAGCACGTATTAGTCAATGGAACAGTTATGGGACTACTAGCCTTTGCTACTTTTTTCTATTTAATCGAACAGCAAACAGAACTGCAAAACGCACGAAACCTGACATTAATGTTAATGGTTTTATTTGGAAATATTCATGTTCTTTCAAGCAGATCAGAAAAAATATCACTTTTCACTATGCCGTTTTTTGCCAATCCGTTTTTGATCTTAGCCGTTCCCATTGCTCAACTTATTCATATCGGCTCAATGTATACACCAGGGCTTGCTGATGTTTTACAAATTAACCCCATTACATATCAACAATGGATGGGATTATTACTTGTTGCGACTACGTTATTATTTGTTGAAGAAACCCATAAACATTTTTTGAGAAAAAGAAAATAAGTAAGCACATAAATAATTTTTAGCAACTCCATAAGGGACACTTATAAACATAATCACAACAATGCTCAACTAAGCTTTTAGTGAAAGTCTTACTCCATTTGTTGCTTCTTATTTTATTTAAGCAAATTCTTAGCAAAAGGTGTTTGCCTTTATGATGCCCGGGCTGCAAAATAAGTAAATAATATCAGTGAATTGTCGGATTAAAAATTGGTACTTGTACAGCTGCTTGCTCGTTTGTTTAGCCCACTCTGCAGGCATGGCCAAGGATCTAATCTTCTCTTTTGTATCTAAGCAAAAAATAAGACCTATAATCATAGGACAAGTTGTTACCGTCAAATGTAAAGTGACCAGCTAATGCTTTGCAAGCGAGAGAAAATGGAATATTCAAAACTCCGAGAACAAATGGTAAGCCAGCAAATTGAAAGGCGTGGTATTAAAGACAGAGATGTTCTGCAAGCGATGAGAACTGTGCCTAGGCATCTGTTTGTTGCAGATGAATTATTAAGTGAAGCGTATTGCGACTTCCCTCTCCCGATTGGCTTAAGACAAACTATCTCCCAGCCGTATATTGTCGCTTTAATGACGGAATATCTTCAGTTAAAGCCCCATCATAAAGTACTGGAAATCGGTACGGGGTGCGGCTATCAGACCGCTGTACTGGCTGAAATAGTCGATGAAATCTACACCATAGAGATAGTCCCGGAATTGGCCGTGCTTGCAAAAAAAAATTTACAGAAATTAAACTACCATAATATACACTGCAAGCAGGGGGATGGTTTAACTGACTGGCAGGATCAAGCGCCTTTTGATCGAATTATCGTCACAGCGGCTCCCTATATGCTTCCACAAGCGCTGATCGAGCAGCTAAAGGTTGGCGGCAGTATGATTATTCCTGTTGGCTCATATCCGCAGATCCTATACCGCATTGTCCGCAAGAGCGAAAACAAAATCGAACAACAAATTTTATCTCACGTAATCTTTGTACCAATGACAGGTAAAGTTGAAAATAATTACTAACAGTTAAAGATTCCCTAATATTTTGATCCGAAGCCTTCCTGTGTAGCTGCTTAAGTTGTTTAAATTAAACGCGTGTTTATTTTTCCCCTGCTCGAAAACATCATTTATTGCTCCTATACTCTTTTGTAACCATTTATATCGAGTGAAAGGTAAGAACATTATGAATAATTTAAGAATGAGAAATAAACTTTTATTAATTGCTATTTTACCTATGGTGATCGTATTAAGTGTGGCAATGGCAATTATTTATATCCAGCAGACAGAGACTGTTGAGCATGAAATTTCAGATTACCGAGAACTTCTTACTAGTGAGCGAAAAAAGCAATTAAAAGATGCGATTATAATTGCCAAAGGGACCGTAGAGCATGCGCTTGCAACACATAGTGATAAGGAGCTGGCATTAGAAAATGTCAGGAAAATGTTAAGTCCTATCCGTTTTGCAGAGAATGATTCAGGATACTTTTTTATCTATGACAAGCAAGGTGTTGCTGTTGTACACGCAAGTTCACCAAAAAACCATGGTAAAAATCTGTTGTCATTAAGAGATCCTAATGGTGTGATGATTATTCAAGAGCTCATTAAAGCGGGACAGTCCGGTGGGGATTTCTTTGCATATGTCTATGCAAAACCTGGTTCAGCAAGTCCTCAACCTAAATTAAGTTATGCAGCGCCAATTAAAGGCGTTGATTGGTATATAGGTACAGGGGTTTATATTGATGATATCGAAAATTCAACGCAACAGTATAGTGAAAAAGTATGGGAACAGATGAATTCTCAGTTTCGCACAGCTGCATTAAGCGCAATTTTACTTGCGCTTATAACTATTACTATTATGATTTTTGTTGCCCAAAAATTGTCGCAACCCATTAATGCTATGGTAGAAACACTTAACGATATTGCTGATGGTGAAGGCGATTTAACAAGACGCTTAACGATAGATGGTAAAGATGAAATTGCTCAATTAGGTCTGGCATTTAATCGATTTTCGACAAAACTACACTCCATTATTAATGAAGTTTCGGATGTAACTGAACAAGTATCAAACGCAGCACAAAGCATTAACCGCCAGACCCTGCATGTGGAGCAGCAGTTAGAAACGCATAATAATGAAACAGAGCAGGTTGTAACAGCCGCAACAGAAATGAGCTCAACAGCACATGAAGTGGCACAGAACGCCAATAGTGTGGCAGATGCAACACAAGCTGCCGCGAACGATTCTCAGAAAGCCCAGGAAATTGTAACCGCCTCAAGCCAATCTATTAACGCCCTGGTCAGAGAAGTTGAACAAGCGGGCAACCATATGAGTTCACTGCATGAACAATCGCAGAAAATTGATGGTGTATTGCAGGTGATAGGGGCTATTGCTGAGCAAACAAACTTACTTGCATTAAATGCGGCAATAGAAGCGGCTCGTGCTGGTGAACAAGGTCGTGGATTTGCTGTGGTTGCTGATGAGGTTAGAAGTCTAGCCAGCAGAACACAAGACAGTACGTTAGAGATCAAAGAGATGTTAGATAAACTTCACCATCTGGTTTCGCAAGCAGTTGCTTCAATGAAATCCAGTCAAGATACCAGTAGTGAGGCTGTTTCTTCATCAAGTAAAATCAGTGAGAGCCTCTCCTCAGTAACCAATGCAATACAAGCTATCAATGATATGAGCAGTCACATTGCCACCGCCGCGACAGAGCAAAGCTCGGTCACAGAAGAGATTAACCGAAATATGGTGGCAATCCGTGTAATTGTTTCTGAGCTGCTCGACTCAAGCCATGAGTCTTCAACTATCTCAGATGAACTTTCCAGTGCAGGCGTTAAGTTAAAAAGTTTGGTTGAACAATTTAAGCTTTAACTGCTCTGAAAAACTATCTCCCTCTCGATAACATAGGGAGATAGTTTATCTCGGAGCTCTACAAGGAAATCAGATATCCGTTTTAAAGTCAGGATTATATAAGAGCTGACATCTCCACTAGTTTATAGGGTTACTCGCTTTCGGGAAGAAACTAGCGTTACTATACCTGCTCTGCTAACAGATTAATTGTATTGATTTTGCTTGATAACTTTTTCAATCATGGCACAAAGTGATACCTGTTAGGAGCGATTATCTCAAGCATCCACACGTTGAGTTATATAAAATCATTTTCGTTATGACTTTAAAACTACTTTTGTGTCACATTATTTATTTATTTCTTCGACTGTATTTGATTTGTCATCATTTCTTGAATAGTTTTTATAAACAGCTGCTCTTTTTTGTAGTGTCTGCGCTTGCTACATAATTAAACAGTAAATTGGATTAATTCTTATTCAGAAATTAATAAGATAATTCCTCGTCTGAAATTATTGGATGGCGATCTAATAAAGCTCTGTAATGTATCAATACTGAGCGTAAAAAGAGACGATAAAAATAATGCCATGATAACAACAGATAACGATCATTAGTTTTTCGACAAAAGCCTCTACCTCTAACCAATACAAGGAATTGTGGATATGATGTTTAAGAAGTTCAAAGATTGGAAAATATTTAACAAGATCATGAGTATCTCTCTCGCGACTATCACCCTGATAGGTGTGGGCATATTCTTCTATCTTGTCCCCCTTTTCGAAGCCAAGCTCTGGGAGCAGAAACGTATTGAGCTGACCACCCTGGTGAGTACCGTTCAGCAGGAAATTGAGTACCAGGCAAGTCTTGTCGCCTCCGGTAGTGTCTCCAAGAAAGTGGCACAGCAGGCGGTGATCGATAAGGTTAATGC
>JABXKR010000232.1 GCA_013619145.1 Psychromonas sp. | reverse complement strand
CGATAAAGCCCTTGGTCTATCACAGCGTTATCCCGATACAAAAGTCTACTGGACTGCTAGCGATCTAATGGCTATAGCTGTTGAGCAGGCCTTATCTGAAAAGGGCTTAATACAAGGAAAAGATTATCTGACAGGCGGCGTTGACTGGTCTCAAGCGGGCTTAGCCGCCGTCAAACAAAATCAGATTAGCACCTCAGCCGGTGGACACTTTATGGATGGTGCATGGGCGGTGATCATGTTATATGATCATTTTAACGACTCCCCCCTTAACGCAGACTCTTTTTACCAATTTCAATCGCCAATGTCATTAATCACATCCGCAGATATCGATCTGTTACTCCCCCGTCTAGAGTCGCATGATTGGAAAGATATCAATTTCCGCTTACGCTCAAAAGCGCTTAATAAGCATTTAAAAGAGTATAATTTCTCGCCAGCGTCTGTATTAGAGGAGCTGCGCAAAGCGCAATAATTATAATACCGGTTTATCAAAACCGAAATGCAGATAAGTTCTATTGGTGGCGATCCGCCCTCTTGGGGTGCGTTGTAAAAAACCCTGCTGAATCAGATACGGCTCTAATACATCTTCAATCGTCTCTTTCTCTTCACCGATGGCTGCTGCTAAATTATCTAAACCTACAGGTCCGCCTTGAAAAGTATCTAAGATAGCCATCAGCAGTTTTCTATCCATATAATCAAAACCTTGATTATCCACTTCGAGCATATTCAGTGCTTGTTTCGCGATCTCATCATTGATCACACTCGCTTTTTTTACCTGCGCATAATCGCGTACACGACGTAATAAACGGTTGGCAATACGTGGTGTACCGCGGGAACGTTTAGCTACTTCAATTGCCCCCGATTTATCCATGGTCAACTCAAGGTGTTTAGAACTGCGTAAAACGATATGAGTTAAGGATTTAAGATCATAATATTCAAGACGCTGCACAATACCAAAACGGTCGCGCAGTGGAGAGGTTAACGATCCAGCTCGCGTGGTTGCGCCAATTAAAGTAAACGGAGGTAAATCAAGTTTAATAGAGCGCGCGGCAGGCCCTTCCCCAATCATTATATCGAGCTGATAATCTTCCATCGCCGGATATAAAATTTCTTCAACTATTGGACTTAATCTGTGTATTTCATCGATAAATAACACATCGTTTTCTTCAAGATTAGTTAAGAGTGCAGCTAAATCACCGGCTTTTTCTAAAATAGGACCTGAAGTTGTTTTGATATTCACATCAAGCTCATTAGCAACGATATGTGAAAGCGTGGTTTTACCCAGCCCGGGCGGGCCAAAAATAAGCAGGTGATCTAATGCTTCATTACGTTGACGCGCGGCTTCAATAAAGATTTCCATCTGCGCATTAACTTGCGGCTGACCTTCATAATCAGCCAATAATTTAGGGCGTATCGCGCGATCAATAAAACCATCATCAACTTTTTCAGTGCCGGAAATCAGGCGATCTTCTTCAATCATTTTTATACCATGCTTTTAAGTGAACTGCGGATCAATAATTCGCAATCCATACCATCTTGATAAACTTGTTTAATCACTTTTTCTGCCATCAGCTGTTTATAACCTAATGCCACCAGCGCACTAATCGCTTCATCTTTAGCGTTACCACTGCGAAAGGTATTTTCTAAACCATTCTCAAAAGCCATTTTATCCGACTCAGGTGTTAATAAATCTGATCCCGTCCAGTTTTTAAGGCGATCTTTCATCTCCACCACTAAACGCTCAGCGGTCTTTTTACCCACACCCGGTAATTTAACTAACGAGCTCACTGCATCGTTATGGATACACTGCACAAACTGGTTTGCTGACATGCCAGATAAAATAGCAAGTGCTAACTTAGGGCCGACACCGTTTACTTTAATTAATTCGCGGAACATTGCACGTTCATGTTTATCGGAAAAACCATATAAGAGCTGTGCATCTTCACGCACTACAAAATGGGTGTAAATAATCGCTTCCTGCCCAATTTCAGGTAAAGGATAAAACGAACTCATCGGTAATTGAATTTCATAACCGACACCAGATACATCTAATAATACTTCTGGTGGTTGTTTTTCTAATAAAATACCACGTAGTCGACCAATCATTTTAAAACCTTGTTTGCTGCAGAAAAGCTAAGCATAGAAAACAACTGAGTAAATATCCAGTGTTATTTCATCTGCGTCCTTAATTGTTTGGAAAAATCATACCAATTTCACTAATTAGATGATCTATTTAGGCGCAGGAAAAATGGACGATAGCAAGGCATTGATTGCAGTAACTAGTTATTCTAATTTCAAAATCAATAACGAAGCTAGCATTCATTTTAACAAGCATAAATGAATAGATAACTAGTGGATTTGGTATTACAACCAGGATTTGATTTTATTCTCAAAGGCAAACAGAAATATTCCAGACCAAATAAACAAGAAGGTAACTGTTTTAACCAGGCTTAACTCTTCGCCATAAAAAACCACAGCAAACATAAACAGTAATGATGGTGCCATATATTGGAAAAAACCAAGTGTAGACAGTTTTAATCGTAAGGCTGCTTGCCCAAAAAATATCAAAGGCATCGCTGTAACAATACCCGCAAACATCAACCAGGCGTTTAACGACCATCTGTTAGTCAGCAAATTCGCAGTGTCTGTTTGCGCGACATAAATAAGGTAATAAAGGGCAACGGGTATAACCAGTAAGGTTTCAATAAACAACCCCGTCAGAGCTTCAATTTTAATTTTTTTGCGTATTAACGCGTAAAAAGCAAAACTGAATGGTAATACCAATGAGACCCAAGGCAGTTCACCTAACTGCAGCACTTGAATTAACACGCCAATCAGTGCCAGTGCTACTGCAATCCATTTAATACGGCTTAAAGATTCATTTAAAAAGATCAAACCTAACACGACATTAATAAGCGGGTTAATAAAATAACCTAAACTCGCATCTAACATGCGTCCATTATTAATCGCCCAGATAAAAACCACCCAGTTAGTGCTAATCAGTAAGGTAGTAACACACAGAAACACAAGCTTTTTAGGTGACTGACTGACTTCCAATACTTTAGGCCAACCACCTAAGAAAGAAAGGATAATGGCAGTGACGACTGCCGACCAGATAACACGATGCGCTAATATTTCATAAACAGGAATAAACTCTAAATACTTAAAGTAGATTGGAGCGAATCCCCACATAAGGTAAGCGCCAAGGGCATAAATAACACCCAAATGTGTTTCGGACAGATCTTTCATTAAAACCTCATAGGAAAAACAGAAATAAATTGATTTTTAACTCATTCCATTGAGTTTTTAGATTAACGGAAACGTCCACGTACCGTTTTTTTAACTTGCCCGGACATTGCCACCAGCGACTGCGCTGTATGAGCATGACAAATAGCAACAGCCAGACCATCAGCCGCATCGGCTTGCGGCCGGCCTGAAAGTTTTAAAATCTGCATCACCATCTGCTGTACTTGTTCTTTGCTTGCGCCACCTGTGCCCGAAACCGCTTGTTTAATCTGGCGAGCGGAATATTCACAAACATACAAATCAGCTTGTGTAGCAGCGACAATCGCAGCGCCACGTGCTTGCCCGAGTTTTAACGCCGAGTCCGGGTTTTTTGCCATAAACACTTGTTCGATGCCAAATTCAGTTGGCTGATACTGTTTAATAATTTCGCTGATACCATTAAAAATCATATCCAGTTTAGGTGCGAGCGTATCCCCTTTAGTGCGAATACAACCACTGGCAATATATATACATTTGCTGCCTTTTTGTTGAATCACCCCATAGCCGGTAATACGAGAGCCGGGATCAATACCAAGAATAATACTCACTACAAAACCTCTGAACAGGGACTTAAAACGGGAAAAAACACAATCGAAATTAACAATCAAAACAAGCGCCTACTGTACGCTTTGCTTTTGATTAGTGCAAAGATCCGATGATAATCATCATACAGATGGCAAAATTATTCGCATTTGAATTTTATTCGCTATCTTATTGATATATTTAATTTAACCCATTGTTATTTAGATATTTATTCTGTATCTATACAGCCGGAATAAAGTGCACAGGCAGCAGCTGTTTTTCATTTTATTTTGGCAGTTATAAATATTAAACAAGTAATTAGGGATATTTAATGAGAAGAATTTTATTCGCATTTTTAATCATACTTCCAACATCTTTGTTTGCACAGGATGTTATGGATGGTGAATTATGGAAAAGCCACTGGAAAAAAGATATTAAACCATGGTGGGTTGATCAATCAGCAAATGGGGAGCCTTTTGGCAATTTCCCTACTTCAAGGGAATTAACAGGCGCGCCTGTTTACGGTGAACAGTATATCCGCATGGTATCGCGACAGGTTTATACTTATGCGATGGGTTATCAGTTAACTGGTGATGAAATATTACTTGAGTATGCGCAAAAAGGAATAAATTGGTTAACAGAAAACGCCAGGGATGATGCTGAAGGATTCAAGGGCTATTATGCGATCCTTGATGGTCAGGGGAATTCTATTGGTGCAGATAAGTCATCTCAAGATCAAGCGTATGCTGTAATTGGCTATGCGGCAATGCATCATATTACCGGCGAAAACAGATACGCTAAACCTGTTGATGAAATGCGCGAGTTTGTATTCGATGGTGCGTTTTGGGATCCGTTGAATAACTCTCCGTATGATGCTTTAACAGAGGATCTGACCACTCCTGTTGAATTTAAAAGCAAAGGTTTGGATTCAGTGTCTGTACTCGATCATCTGAATGCCTATTTGATGCTTTATTATAACTCGCTTCCAAATGGCAATAAGCGCGATAAGGTGTTTAATGAGATTTCGACTTTGGGTGATTTGGTTTACGAGCGATTTTATAAAGATGGTATTTTCTGGAATACCCAGCTAAACAGAACGGATTGGAATGGGGATCATGTTGATATTGGTCATTCAATCAAATCTTACTGGCTTCTTGAACGAATTGGTCAAGAACTTAAAGCACAGGGAAAAGATCCTAAGCAGTTTCTTGCTATTCAAGCAAATGCTCTTGAAATGCTCCAGGCTTCTCCAAATGAATATGGCGCGTATGGACAGCGATTTTCCGGGGCACATGATGCGCTAACAGATCATCGTGCGGCATGGTGGGTTCACAGTGAGCTTGACCAGTATGCCGCTCTGCGACTGAAAGACAGCGCGGATATTGTGGCTCCTATTCTAGAGAAAAGCGGCCTGTTCTGGTTTAACTTTGTGGATACAGGTAGGGAAGTTCGCGGCATCCGAGATGGCGTTAAATTTGATGGTTCCCTATGGGGGGACGATGACAGCTGGACCTCAAAGCAGTTTTCCTGGAAAAGTGGCTATCATGAAACGGAACGCGCTTTATGGCTCTACCTGATGATGAATGAACATCAGAACAGATCATCAACACTCTATTATGCTTTGTCGCCAAATCAGTTTTCGAAGCGCTTGTTAGAAAATAGCCTGAAACCTTATATCTTCAATGGTGATATTGTGGATATTAATATACTCAATAAAATAAAGGGAACATCTCGATATAAAGTAGCAATTACTTACAGAAATATTAACTAACCTCAGCTCGGGATAATTTGCACTGCGGTGACTTTAAACGGTCACCGCCTTTTAATACCCATGTTACTTCAAGATGCAAAATCAGCAAGCCAAATTGTACTTAGATGCTAGGCATAAAATTGAAATATAGTTGTTCTACATTGATACTTTATAACGACGCAGATGGGTGCAATTTGGCTTGACCTACGGGGGCTCAACTCGAAAACCAGTATTGCGTTACAGCATTCGATAAGGGAGCAACCATTTAAGATGTTAAATGCTTGCATTTACATCTACCGATAGAGGATTAACGCAGTTAATCGCTCGAAAGGCCCTCATACTGTGCCTTATTCTGGTCTCCGAGCTGAGCCCTGATAAAGCACCTTGAGGTATCATGGGTATAAACTCAATTAAAAATAGGATGATTACAAAAAGAGGAAAAACTAAATCGTCTCCATAAATTTTTCCACCTCCTTAAACACCTCCAGGCTTGCATCACCGCGAACAATTACATGACGCTTAAACACAATCTCCTCAAGTTTTTTTTGTGATGAGCTGACCTTGTTCATGATTTCTGTTGCCCCCGACGGATCCAGCAGCGGATCTTCACTGCCCTGTATAACGAGCAGAGGCGCACAAATCTCGGCAAGTTTTTCCTGACAAGCTGTCTGCAATTCTAAGAATCGTCGCAGACCACCAATATATATCTGCTCGTAGTTAGTATCGGGGTTCTCGGATATGTTTTCAACCCACTTAACGGCCCCACCCTGCAAGGAAACACTCTCCAGCGCCTTGTTCCATCTATCGAGCATAGGTGAAAACAGGGAGGATTTATGACGAAGCCTCAGCGCGGGATTAATAGCCACAATGCCTGCAACATTATCGATCGGACCGGCACCTTTTAACAGGGCAAGCAGGGCTCCTGCAGAAAATCCGCCCACCACCACCTTCGAATGATAATGTGCAAGAACCGCGTAACCGCGTTTAAATGATTCGTTCCAAGCTTTGACGGTTGCACTGTCCAACTCCTTGGCATGGGTGCCATGTCCGGTAAGCCGCACCAAATAGACCCCATATCCTAGTTGATTTAGATATTTAGCCAGTTCAAGCATCTCACCGGGAGAAGCCAAAAAACCGTGCGCTAAAACAATGCCTGCTTTGTTTTTATCCCCTTTCAGATGGCGGGGCTTGCCCACCTCTCTGCTTTTTGTTTCTGCTTTATCAAAAGAGCGCATCCTCTCCTCTTCATAGATAGAGCAGTCTCTCTTGCTAACCATCTCTGCTACCTGAAGAGATAGCTTAGCGGCAGGGCTACGAACAAGCTTTTTAATAATAGCCACCGAACTGCTCATGACTTCAAACTCATTGGCTAGCACACGCGTGGTATTATCAAGACGCATACGGTGAAAGGCATGCTTTTTCTTGATTTTGTCATGATCTACGGATAGATATCCATCTTTTACCACCGCGACCACTTCTGCCTCAACCAGCTCCATAATATGGTCATAGGGCTTATAAGGCTCCCCGGATACTAAATTAACAGTTCCATCACCAAGACTCGGATGAACCCGTCGGTGTTGCTGGGTTTTAATAAGTACAATTGCCAGATATATTATCTGCTTAAAGGTTTCCTCCTGCATACCTTTCACTGACACATAGCGCAAAGCAGTGGCAACTAAGTGGTCCATATTAATTGACAGTCGTCTGTAGACTCGATGCATAAAAATATGAGTAAGGCGATGGCGCATAATTGCCATCAACCAGTTCATCTTTCTAGATGCAGATAAAAATGGTAATAGGTAAGCAAAGAGACGTCGGTAAGGTTTAGTAAAACTGCGCACATCAATAGCATGACCGAATGAGATAGAGATATCACTCTCCTGCAATAGTAACTTACCTTCAACCAGTAACTCCTCTTCCACCTCAGGAGAAATATCTTTAAGCAACCGCAGCATAGTCGTTGATATTAAATTCTTTCCCGGACGCAGTGGATAATAGGTTATATTTACCGGAACAATACACAGATCCAGAGGGGCCAGATCTCCTGGTCCATGAAGATTGTAGACATCCTGATAGTAGTTAATCACCTCTTCATTATTATCAGCGATTGCGCGTTTGTAATCCTGTTTCATAAAAAAGGTTTTTAGCGCCAAAGTGGCAGCCCCCGTATAGGGCGCCCGAGTAGCGTGAGGCAGATGCATCAGCAAACGTCCTTTCTCCACTACCTTTTTATTTTTAACCATAGAGCCTTCGGGAAAAATAACCCAATTGTATGTCCCGCGCATCAACTCGGATATTATCTTCTCATCTCGCCCTTCAAGATCCAGAGGGTGTGCCCCGACAGATTTCAAAAACTGGCCAAACTTACCGACAAAAAGTGAGCTATCCGCCAGAGAATGAACCATCTGCCCATTATATTTATAGAGAACGTGAGGCAATATGCCTGTCTCCATGCGGGTGAAATGGTTAACTACAAACAATGTTGGGTTAGCCCGCATATTTTCCACCCCTTCAATCGAAATTGATGAACGGGTAAACTTTTCAATCGCACTAATTAATAGTCCCGAAAAACGGAATGAGCGACTTGCCTTTTCGAGAGTATTCTCCTGAGGCATATTTGTTACTCCTCATCACCGACTGGGTAGATCCCCTCTTCGAGCCAAGTGAAATCACCGCTTAATATGCGCTTACTGATATCTTTAGCCGTTTTTCGTTGTGATGATGAGATTCCTTTAAACTCAGTTTTAATGCGTAAACGTGCCAGTCGGCAGTGATGATCCGCCAGCATGATTGCATTGTTATTGCCTTTTGCCTGCTGGCTCTCGGCATAAGAACAGGTTGCTGCCATAGCAAACAGTTCAGAGCCAATGGTCATTAGATGCCCTAAAACCTCCTGCCGAAGCTCTAACTTCTCACGATGTAATCCCATCTGCAGGAACAGTGTCCTCGCCAGTTTATGGGCAGTTCGCTGACAATAATTAACATGTTTAGCCAGCTCCCCTTGATGTGAAAAACGACCAAGCAAACTCAAGTTAACAAATTGTCTGGGATACCAAGATATATACTCTTTTGAAAGTTTAATAATAGCCGCTTTTTTTGACGCAAAGTCAGCGCCGGGTTTGATTAGATCCGCCGCCAGCTTGAGGTGGGTATCTAAGGCTTCGCGACTTTATCAGTAGTCCCCTCGATAATGCGGTTAATTCTGCAGTCACGCATCATACGCTCAATAGGAAAAGGCAACTCTCCCCGCGCTTTTAAAGAAAGAGCCTTCTCATAACCGCGTCCGCCAAAGAACTGCACTGTTTCATCTACGACTTGCCAGGCCATCTCACTGCAAAACATTTTAGCCATGGCAGCTTCCATACGAATATCCACATCGCCCTTATCAGCTAGATGACTGGTTAACCAGGTTACCGCCTCTATAGCAAGTGTGGTGGAGGCAATAAAGGCTAAACGATTAGAGCCCTTTTCATGTTCGCCAATAGCTGAGCCCCACTGCACGCGTTTTCCTCCCCAACGCCGGGTCATATTGACACATTGCTTGGCCATTCCCGCACAGGCTGCGGGCAGGGTCAGACGCCCTGTATTTAGGGTGGCTAAGGCCAACTTAAGCCCTCGCCCCTCTTCTAAAAGCAGGTTTTCTACCGGCACGGCTACATCGGTAAAACGCATCAGGCCATTCTGAATACCGCGTATCCCCATAAAATCACAACGATGCACTAACTCAATACCCGGGCTATTTCCTTCAACAATAAATGCGGAGATCTGTTTTCTCTCTTTGCCCTTGATCACTTTCGGGGCGGTGCAGGCCATCACCACCAGATAATCTGCAATCAGCCCGTTGGTACACCAAAGTTTCTCACCATTGATAAGGTAGTGAGTTCCCTGTTCATTGAGCGTCGCAGTCGTTTTCATATGCGCGGGATCAGATCCGACACTGGGTTCGGTTAAAGCAAAAGCAGAGATAGCCCCCTCTCTAAAGCGCGGAAGGAAACGTTTTTTTTGCTCGACAGTACCAAAAAGCTTAAGAGGTTGCGGAACACCGATACTCTGGTGGGCGGAGATCAATACCGCTGTTGAGCCACAATGACTGGCGATGGCCATCATAACGCGATTGTAATTGACCTGTGTTAAACCCAGTCCCCCGTATTCTTTAGATACTTTCATGGCAAAAAGACCAAGTTTAGCTAACGCCTGGATCACTTCATCGGGAATGGTTCGCGTCTCGTCGACCAGATCTGCATCAAGTTGCTCGCTAAAAATAATCCTCACCTGCTTAACCAGATCATCGCCAATTTTTTCATCATCACTACTTTGCTCTGGGAAAGGAAAGAGTATCTCTTTGTTGAATTCCCCCATAAACAGTGACTTGCCAAAACTGGGGTGCTGCCACACAGATTCCCGAGCGCTTTCGGTAATTTGCAAGGATGATGCCTTTGCATCACTCATCTTCGAAGTATCAATTACTACCTTATTCTCATCTGGTAAGCTCATAGTGACTCCTTTTCCTACGAATAAAATCCTCGTCCTGCTGTTGCTAATTCACGTAAATAGGGGCTCACTTGGT
>JABXKR010000229.1 GCA_013619145.1 Psychromonas sp. | reverse complement strand
GCTTATCTTTTTCTGCAATTGCTTTTATCTGTACTTCATCACCGACTAATACAGGTTCAACAATTGATTCTTCAGCTGCTTTTACAACTTCTGCTGCTTTAGCAACTTCTGGTGCTTTTGCAACTTCTGCTGCTTTGGCTGCTGCAATAACCTTAGGATCATCCTTAATGACTTCATTAACGTATGCATTTTTTGCGCTCGCTTTTTTTGCGCTACAAAGCTCTGAGGCATCAATTGAACTTAAGCAGAATTCCTGCAATGTATTAGCGAGATTATTTACACATTTTTGAAATGCTTTTTTTACTTGTTCAGGGAGATCAGCCTTTGTATAACGAGGCATTTTTTTTACCACTTTTCCCTGCTTAATGAATATTTTTTCTGCATTCAAAAAACGCTTAAATAAGTTTGTTTTATAAAAAAGATCGCCATACTGAGTGGCATTTTCAGTATATTCATAAATTTTTCCTTTATTATCATCATGGAAAGATAATGTAGTTACTTTATTCGGTTTCATTCCATGTGGTAACCAAGATTGCATCCCTCTTTGTATCTCGCCATTATTGAGCTCTGCTTGGAAATTATAAAAGACAGGAAACCCCTCACTAGTCAGGTAATCACCATTTTTATAGTTCAAAACACAAGCCGAGTCGCCTATATTTTGTACTGTTATCTCACTATTTTCATTTATCTCGTGAGCAAGCGTCTTTACATCTGCAATGACTGAACATGACATAAAGCTTAAAGCTGCAATTAAAATTTTGCTTTGCATATTTTATAAAATTCCTTTTTTAAGATACTAGAGCCAGTTAGCTGCTTCTATCCAAATAGCAAACATGGATATATTTCACCGCGTGAATCCTTTTTTTTAAAATCACAAACAGCTCCAAGCCGGCATGTAAGCGCTTACTTTTCAACTCAAAAAAAATGACTGAATCTGCAGGTCAAGTTTATACTTATCTCCGATTAGATAATAACTACTGTCTAATCAGTGCTTAAGCACTTATAAATGGAGTATACAGATTAAAAGGCGGACAAAAAGAGAGCGATAGCACACAAGTAAGCGCTTTAACCTGGAGAGGGGGGATACCCCCCCCAAAAAAAAAGCTTTTTCAATGAAGTTAATTGCAGATTCTAATAATCACTTAAATGCTGAATTGCAGAGCTGCTTTATACTCTTTTCGACTTAAGAAATTGGAGATGCAAGGGTTAGCTAGCCTCGTTCATTTTTTATTGTTAGAAATGCCCCCCTCAAACACAGCATTGGTTTAATTAAGTATTGGGCGTTGCGCTATTTTGGACGCTTACCCACCAATATTGCTGAAACAGGTTACGGTTAGTTGTGTACTTCTAACTTCCTATGGTTTCCTTCAGGCGTCACCGTTGGCCTGTGACGCCCTTGCCATTCAGATTATCTTCCCTTAGTTAAGGCGATCTCACTATCTTGCAAGTGAGCGGGTTTGCCAGCTTTGCTGGGCAAACAAAAAAGGTTAACGAACTTATCTCGTTAACCTTTTTATTGTTTTACTCTTTTTTATAGCAATTATTAGCCGTTTAGTTACTCATAGCAGACTATCGTTCAGCAATGTAACACTGTGTTGATTCCAATCAGGAAGAATCGCAAATGCTACATTCACATTAATAGTTAGTCATAGCAATACTATCGATCATAAATGCAACACCGCGTTGATTCCCCCAATCAGGAAAAATAGCAAATGGTACATTCACATTAGTAATATCAAGGTTTGAGCCGGAATTGTTAATTAAATCTTCCAAGCGCACCTTATAGTGCTTCCACTCACCTAGTCTTGGTTTTTCAATTACGTATGGACCAGAGCTACAAGAGGCAAAACAATCCATTTTAATATTTAGCTTACTATCATCACGATGATCAGATATTAGCTTAAGATCAAATTCAATATAAACATATTCAGAATAATCTATGCCGCTATTACTGGCATAATATGCAACGCCACCATCGGCCGGATAAGTAACACGCATAACCTTGCCACGCATCCCCCCCTTAATTTTTTTCGCTATAGCAGGATTATTCTGACCAAATTTATTGAGATGGTAAGGGGCTTCAACTTTGTCAGTAAAAATAGTGATTTTCTTTCGATTTTTGGCTTCAGCAGCTTTCTCAACTGCAGCTTGAGCAGCGCTCCTCCTAGCTTCTCTGAGTGCTTTAGCGACTTCAAGGGCTACGGCCGCTTCAAAAGCTTTATTTGCTTCAACTGCTTTAACCGCTTCAAGCGCTTTGGCTGCTGCAAGTGTTTTAGCTATTTCAAGTGCTCTGGCTTCTTCAAGTGCTTTGATTTTGGCTGCAGCTATAAACTCAGGATCATCCTTAATAACTTCATTAACGGGTGCCTTCTTTGCATTCGCTTTTTTGGCTTTACACAATTTAGATGCATCACCAGAGCTTTTACAAAACGTCATCAATGCTTTATCGAGATTGTTAACACAGTTTTTAAAGACGTTTTTTGTTTTATCCGATATCTCTGCCTTTCTATAAACAGGCATATTTATTGTCACACCTCTCTGGCGCATGAGTATTTTATCTACAGCCAAAAAACGAGTGAATAAGTTCGTTTTATAAAACAGTTCGCCGTACAAGGAAATATTGTCAGTATATTCATAGATTTTCCCAATATTCTTATCATGAAAAGATAATGTAGTAGGCTGTCCAGGTTTAATTCCATGCGGTAGCCAAGATTTCATACCCTTTTGTAATTCCCCCTCATTGAGTTCAACTTGGAAGGTATAAAATACAGGCATCCCCTCACTCGTTAGGTAATCACTATTTTTATAGTTCAAAATACAAGCCGTATCACCGATATTTTGTACTGTTACCTCGCTGTTTTCGTTTACATCGTGAGCGAGAGTTTTTACATCCGCGATGACTGAACATGACATAAAGCTTAAAGCTGCCATTAATATTTTTATTTCCATATTTGATAAGATCCCTATTTAAAAAATTTTAGCGAGTGCAAGTAACCTTCATATCAGACAGCTCTAATATTGATACGCATTTCCGCATTGAGAAAAATAATTAAGTCAAATATACCATGAGTTCTAAATAAATTAACTGCTACACACGATCAAGCAAGCATAAAAAGTAAATAATAGTTTCTAAAAATTAACTTTAACTGATTGAATGCTAACTCTCTAAGTAACGTTTTTCCCATTGTCTAAATATATATATAACAGAGAATGTTAAACACATATATAACAGCCCGGCAGCTAAATAAGCTTCAAATGGCGCATAATAGCGCGCATTCACCACTCGAGCGGCACCGGTAATATCAACAATCGTGACCACACCTGCAATCGCACTACCGTGGATCATAAATATCACTTCATTACTGTAAGCGGGTAATGCGCGGCGCAAGGAGTTGGGTAAGGTAATACGGCGGAGAATTTGCCATGCGCTCATGCCATAGGCTTTAGCGGCTTCCAGCTCACCTTTAGGCATATTGCCAATTACACCACGTACAATCTCGGCAGTATATGCGCCCGTATTTAAAGTGAAAGCTAATAATGCACAAAACCAAGCTTCTTGAAAGTATTCCCATAACCAGCTTTCTCGTAACAGTTCAAACTGAGCTGCGCCGTAATAAATAATAAAGAGCTGTATTAACAGTGGTGTACCACGGAAAAAGTACATATAAAGCCAAATAGGGCCCTTAATCCACCATTTTTCACTACTGTGTAAGATGCCCGCAGGAATCGCAATCAACAAACCTAATAGTAATGAAAATGAGACTAACCAAAACGTAGTCCAGATCCCTTCAAGGTAAAACTGGTATTCATTAATAATAATTGAAAAATCCATCTTCTCTACCTCGTTTTAATTGTATATTTGCGTTCAGCCCACTTTAAAAAAGTGGTTGAAATTGAAGTAAAAAGAAGAAAAATTAATGCTACAGCAAAATAAAAAGTAAAGGGTTGCTGTGTTGATCCCGAGGCGTCTCCGGCAATTTTCACCATATCTTGTAAACCGATAATCGAGACTAATGAGGTGGTTTTTAATAAAACTAACCAGTTATTACCGATACCGGGCAGAGCATGACGCATCATTTGCGGAAACATCACCCGTACAAATATTTTGTACTTACTCATGCCGTAAGCTGTTGCGGCTTCTAACTGACCTTTTTCAACAGATAAATAAGCACCACGAAATGTTTCGGCCATATATGCACCAAAGATAAAACCGATGGTCATAATCCCGGCAAAATACGGGCTTATATCAATATAATCAGGTAAAAATGAATACCACTCATGGGCAGGATCGAAGCGGGTAACAAACTGATTTAACCATTCATTCAAGTTATAACTTAAATCATTAATTAACATCTGCCCACCAAAAAAAATCAACAGCATTAAAATTAGATCCGGAATACCACGAATAATGGTGGTGTATAACGTGGCGATACCTTTCAAACAAGTCGAATGAGATAATTTTGCTAACGCCCCCAATAGCCCTAACGTTAAAGCTAATAAAAGTGAAAGCAATGCCACTTGAAGCGTTAACCACGCCCCCGCAAACAAGATCCCTTGATAATTTAATAATTCATGCATAAATAATTCTTTTCGGTGTATAAAAAAAGGGTGGCCTGCCACGCCATACCCAAGCTACTTCAAGATGCAGGAATCAGCATCTTGAAGTGGTTTGGGTATAAGTTAATCAGCGCTTATTTTTCTTCGCCGTAAATATCAAAGCTGAAGTATTTATCCTGGATTGTTTTATATGTTCCATTTGCACGAATTTCTTTAATGGCTGCATTAAACTGCTCCGCTAGATCCTGGTCTCTTTTACGAATTGCAATACCTGCACCTTCACCAAACCATTTAGGATCGTTTAATTTCGGACCAATAAAAGCAAATTTATCACCGCCATCTTTTCCTAGTAGACCATCCGTAATTGCAGCAGAATCAGCCATCACATAATCTAAACGGCCGGCTTTTAAATCCAGGTAGGCATCATCCGCTGAACCATAACGTTTTATTTTAGCGGCAGGAAAGTTATCAGAGATATAAAGGTCCATGGTTGTCGCACGTTGCACACCAATTTTTTTACCTTTCATGAAATCTTCTGTTGCTTGGAATTGCGCCCCTTTTACAGCAACAAAACGCGCTGGAATATGTTGGTATTTATCAGTGAAGGCAACTTTCTTTTTACGCTCTTCAGTAATATCCATAGTAGCAATGATAGCATCAAACTTACGCGCTAATAATGCTGGAATAATGCCATCCCAATCCTGTTTTACCAACGTACATTTTGCTTTCATCTGCGCACATAATGCATTAGCAAGATCAATATCGAATCCTGTCACACTGCCATCAGCTTCTGTTTTACTGAACGGAGGGTAAGCACCTTCAACGCCGATACGGATCTGTTTCCACTCTTTAGCTTGGGCTACGTTAAAAGATAGAGCAAACAGTGCGATTAATAGACTGATTTTTTTCATTTTATATCCTTATTTATGGTAAATAATTTAAGTTAGATTTCTCTGAAAAGAAAATTCAAAGGGTTTGAATATTGTTAATAAACAGATGAAATAAATTGTTTGAAACGTTCAGATGATGGGTTTTCAAAAATAACCTCTGGTTTTCCCTCTTCCTCAACTAAACCTTGGTGTAAAAATAGTACTTTATTAGAAACATCACGAGCAAAAGCCATCTCATGGGTTACTACTAACATAGTCCTTCCCTCTTCAGCCAGGCCACGCATTACATTTAAAACGTCACCAACAAGTTCGGGATCAAGTGCGGAAGTGGGTTCATCAAATAACATCACTTCAGGTTCGACAGCAAGTGCACGCGCAATCGCCACTCGTTGTTGCTGACCACCAGAAAGTTGTCCCGGGTAATACCCTTTACGCTCATATAGACCAACACGTTGTAAAATCGCTTCCGCCTTAACAATCGCTTCTTTTTTAGGGACGCCTAAAACATGCACGGGTGCTTCAATTACATTTTCTAATACCGTCATATGCGACCACAAATTAAACCCTTGAAAAACCATCGCTAAACGAGAACGGATGCGTTCAACTTGTTTAATTGAAGCTGGAATTGCACCTCTTTTTTTATCCTGCTTCATTTCTATCAACTCACCATTAACTCGGATTTCACCGGAGGTCGGGGTTTCAAGCAAATTAACGCAACGTAATAGTGTGCTTTTACCTGAGCCAGAAGCCCCCAAAATAGAGATAACATCGCCTTTGCGTGCTTCTAAATCAATACCTTTTAATACTTCATGATCAGCAAATGATTTATGGAGATTTTTTATCGATAAAGTAGGTAAATTCATAATTAAAATTCATTTTTATTGGGGATTAATTTAATTGTACCTGCTTTATTGATCGAAATTAATAAAATTAATACAAAGCTTTACTATGCATCATATTTAACAATATATGAATAATTATTCATATTAGACAGAATTAAGATGCAAGTTACAAGATCTCATTTAAACAATAAAATAAACAAAAAAAGTGACTTCAGTCTTATTTTTACAAAATTCTTTACAAAATGCTTTGTCGTGTTATTGTGCGCGCGATCCTCCCTATTCAATTAACATAAAAAGGTACATTGCGTGTCACAAACTATTAACTACGCTAATCCAGCCCCTCTTGGACTAATGGGCTTTGGTATGACAACTGTTTTACTTAATATTCATAATGCTGGTTTTTTTCCAATTAGCGCAATGATTCTGGCAATGGGCCTTTGTTACGGTGGTATTGCACAAGTTATCGCCGGCATATTTGAGTTCAAAAAAGGTAATACCTTTGGTTTAACCGCATTCACCTCTTACGGTTTTTTCTGGATAAGCTTAGTTGCTTTAATCGTTTTTCCTAAACTTGGTTTAGCTGATGCAACGCCGCACGGCTTTATGGCTTGGTATTTAGTGATGTGGGGGATTTTTACTGGTTTTATGTTTATCGGTACGCTACGTGGAAACTTTGTGCTTAAATTTGTATTCGGCAGTTTAACGGTACTATTCTTCTTATTGGCAATTCGCGATTTTACCGGCTCACAGTTAATCGGCACAATTGCTGGTTTTGAAGGTATTATCTGTGGTTTCAGTGCTATTTACTTAGCAATGGCTGAAGTAATCAATGAGCAATATGGCCGTACTGTTTTACCCATTGGAGAATAATCTCCCATAAAGTGCAATTGAAAAAGCCGAGTTTTTACACTCGGCTTTTTGTTACCTATAAGAGATAACTTGTGCTTATAACAGCGCCGGAATACCCGGAAGTTGACCGACTAACGCTAATGAACCAACACAAATAATAAAGGTGATCAGTGGAATCACTAAACGATCCATAAATGACAATGCATCTGAGCGCTCTTTATCTCCAATGAAACCTAAGTTATCTAATAACATAGTTGTTGCCCAACCAAATACAGGGTTAACTAATGCACTTGAGAAGATACAGATACCAGCACTTTGAGAGCTTTTATCATCGTTAACCATCTGCATCCCCGCTTCTAATAGGGGTAAGAAAACCCCCACTAATAACGCAACACGCAGTACAGGTTCCCACATTGCCAAGTCCATTGGGAAACCAAGGACAGAACAAACTACACATAACAGACCCGTTAGAATAGCCCCGCCTGGTATAGGACGTTTAGCAATAGCAGCAGGGATCATATATGTCCCCCATGAAGATGCTAAGTTTGCACCACCTAAAACAGAGCCGACAACTTGACGGATAGACACAACGGTCATTGTATCATCAACATCCATTAGCACATTTTTAGCTTTTCTAGGGTAGTTAAGCTCTTGAAACACGCGATGCCCTAAGAAGTCAGGCGACCACATTGCAACGGCTAAAATAGCAAATGGTACTACGGCGATATATTCGCTTAAACCAGGCCAACCGAGTTTCCAACCAGTTGTTTCTCCCCACCAATAAAATGGGCTCATATTTGGTAAACCAGGCTCTGTGACAAACTCAAACGGAGCACCTAGTGCATATGCCGCTAAACCTGCTATTGCAGAACAAAGCGGAATAGCAACCCAGCGCATCTTGATACGAGCAAGGTAAGCATAAATACCAATTGTTACTAGAATAACGGCAAATGGAATAGCAGCCATCTCGATGCTGTCTCCCCAGTTACCAAATTTGCGAATTTGCCCGATGGTTCCCGTTGCGCCTAGGAAGATAAGTAATCCCCCACGCACCCCTTCACCCGTTAAGGTAACCAGTTTAGAGCCACCTTTAGAGATACTCAGTATTAAGCCAAATACCCCCACTAAAACACCAAGCGCAAGCGGGTGACCACCAGCAGCTGCAATTAAAGGGATAAGTGGGATCATCGGGCCATGTGTACCCGCCAAGTTAGCGCGAGGATTTAAAATAGCTGAGAATAAAACAACAAACAGAACACCGGCAATTAGCATTTCAAAACGTACATTTTCTGCTACAAAGGCCGCATCTAGACCAAACTGAGCCGCAAATGCGCCCGCCATAGCTGCAACCATTACGATTTTACCGATTGTTGCTGCTAGTGCAGGTACCCAATCTTCTACCTCAATGCCAAAATCGCGAAAGGGTAAGTTAATACTCCAACGTTTAGGATCTATGATATTTAATTCGTGATTTAAATAGTCCTCACGTGAGTCAAAATCACTCGCGGGTTTGTGTCTCTGTCGATAAGATAAGTTGTCAGCATCCTGCATCAGGTAGTTCCTATAGAGGTTAAAAAGTATAAATAATTCAAGCAGGGTAAATTAACAACAAATGAAGTGTGTTTTTTGCGCTAAGACAATTTTAGTTTACTTACAGTAGGAAATGGTGAAGAGTCTATTTGCACTCACAGCTTCACTAAAATTCGTGATTTTTTTAGATTAATAGCTTGTAATGGATTTAGTTAAATTAAAAATAAAAAAATAGATCGAAAAACACCCCTTTG
>JABXKR010000225.1 GCA_013619145.1 Psychromonas sp. | reverse complement strand
ATATTGATAAGAGCCAGTTAATTCTGCACCAACCGCATGTTCACCTTCGATTAGGATATTGCTGGCAACAGGAGCACTACCTTGCAGAGCTTGTGTTGGCGCTGTTGCTGCTGAACAGACTTGATCACCGATAGTTGGGTAGTTTTCAAAAGCGTCTGAGTCCATCGATACTGGTGTAACACAGAAAGTAATTGTTTTATCTTGTTGAAGCTTAGTCAAAACAAGTGAAGCTTGATTGGCTGCAGCGATTATTTCACTACCTGCTTTCCATACAAACTGGCTAGTTGCCTCAAGATCGCCGTCAGCATCGGAGTAGTCATATGAAGCTGTTAATGTATCACCTACTGTTGGTTCGCTATTATTAATTGTCACATTACTGGCTTCCGGCTTTGAGCCTCTTGGATCTGTAACTTTTTCAGTCGCTACTGAGCACTTAGTTTCTCCTGTGACAATTTCAATTTCATCTTCATCTTCTGCTTCATCTTCTGTTTTTGTAGATGTTGCCTCGGGGGTAACGCAGAAGTAGACATTTTTATCAAACTCATTTTCAGTTAGCAGATAGGTTAATTCATTACCAATACTTTCATCGTTCCCTTTTACTTTCCAGTTGTATTCGCTCGTCCCTTCTGAACGTGGGCTATAATTGGGATCTGTAAAGGTATAGTGACCAGTCAGGGTTGAACCAATCAAACTATCACCTGTGATATTAACTCCTGATGCAATTGGGCCAATATAAGGTTGCTCATTATTATCATTAATCTGTTGGTCATTGTTTGGATTACAGCCACTTAGAATGGTGGTTGTGATCAAGGCTAAAATACAAGTTTTAATTTTCAATTTTCTTACCTCTGCTGTCGGTTCTATGAATATTACAATAACGCAATAACGCAATAATATGGTTACATTATTCTATATAACATAAAGCAAGCGGAACCCTGGATAGGGTGTTGTCAGTATTTTGTGCCTTTTTTTTCTAGTTTTACTATCTTTTTCTATTGATTTGACCTTTTATTATGTAAATAAAGATGTTGATTTGCGGTTGTCTTCAAATGCTTTCGTTGTTCTTTTGTTTTGAGCTGGGTCACAGTAATGGAACTGCTAGCATCATATAATCATTTTGTGTCTTACTGATGAATAGCTGTTCGTTTTAATAAAATTTACTACTAGAACGCAGCACTTAAATTAAACCTATTAAATGAAAGAAAAGGGAGTTTGCAATTACCATGAAATCAAGCCTAAATACAACAGCTAGAGCTGCACTCTGTTTTGGTGTTATCTCTGTGCTTGCTTCTGTAAATGCAGAGGCTAAAACAAATCTGGTGGCTAGTTATGAGTCTGGTAAATATGAAAGCGATTATAGCTATTCAGGACCACGTATTGATATGACTCTTAATCCTGATGGTTCAAATTGGTATTTTAATTTGGGATACCGAAATCGTACCCATGATTCAAAGCAGGTATATATACGAGCGGATAGTGGAGCTGCGTATCGTTTTCGTTTTAATAGAAGCTGGATCCAGCCAAGTGTAAAAATCCGTCAGGATATCACTAACTATGACAGCGGCTCACGTCTGACAACGGATTTTTATAAAACTGAAACTAAATACGTGCTCGATTTAAATTCTCAATGGGCTCTTTGGGGCGAAATTGATTTTGGTTTAGCACGTCAAGAAGACAAAAATGTTAGCGGAACAGTCAGAAACAGTGACTATATAACTTGGGAAGTTGAACCTGGTGTTCGTTATTCTTTTTCGAAAAATTTATCAACAACCCTCGCTTATTACAATACCGGTGAACGCAGCGATAAAGGCGAAACTTGGGGGTTAACTGATAATACAAAAAATCATCAAGCGCGATGGTATCTTCACTGGAGGGCGCCAATGGGATTCGTTGTCTCTCCCTATATCCGTTATTCGCTTGATTATGGCAAAACATCTTCATGGTATGAGAGTGCTTCTTTCCCGGAGACTGCAACAAAAAGCAAAGTGGCTCGTTACGCAATGCGGTTAGCTTATTCGATCTCTAGTTCTGTTCAACTTCAGGCTGAATATTATTTTGAAGATCTGCAGTTTAAAGAAGGTTATGCAATGGGAAAAGATGATTCTCAAATGCAGTATTTGAAGCTTGGTGTACGTGCCAGCTTCTAACCATTTTTTCTTAAATCGAATTTAATTACTATTGAGAGTAACTGTTATGCAACTTAATCACCTTTTTAAACCTAGTCTGTTGTCAGTCTTGGTTTCATCTTGTTTATTTACACCAACTTATCTCTGGGCTGCCGATTGCCCGGCGGAAACTGTCTGTGAAACCGTTATTAAAACCGATGGAGACAGCAGTTATACTGGTGATGACATTCTTGTCTCAGAAGGTAATGGTCTTGAATTTCAGGGGGGGACTGAAAATTTTGGAAGCCTTTATTTAAAAAATAATATTACGGTTACCGGCCAGGGGGCCAATGCCATTTATGTTGATGGAAATTCAACTTTTGAGGGCAATCTGAATATTGAACAAGGCAAAAGCGTTGTTAGCGAAAATGGTACCGCCATTAAGATTGATGGTGACTTTGTTCAAAGTAAGCCAACCAGCCCGAATATGGGCGTTTACGTTAAAAATGGCTCGCTAATTAGTGGCGCTGAAAATGCGCTTGATTTTAGCGAAAGTAGCAGCTCAATGCGTATCGATGTGAATGGCAGCATTAAAGGTAATATTATCGGTAATAATGTTAGTGGCAATAAAATTAACTTTGCTTATCAAGGGGGCGCAGCTGATGCCTCTTTTGATGGTTCGCTAATTAGTGGCCTTGATACGATTGAGAACCATGGGAATTTAACCATTATTTCTCAAGACAGTAGCATTATCTGGGATACTAATTATATCAATAAAGCTAATGCAAGCATGAATTTCAGCGTGGCTGATAGTACCGACCTTGAACAGCCCATTCTTGTGGTGACGGGGAAGACGACTTTTCAGGCTGATAGTAGTGTTAAAGTTTCCTATACCGGCAGTAATGTCAATAATCTGTTAGATGAAGATATTATTCTGCTTGAATCGCAAGATGGTATTAGCGGTGAAGAAAATGTCACTGTGGGGGCTGGTTCTGGCTTTGATGGCGCACTTTCGTTTGATGTTTCACCGATTCTTGAAGTTGATCAATCTTGGGTTGTCGCAATGCCACCGGATGTCAATGGTGGAGTGACTGGCAATCAATTAATCGCCAGATATGCTGTTAATTATGAAGGTGGCGATGAATTTGTCGGTCAGGTTGCTGCTGGTGGCGCAACGGCAAATGAGATTGTGGTGGCGAATCATACAGTTAACTACGCCCTGAATAGTTATAATCAGACTCGCTCGGATGAATCGGGTGAATTACTTGCATTATTGGTATCACCTGGCACTGATGCGGCTGCTTCTGCACAGCTTGCTGATGAGTTAACACCAGATGCTGAAGGCAGTGAAGTTAAAGCTGCTTTATTGGTTGTCGATAAAATGCGTAGCCAAGTGGATGATCGTACCAATATCTTGCGTAATGAAAGTTATTTAAGCACAGAAAACGATGGATGGAATGGCTGGGCTAACCTTCTTTATGGTTACGGTGAGCAATCTGACAGCTCTGAAATTCACGGTTATGCACTGAATACTTATGGTATTAATGTCGGCATAGATCGTGTCTTTGATAAGCAGCGTTTGCTAGGGGTTTCATTTGCCTATGCCAATTCAAGTTCTGATATTAATAATACCGCTAACAGCAAAGAGCTAGACAGCTTCCAGATGATGCTTTATTCAGGCTGGTTTAATGAAAAGTATTTTATTGACGGCAATATTAATATCGGTCGAAATGACCATAGCAGTTCTCGCACAGTAGGGGCGAGCAGCAACTATGGAGGTAATACCGAAGCGGAAGCTGATTACAATTCATTACAGATAGGCTATCAGCTGATGGCTGGAATGAAATTTGATCTGGATATGGTGAAAATAGAACCTCGTCTTGCCTATAACTATCAATGGCTACGTGTAGATGATTACGAAGAGACTGGCTCACCGGCAAGTCTGCGTTATGACCGTCAGAGCTATTCAGTGAAACATTTCGGAGCTGGTTTTACTGCTTTTAATACCTACCAGACATCTTATGGGCAATTAACGCCGTTACTTTCTGTTATGGCTTATAAAGATATGGATGAAACTCAGGTTATTCAGGAAACTGCTGGACTTGCGATGGATAGTTCAAATGATCGTTTTGTTATTCAGGGCGATCAAGTGGGCGGAGATATATTGGAACTGAAGTTGAATGCACATCTGAAAATGGCTAATGCCCTTAGTGCATCTTCTGGACTGAACTATTACCAGCGTGGTGATTATAAAGAAGGTTCTATTAACTTCAATGTATCAAAAAGTTTCTAAATTAATTCCAATCAGAGTCATTAACAGAACAGTCCTGCTAAGCATTTAGCAGGACTAAAATTCCGATTCCATTGTTAGCATTTTTAAGCGGAACGGTACTGTTATTTTGTGGGCTAGCTTGCCTGTAATGTCTGAATCTATAGTTAAGGTTTATTTATGAGAACACCATTAAAACTGAAACAAGTCTCACTGGCTATTTCTATCGCCTTAGGTGTAAGTGCTTGTTCTGTGCTTACTCCTGTTGTACCAATGCAAAGTCAGCAACAACCGGCTCCGATCATGGAGTCACAAATTCTTAGTTTTAATAACGAGACCCTCCCAGATTCAATAGAAGCGGGTGAAGGATCGTTATTATCACTGAGTACAGATCGTTATATTATGGCAGAGCAATCATTAAAATGGGATTGGTCAAAGAATAGTACGTTTACCGTCAAAGAGCCGATCCGTCTGGTCACCGATTCGGAAGCGCAAAAAGCCTACGGGCGCCGTGCAACTCAAGTGCTCTCTTTTTGGATCTACAATGAAACAGCAGTCGATGATTTCATGATTGTTGATCTTGGTCGCGGTTTAGGTGGTTCAACAGCAGCAGATGCTGGCTATAAGGTAAATATGAATTTTACCGGCTGGCGTACGATTGGCGTGTCCCTGATTAATGATATTGAAGGCCGAGAAGTTGAAGGGGCTGGCATTACCGATAATGCCAGCGGTGAAGGACTCGGAATGGGCAGTATTTCCGGCGGTCCACGTGGTGATATGGATAGCATCCGTTTTACAGCGCCGTCGGCAGCGGAGAAGGGAACGTTTTATATTGACCGTATTATGCTGTCGATTGATGATGCCCGTTATCAATGGTCGGATGATCAAGTTAAAACCCGCTATGATATTCCGGAAATCGACTTTAAATTACCTAAGCAGCTTCCGCAAGCAACGCCACAGGAAATTGCAGCGGCAGAAAGCATTCGTAGTTCGCTTGTTGACGTATTTACCAGTGCACAAAAACTAAAAGGTGTTAAATCGTTCAAGAGCTTGGATAAAGTGCGTAATGAGTTTCTATCAATGCGCATTAACCGGGATGAGAAAGGCAATCTGACTGGGCGCCATCTCATTACCGGCAAGCAGAAACGCATCTACCAGCCTGACTTTTTGAATGCTGAAGATAAGTTAATGTTTGATGATTATGTAACCTTAGCTGAATATTCTAATGTGCTGCTTAATATTGGCCGATTCTGGAACCTTAGTGAATCTGAGTTTGAAAAACAAGAGCTGGCTGATATGTATCTGCTGATGACTGAGCATCTTCTCGATCAGGGCTTTGTTGACGGCAGCGGCTTAGTGACAACTCACCATTGGGGCTACGCTTCTCGCTGGTGGTATATCTCTGCAATGCTGATGTCAGATGTTTTAGCCGAAAACCAATTACGCCAGCCAGTGTTCGATGCACTACTTTGGTATTCCCGCGAGTTTAAGGCTAACTTTGAGATGGTTACAGGGCCGGAAAGTTCGGATCTCGATTATTTCAATACATTATCCCGTCAACATCTCTCTTTATTGATGCTTGAGCCGGATATGGATCGTCGCATCGCATTACTGAAAAAGTTTGGCAATTACATTAATGTCGCATTATCACAAACCCCGCCAGGTGGTCGTGACGGATTGCGTCCTGATGGTACGGCGTGGCGACATGAGGGTAACTATCCGGGATACTCATTCCCTGCATTTAATAATGCGGCTCAGTTGGTATATATGCTAGACGGTACGCCATTTAGTGTTAGCAGTGAAGGGCGTGTAGCGCTTAAAAAAGCGATGCTGGCAGCTTGGGTTTACAGTAACCCGGAAGTGGGCTTAGGCTTATCCGGCCGCCATCCGTTTAATCCGCCGGCATTACGACATATAAGTGAAGGCTATCGTTGGTTAGCACTGAGTGGAAATCCGGAAACTGGCGATAAAGTAGATACACAGCTCGCGGCTGCTTATTTGCAAATGACAGGTAAAGATTTGCAGGCATCGTTTGAATTGTTTGAACAGGAGATCACGCCTGCCACTTTACCGCAAGGATACTGGGCATTTAATGGCGGTGCATTTGGTATTCACCGTTATAAAGATGACATGGTAACAATGAAAGCATACAACAGTAATGTATGGTCTTCAGAAATTTACTACCGTGATAACCGCTATGGACGATACCAGAGTCACGGTGCTGTTCAGATTATCCCTTATGGAAAACAGAGTGAAATTGGTTTTGTTCAAGAGGGCTGGGACTGGAACCGCAATCCGGGAACAACCACTATTCACTTACCACTGGAAAAGTTGGAAAGCCCACAAAAACATACCTTGATGCTACGTGCTGATCAACCCTTTAGTGGTGCATCTAGTTTGGATGGTAAATACGGTATGTTTGCTTTTAAATTCCAAGCAGCATCTTTGCCTAATATGGATAGTAGTTTTACGGCGAGAAAATCAACTTTATCAGTCGAAGATCGTATTGTGATGTCGGGTAGTAATATCTCAAACGGTACCAGTGAATACTCTACTGAAACAACATTGTTCCAATATGCGCTCACCGATAAATCCTCTTCAGTTTGGATTAATGGTGAAGAAGTAACAGATATGCCATATCAGGCCCAGTTAACCGAAGGAGACTGGTTAATTGACGGGCATGGCAATGGTTATCTGCTCACTAAAGGCGCAACGGTTGAGGTTCGCCGTCAGCATCAAGAGTCAGCCAATGACCGAAGCCGTGAAAAAACAGAAGGTGATTTTGTTGTAGCTTGGATAGATCATGGCACAGAGCCGGATAATGCTGAATATGAATACTTAATTCTGCTGGATGCCTCGCCACAAAAAATGGCTCAACTAGCTGCTGAGTATCAGCAGGGAGAGAAGCCATACAGGGTTGTTCGTAAGGATAAATCTGCCCATGTTGTTTATGACAAACAGAGCAAAACCACAGGTTATGCTGCTTTTGATGGAACCAGTTTCGATGATTCACTGGTGATGAGCATGGATAAAGCTTCGATCGTGATGACTCAGGAGTTACCTGATAATACCCTGAAGATCAGTGGGGTTACTCCGGATCTGAATATGACCCGTTATACTGCGGCGAAACCAACAAGTGTACAGGCCACGATCAAAGGTCAATGGCAAGTTGTCGAAGCAAATGAGAAGGTTACCGTTAGTCCCGGTGCCGATTCAACCAAGATTAGCTTTATTATCTATTTTGGTATTCCGCAAGAAGTGACACTTAAAAAAGTGGATTAATATTGATTAGCAGGGCGGTTATTTTATTGTCCTGCTATCACTTACCCTTTTTTACATTATGCAAGTGCCCGCTCTATTATTTTACCAATCAAACTAACTACTTGATCACATGACTTAATGTGATTGGTATAAACAATAGTGCCTGACTTCAACATGGAAGAAGTTATAAACATATCAATGTTAATAAAACAACTCCCCAGCAGGGTGCAATGGAGATGAAATGTGCGAATTGGATCATAATAGTTTTAGCAAACGGCTTGCTGCTGGTTTTGCCATTATTATTTTTTTGTTGCTATCGGTGAGTCCGGTGATTTTGGTTGCAATTATGGTTATGCAGGGGCATATCTGGATATGACTCTCAATCCTGAAGGTTCAAATTACTATCAATAGTATTGCCTTATTTCAAGGTGGAAAAATTATTCAATATCACTATTCGTGAAACAACTCCCTATCAGGGGTAATGGAGATGAAATGTTCAGATTAGATCACTATAGTTTTGGCAAACGGCTTGGTGCTGGTTTTGCCATTATTATTTTTTTGTTACTAGCGGTATTTGCTGAAGGCTTAAGAGGACGTTGGTTAATTGAGGATGGTATTAATCAGTTAAATGTAGCTAATGTCGGTGTCAGGGAGGTTTTTGGTTTACAGGTTTTAGAAAATAGTTATCTCAATAGCCGTGATCCTATCTATGCGCAGCGATTTAAAAAATGGCATAAGGTTAATTTAGATAATTTTATGGCGAGTAAGCATCTATTTAACAGCGCCCTAAATAAACCTTTGGTACAACGATTCGAAGCCGCCAATATTGAATATGGTAAAGAGTTTGAGCTGCTCTATCAGCAAGTCACCGAGATACAGAGCCTGACTAAGAAAATGGCGGAGGCAGAGCAGCGCTGGTCGGAAAAGTATAACGATGATTCAGCGCAATTGTTGTTAGTCCTATTGGGTAAAATGCGCAGCGAAACCGAATTATCCCTTGATCCCAATTTGATCGATCAATGGCAGGCTTACCTTAGTCAATGGGCTAATTACGTTACACAGTCGGAGGTTTCCAGTTATCTGACAATGCTCTCCGAGGTTGACAGTCAGCTGCAATCGTTACTGTTTACGCGTGATAAAATGCTAAAAGCCGCAACCGATGTGCGTGATAGCGCCAAGCAGATTCTTGTGAATGTTGAGCTACAGATGGCCGAAGATAAACAGCTTAGCACTATAGTTGGATTAGTTGTTTGTATCTCGGCGCTGATTGCCAGTTTTATCATCGGCTTTGTAATCACCCGATCAGTTATTCGTCCAATCAAGTCGACTATTCATATTGTTGAAAAACTGGCTAAGGGGGAGTTATATCATCAGCTGTCTTGTGAAGGTCGCGATGAATTAGCCAGTTTATCTGAAGCCATTAATAACATGACCAACTCATTGCGCAATATGGTAGGAGACACTAGCCAAAACCTCAACTTACTTAATAGGGGCAGCTCTGAATTGAACAGCATTGCTGAAGATAATAATAGTGGCGCGCAAAAACAGTTATCAGAATCTGAGATGGTCGCCAGCGCAATGACACAAATGACCGCAACAATGGCTGAGATTAGCAGTCATATTAGTGAAGTGGCAGAAAGCGCTGGGCAAAGTCAGCAATTGATTGAATCTTGTAATCAAGTTACAGCAACGGCAATAGAAGATATTAATCAATTGAGTATTAATATTTCAGATGCCTCAGAAGTTGTTGACCACCTTGCTCAACAATCTGAAAATATCAGCTCTGTACTCGGAGTCATCAATAGTATTTCTGATCAAATAAACTTGTTAGCCTTGAATGCGGCCATTGAAGCTGCCAGAGCTGGCGAGCAGGGACGAGGATTTGCAGTGGTGGCCGATGAGGTTCGAGCACTCGCACAACACACTCAGAAATCGACCCGGGAAATTGATGCGATAATTGCTGCATTACGACATAATGCAGGAAAGGCTGTGACAGCGATGAATGACAGTCAGCAATCTGTTGAGTCGTCGCGTCAACAGGTGCAAGGCATTGGCAGCCATTTAGTCAGTGTCTCAGATCTGGTCAACAATGTTACTGAGCAGGCGATTAGTTTGTCCTCTGCGTCAGTTGAACAAAGTGTCACTGCAGAGTCTTTTAACGATAGTATGCATGTTATTGTCGGTATCTCGCGTGAATCGTCAGATACGGCTCAACAGCTAGCAACAACAGCCACTCAGCTTTTACAGTGTAAAGATGAGATCAACTATCATATGGCGAAGTTTCA
>JABXKR010000224.1 GCA_013619145.1 Psychromonas sp. | reverse complement strand
CCTCTGTTTTTGACGTATATTATCTTTCGTTTCATTTTTTATGCTTTCAATCTTTTTCGCTTAATATCCTAGAGGTTAGTCATGACTGCATCCAATTTTCAAAAATCTCGTTTTCATATGATGGCTAAACCAACCAGTTACCACTGTAATTTAAAGTGCGATTATTGTTTTTATCTTGAAAAAGAGGAGATGCTGACGCCGTCATTAGATCAAAGTAAGGCTGCGGAGCAAAGCAAGGCTGCGGAGCAAATGTCCGACGGGATGTTGAAACGCTATATCCGTGATTATATCCGCTCACAAGATAGCGATGAGATTGATTTTGCATGGCAAGGTGGCGAACCGACGCTGGCAGGATTAGATTTTTATCGCAATGCGGTGAAATATCAAAAGTTCTATGCCGATGGAAAAACGGTGACGAATAGTTTCCAAACCAATGCGGTAGCGATTAATCGGCAGTGGGCCCAGTTTTTTGCAGAAAATAACTTTCTAATTGGTGTCTCTGTTGACGGCGCTGCTGAGGTACATGATAAATACCGTATTTCAGTGAATGGTAAACCAACCTTTGAACGAGTTAAGCGCGCCATTGAACTTTTGAAAGAGTACAAGGTTAGCTTTAATACTTTAACAGTTATTAATGATCAGAACTGGAATAAAGGTAAAGAGACTTATCAAGTTTTAAAAGCGCTTGGTTCCGTGCACCTTCAATTTATTCCGATTGTTGAAGTTGAACAAAGCTGTCAGCAAACAAATACCGGACATTATTCACCTGCCGCGGATGCAAAATTAACGCATTTCTCAGTGCCTGCTGATGGTTATGGTCAGTTCATGACAGAGGTTTTTGATGAATGGATAAAAGATGATATTGGCAGCATCTTTGTGCGCATGTTTGATAGTGTTCTTGCAACATGGATGGGATATCCCGCGTCTGTCTGCGTACAGGCACGTGAATGCGGTCAAGCGATGGTCATTGAATCTAATGGTGATCTATATTCATGCGACCATTATGTTTATCCGGCCAACAAACTTGGCAATATCAGTAAAACTAATATAACTAAGCTGGCTACCAGCAAGCAGCAACAACGTTTTGGTCACGCCAAATACAGCAAATTAACCAGTCAATGTCAGCAATGTGAGGTGCAGGCTCTCTGTTATGGCGGCTGTCCTAAGCATCGTATTACAGCTATTGAAGGTGAAAAACATAAACAGAATTATCTCTGTAACTCTTATAAAAAGATCTTTAAACACACTGCGCCAGCAATGCATTTGATGACTCAGGAAATTCAACGTGGTGGCTTGGCCGCTGACGTTATGCCTATTCTCTCTAACATGCGAAAAACTAATTAATTAAATGAATAAAGGGGTAATAATGAAGCGATTTACATCAAAGAAGACAATATTAGCGGGGCTTGTCGTTGCTGCCTGTGCTACAACTCCAGCAATGGTTTTTGCGGCTGAAAATATTGATAAACCCAATGTGCTGGTTATTGTGATGGATGATCTGGGTACTGCGCAGCTGGACTTTATGCTTGATCAAGTGGATAAAGATACCCTTCAGAAGCGTCCTGTTCCTATGCGTTATGATGGTGATTTTGACAAACTGTATGATGCGGCTAAACGTTCAATGCCTAATGTTGCCAAGTTGGCAAATGAAGGTGTAAGAATGACTAACGCATACGTTGCTACACCTGTTTGCGGCCCATCGCGTGCCGGTATGATGACAGGCAGAAATCCACAAAGCTTCGGTACTTACAGTAATGATGATGCTCATTCCGGTATCCCTCTGGATATTAAGCTGTTACCTGAACTGATGAATGAAAATGGCTATGCGACGGCAAATATTGGTAAATGGCATAATGCGAAGGTAAAGAAAACATTAGTGCCTGAAAATGTACGTACTCGTGACTATCATGAGAACCAGATAAAAAAACCTGTAGAAGGATATGGTCCATTTGAACGAGGATTTGATTACTCGTACAGTTACTATGCTTCTGGCTCTGCATTATATAATTCACCTGCTATCTTCCGTAACGATGAAAATGTCGCAGCGCCTGGTTATCTTACCCATAATCTAACCAATGAAACGATTCAATTTATTGAACAAGCTAAAGATAAACCTTTCTTTATCAACTTGGCAATGAGTGTACCTCATATTCCATTAGATCAGCCTGCGCCTGCTAAATATATGGATCGTTTTAATACCGGCAATGTTGAGGTTGATACATATTACGCTCATGTTAATGCTGCTGATGAAGGTATTGGCATGATCATTGATAAACTGAAGGAAATTGGAGAATACGATAATACGCTTATTTTCTTTTTATCTGATAATGGTGCTGTTTTTGAATCACCAATGCCAATGAATGGTAATGATCGAGGCTTTAAAGGTCAGCGTTATCGCGGCGGAGTACATGTGCCGTTTGTTGCGCACTGGAAAGGCAAACTTCCGGAAGGGCAGGTAAATAACACTATGATATCGGCGATGGATATTTTACCGACAGCATTAGCCGCCGCAGATATTGATATTCCAACTGAATTAGATGTAAACGGTAAAGATATTATGCCGCTTCTGAAGGGAGAGAAGCAGACGGCACATCAATACTTATACTGGGCAGGTCCTCGCGCATTTCATTATGATTCGAAAAATGCAGATTTCTGGAGTCACTACTGGAAATGGATCTCTTATGAAGAGCAGGAGTTTATCCCTAGCGTATATATTGAAAAACATTCTAAAGGCGAGTGGGCAATTAAAGATCAAGCTTGGTCACTGCATTATTATGATGACGGCAAAGCCGAGTTTGAATTATACAACTACGCTGAAGATCCTGCTGAATCAATTAATTTAGCTAAAAAATATCCAGCAAAAGTTAAAGAGCTGAAAGCCGCTTTTTATGACTGGATCAAAGATAAACCTGCACCGCTTGCCTGGGGTCAGGATCGTTATAAAATTTTAACGGATTCAGCCGCTAAATAATTACCACATTAAAGGCTACCGCAAGGTAGTCTTTTTATACCTATTCGACTTCAAAATGCTAATTCAGAGGTTTTCTAGCTAGCCTCTGATTTCTGCATATTGAGCTAGATTGGGTGTATATCCAAACTGCCTGGCAATGCTGAAATATCTGTTTTCAGTGGTTTGCTTATATTTCAATGCAAACTGCGTATTGTGCCAAGCCAGATTGATATGATAATCGAGATGAATTTATGAGCAAGACGATTAGCGCTAAACCAAGACCCAAAATCCCCTATGAACACCCCGATGCCAGGATGTATTTTAAACTTTTTAAAGAAAATTTAATTAGAGTTAAAAACCGGAAACCTGCTTATAAAAAGCATGATCATACCCTACGCCAGTTATTTCAAAATGATCAGCATGAATTGCAGTATATGTGCGAGCAACTGGTCAGTTACGTGGCTGAGGCATTTAACCATTATGCGCTTTGGGATTATAGCCACGCTTATTATCCTGGACGCCCTAGTCAGCAGACGGCTAGAACGGATGCAATGGAAGGTGTGAGTCGGGTTTTTCCGACACTTGCAGCCTGGTTACATGCCAACGGTAAAGAAAAAACTGTGATTTCCGGGCTTAATGATCAGCCGATTGATATCGCACAAATATTACGGCAGGCTTTTCTGGCGGGTACAAATGCCGGGCATAAAGGCTATTGGGGAAAGCTCCTCGATTACGACCAACGAATTTGCGAAAGTGCCGATTTAGCGCTGGCGTTATGGCTCAGTAAAGAGTGGGTTTGGGATACCTTTACTATTACAGAGCAGCAACAAGTGATCACCTGGTTTAAACAGGTGAACCACTGCCAGACAGTTGATAACAATTGGCACTTATTTCCATTAACTGTACAGCTGGTGGTTAAAGCTTTAACCGCAGAGGATACGATAGATCACGATAGATATCTGCGTGTTAAAGAGTTTTATGTTGGTGAAGGGTGGTTTCGTGATGGGGCGAAAGGTAACTACGATTATTACAATGCGTGGGGCTTTTTTAATTCATTATATTGGTTAGATCAAATCAATCCTGAGTTTGATCCTGATTTTATTCGTCAATCTCTTGCAGATTTTGTTGCTAAATTTCGCTATTTTTTTACCCCTGAAGGCGTTCCTTTTTTTGGTCGCAGCGCCTGTTATCGCCTTGCTGCTTCAGCCCCTTTACTAGCAGCGGTCGATCAAGGTTCTGATGCTATTGCAGTCGGAGAGGCACGTCGTGCATTTCATTGTAATTTACGTTATTTCATCAGTAATGGCGCTTTTGTCAATGGAGCCCCTACTCAAGGCTTGTTCGATGATGATGTTCGTCTGGTGGACAACTACAGTGGCCCTGCGAGTAGTTTTTGGTCATTGCGTGCGTTAAATATCGCACTGTTCTGTGGACAAAGATCTGGATTGTGGCAAGCAGCAGAAGCCCCGTTAGAGATTGAAAAGGGCAACTTCTCATTTGATATTGCGGCGATTGAAGCAAAGGTGATTGGTCCCGTTTGGTTTCATCTTTTCCATCAATATTGTGATAGGTGATTTCATGGATTCCCTGGATCATTTCTTTTAAGCGAATTTTGTGACAAAGGTAGGTGTCTTCATTATTTTTTTAAATATCCAAAACGAAAGCTAGCGAAAGCTTTGTTTGTTTTGTATACTTACGTTATGGTCTTTGGTTTGACTAGGTTTAAACTCAATGAGTGACTTTTTTATGAAAAAACACAAAAAAATTGCCATTATTGGCGAGTGCATGATTGAACTGAGCGGAAAAGCATTTGATGTTCAAATGCAGGGATTTGGTGGCGATACATTAAATACCGCCGTGTATTTATCTCGTTTATCCCCATCAGTCAGTCCTTATTATATAACCGGTCTGGGAACAGACAATTATAGCCGTTGTATGCTCTCTCTCTGGCAGGATGAAGGAATTGATACTTCTTTAGTCATGACAGATAGCAATAAACTGCCTGGTATGTATGCGATTGAGATTGACGATCAGGGGGAACGTAGTTTTCACTATTGGCGCAATGATTCAGCCGCACGTTATATCTGTCAACATCCCGACTTCGCTTCACAAATGGCCAGCTTAGCGGATGCAGATCTTATTTACTTATCCGGTATTTCATTAGCTATCTTACCCACTGCAAGTAAAACTATATTATTAAATACCTTAGCTGAACTGAAAGCGCAAGGTGTGAAAATAGCAGTTGATTCTAACTATCGTCCGCGTTTATGGAACGATCCAACAGAAGCGAGTGAGTGGCTGGATAAGCTCTACCAGCTAAGTGACATTGCTTTGGTGACAGCTGACGATGAAGATTTATTATTGGGCAAAAATAACACTGAAGCAGTAGATATAGCAAAACGTCTGCACAATCTGGGTATTAAACAGGTAGTGGTGAAACTGGGAAGCGATGGCGCTATGTGGTCGCAAAATAAGCAGTGTGGTTTTGTGCAGGGTAACCGTGTCGAAAATGTTGTCGATACAACCGCAGCTGGTGACTCCTTTAATGCAGGTTATCTTGCTGCGTGGTGCTCCAATATGGAAATGGCGGAATGTTGTCATTGGGGAAATAAACTAGCAGCACAAGTGATTCAGCATAAAGGGGCAATTATCCCAACTGAATATACAACTAACATAACAAAATTAATGAGTATTTAAAATGATGAATAATGAATGGATCGAAAAGCTACGTGCATTACGAGTAATGCCGGTTATACAAATTGAAGATGCAGATGATGCGGTGAAATTAGCACAGGTATTATCTGAAAATGGTTTGCCTGCCGCTGAAATTACATTCCGAAGTGATGCAGCAGCTGAATCTATCCGTAGAATCCGAGCGGCCTTTCCTGAAATCGTTTTATGTGCAGGAACAGTGCTGACAGCTGAACAAGCTGATCTGGCTATTGAAGCCGGTGCTGATTTTGTCGTAAGCCCGGGTTTTAATCCTACAACGGTTAAATACTGCTTGGAAAACGGCATTAAAATCATTCCTGGCGTGAATAATCCTAGCCAAGTAGAGCAAGCATTAGAATTAGGTGTATCTGCACTTAAGTTCTTTCCTGCGGAAGCCTCTGGTGGCATTAATATGCTCAAGTCATTAACGGGTCCATATGGCAATATTCAATTAATGCCTACTGGCGGGGTAAAACCAAGCAATCTGCTTGATTATCTTGCTATTCCTCAAGTGTTAGCTTGTGGAGGTACTTGGATTGCACCAACGGCGGCAATCCGTGATAACGACTGGGAAACGATTGCTAGCAATGTGCGTGCAACCTGTGAACTGATTAAAGGGTAGAGGCGATTATGACCATGGAAAAACATGTAGCAGTACTACTGGCAGATGGTTTTGAAGAAGGTGAAGCAGTTGTCTTTATCGATATTATGCGCCGTTTAGATATTAAAGTTGATGTCTTATCGTGCATGGAAACAACAGCACTTAATACTTATTTTGAAACCCGTATCACTGCAGATTACACGCTAAAAGATAAATTTGCTCACAGCTATGATGCAGTAATGATGCCGGGCGGCCCAAAAGGAACTGATAACCTGTCGGCTAACCAAATGGTGATTGATTTTCTTAAACGCCATATCGCAGAAGAGAAATACATCTGTGCTCTCTGTTCATCTGGCGCAAAAGTACTGGCTGCTCACAATCTGCTCGAGGGACGCAATTACACTACAGGTGCAGGCCTTGAGAAGAAATTTACCGATGGTAACTTCCTTGACCAAAAAGTTGTTATAGACGGTAATTTTATCAGTGGTAAAGGTTTAGGTGTAAGCTTTGAATTTGCCTTCACCGTAGCCAAAATGCTGTTAACAGAAAACCAAGAGAAAGTAGACTGGCAAGCTGATCATATCTACTTTGATCATTGGCCTCTGCCACTAAGTTAGGTTTAATTACAAATAAGAGTTAGCAATAGGTATTTTGATACGAAGCAAAGTACCTATTAACTTGCTTAAGCCAGTCTGTAAACGCGCCCCACCTCTTTCTCTATAAACGTAAAATATTCTCTTTTTCTTTTTCCTGTCAGCAATCATTGCACTTTGAGCAGATACTTTAAGATGATGGATCCCATTCAGTCGTTATCATATTCATCTAACTGTCGCCTTGTTGATTGGCTTCTCACTGTAGCAAATAGAATCCCCCACACCAGGCGGTAAAGCGCTGCTAAAAAGTGGCTGCGTAACTTTCGTTATGCAATTAACTAACGGGTATTTCGCCCACAAACATGGCGAATAGTGGTACTTGAAAATGCTGCAAACAACCTGGATGAGAAAAACATGAGCTTCACATTTCGTTAACATATGTGTGGAATTGGTCTTACCTTTTCATTATTTAAGCCTGAAACAGCCTCAAACAAGTAAAATTCATATTTACCCATTGATGCAGATCAAGTTTTACTGGACACTTGGTAAAATAATTGTTAATTTCTATGCTTAAAAGTAAATTGGTAATACCATTTTCAATTGGCTGAATTTTCTATTTATTAAGGGCATTATGGCTTACGAAAAAATCAAACAACCTAAGCTTGCGGATATGATAGAAAGTCGTCTTGAAAGCCTGATTTTAGAAGGGTCTTTAGAGCTGGGCGAAAAATTACCTCCTGAGCGTGAACTG
>JABXKR010000222.1 GCA_013619145.1 Psychromonas sp. | reverse complement strand
GGCTCTTGTGAGTTAAAGTGGCAATCTTAACCTTATTGGCATTGGAAACCTGACAGCTTAACTGAACTGGGTCGGCATAACCGCCATTCCAATACACATCATTTACCACCCCGAAAACCTTGATCAAACTTGCTGAATCTTCCGGATCGCTGACATTAAAGTCGGCGTCAAACTGGGTGTCACCGATCTTGCAGGCCACGAGATGACCAACCAATATCTGCTCGTCCTTCTGAAAATTAAACCCCTGATTGCTGCTGCATGTAAAACTTGATTCTGCCATGGTATGTTATCCTTAAATTAGTTTTCACATTTATTGGTTCTAAAGTCGGGCATCAAGCCTGAGCTCAACATCCATACCTTCAAACTGTATATGAGGTAGAATGGCAATCTGACAGTCATACCAGCCAATCATGCCCTCCCTTTCCTCTACTTCAACGGATGCAGCCTTAAAAGGATAAAAGCGTAACGTCAAATCATCAGGATCAACCACTGTGGTGACATACTGAAAAATCCAATTTTTAAGACTGTTTTTGATGTACTGTGCATCAGCACTACTACCAATATTGTCACGCATGATTGATTTAACGTAATGAGCGACACGGGTAACCGAAAATGTATAAGAAAGATTGGTTACCAGCTGAGCATTTTCGCTATCTTTGGAATCTTTGAATTTCTTAGCTTTCTTCAGTGACTGGCAACTAAAGAAACACGCATCTGCCGTGCCCTTGCGATATACAAGCGGTATAAAGCCACAGTTGGCAAATTCCAATTCGCGATAATCGGGGATCGCCATCTCAACTGGAATTTTTATCTCATCTTCACCCCGGACATTGAAAGTATGAACCGGTAGCCCGCTTACCAGACCACCCCCCTTAGGACCACGCAAGTACTGGCACCAGCCGGACTGGGCAAACGAACGCACCATATTCTGGGCCAATAGTGTTGATGACCGGCCCCAGAGGTAGTCTTTATCATTATCTCCTTCGAGTTCCTCCTGGAAGGAAATTTCCCGACAGGGATTAGTTTCAGGATCATAAGGAAGACGTGAGATATACCTTGGTAAGGTCAAACCAAGGTAAGCAGCCTCCTGAGAATCACGCAGAGAATTCCAGTCCCCGTATTTGGGATGATTCATCAAACCCTCGAGATCTTTAATCGCCGCCAACTCTTCAATGGAGTCACAACCAAAAAATTTCGGAGATACTGAACCGATAAAAGGCGCATGGCTGGCAGCAGCAATTTTGCCCATTATTTTTAACCAAAACATATCATGCGGAGTATGTACAAATTCATCCAGCCCGATGATGGCACCATAGGGTTTACCGCCATACTGATCGTATTCGGCAACATAAACTTTTTTGAAAAGCGCACTACCGGTAATATCTACGGCATTGGCCTCAAAATCATCAAATAGCTCTTCTTTGTCCACATCAAGAATATCGATCATAATATTGGCTTTGAAGTTGGTATTTAAAACCAGATCATTAAGCGAACGCCAAGAGGACTCCATTTTTTTGAAGTCGTCCTGATGTATAATTTCGTTTATTTGATCATTCACCATATGATCGATATTAGCGATAAGCTCATAAATACTTCCCTTGTCCAGACGACCGATAGACTTGTCGACATTAAGCAAGAGTGCCGCCAGTCCGGAAATAAAGCGATCTTCGTCGCTAACATCCTCGTTAACTACCTGAAGATTATCCTGGATCATTGGGGTTGCTTCAGCTATCTCTGTGCTGAGGCGCATGCTTGAAAGAAAACGTTGAAGATCAAGCTGTTCAGTTTTTTGTTCGGTTTTAACCGTTGTTTCTGTTTTTTCAGCCATGGGGATATTGCTCCCTTAAATAATTTTGTTTAAATAACCATGCCACTTAATTTCACTATTTCTCGTTCGTAGGTAGTTTAAGACTTTCGTAACTTTTCAGCTGGCCTAACATACTGGCCAACGCTTCATCATTGCCCATCAGCTCATTAAGCAACTTACGAAAGTCCTTGCGGTTATCCACATTAGAAATAACTTCTTCGAGCAGTGCCTTTATTTGCAGCAGACCTCGAAGCTTCGGTACATGCTTAGCCACATGGTCAGGAGAGAAGGAATTCATACTTTCGATAGGAATTTCAACTTCCACATCTTCAGCCACTTCAGGATCGACTTTATTAGGTACAGCAAAATTTAGACTCATGCCCATATCTTTAATAACAGCATCCAAATTGGTGCCGTCCAGGTTATGCAACCGCCTTTCTTCAAGGTCCAATGCCCTGTCTTTGGAACTCCCCTGGGAAAAATCCCCCTCCACAATCACTCGCAGAGGGAGCGTTACATCTTCCGGCTGTCCGTTAATCTCAGTTTTATACCTTAGCGTGAGACGTGATTTTGGAATTTCATCTTGAATTGCCATACATTTCTCCTAAGAATTAAATAAGTTCTGTTTTAAAACTACATCTTTAATGCTGTACCGCCATTTGTGGCACATGCTCTTAACAGGGTCAGCAGCTTAAAAATTTTATCCTTTGACTTATGAATAAGCCTTCCACTCATATATTGTTCACGACACCAATTATGATCGATTTCCATTTCAGCCAGAAACCTGGGAAATAGCGGGAAAAATTCAACCCTATCAGGTTGAAATTCATCCCCCATTTGCTCGGAAATGGTAAAATTAATTTTTACTTGCAGCGCATCTCTATCTATCGCTACATTTACTCCGGTAAAGACCAACAAAACAAAGCTAGAATCTTGTGCCGTATCCATAGAAGGTACTTCAGAAATTGAGAAAAAAACCGAGTTATTTTCTGCTATTTTCGTGATGCAGGCCAAAACCTCATCTATTGTAAAGAATCTGCCTCGGCGATTTACAACACTGGATCCGACTGAAAACAGTTGCCCCTTATCCATTACCATAAGGGTATGTGTTGCGACTTTTTCCTGGACTGAATCACCGGGAAGAGAAGCACAAAAAACGCCATAACCCGTAATTGACTCGGATTCCGTGTCTGCCTGTTCGGCAAGAGTCCATGCCACTCCTGGCGCAGGTAACATACTCATATGAACTCTGCCTTTGCGACCGACCGACATCAAGGCACAGCCGCCAAGAGCTACTTCCCATTTGCAGTTATAGCTATAGGCGTTTTCGAGCCCAGCGGCATCGACAAAACAATGCCATTGTTCAAAATCATTGGACTCTAAAGGATTACGAAACCACCGTTCCCATACGCTCCCCACCTTTGTCTGGCTATCCAGTAAGATGTCGCGTACTTTCTTTGATACTCCAAATATTTTTATTGGTTGCCGAGTTACCAGTTCAGGATTGGCTGCGATTTGCTCTGGCAGCAAATGAAAATAGGTTGCCCCGCAAAGTAACCCCGCCAAAAGCAGGCTGGGCTGAGTTTCCAGAAGGGACATATCTGGAGCGGCATAAACCTCGCCAGGCCGCAACCCAAGAGTGATAAATCCGTCGCGTAAAGCCAAAAGAAAGGCCGCGTTACTGCTTATATCTGTAGTCTGTAATAAGTCTGAAGTGCAGGGATCAAAACATCTGAAAACGGTAGCTTTGGATGGATAAGTGAAAAACCTATTCGCATCGGTGCTGGTATATTGCACTCCCTGAACGTCTGGCAGCAATTTCTCTGACCAGTCAGACAGCAATTCAACATTTTTTTCTTCAGTAACTATATAATCTGGTTGCAGTGCAGCTAGCCGAGTCAGGAGGAAAGCTTTGCCTTTGGGTGGTAACAATGAAATAACATAACCATTTTTCAGTGCAGCTAATAAGTCAACGGCCAGCTCAATACTCATAGCTTTAATAATACAAAATGTCTGTCCCGGTTGAGCACCTAGCCGCGACCAGGCAGCCGCCTTTTGGGTTGCCCTGACACCCAGCTCCTGATAAGACATTTCTTTCAGCCCTGCAGACGGATCGTACCAGCACAACGCAGCAGTATTGTCTCGGTTGCGGTGGACAATATCGTAAAAAAAGTTATAGCTATCAAATATTCGACTGGTTCCACCAACACAAAATATATGGTCAACCGAATTTTTGAACTTGAGCCAAAAACTATCTACATCTGTATAACTCTGCTCAAGCCAGTCCAACTTACTGAAAGACACAGAGTCATCCAGCATTAAATCCTTATCAATCAGTGCCATATCTATATATTCAGTCATGATATATTCTTCCGGCCCAACCTAAGGATGCAGACAATAAAAATAACAGATAAAAATTAATCATCGCCAGTCACCTATTCTATTGAGTTATCGAGCAATTTAATGTCATACGCCTTTTCAAAAGGCGCCTTAATCAGAGTTTTCCACTTTTCACCAGGGTGGGTAAAAAGTGCATAAACCGCTATCGCCGAATCTTCTGGTTTACTAATCGTCACATTTTTTTCCTTACCCGGTAAAATCACATACGAAACAATAAATCCTTTATCAGGTGAATCCCCATAAACCATATCTGCAATCTGATCATAACTTTCAATCATAAAGTTCTTGTTATTTACTGTACGAATGACAACATACATTGACCGGCCATCATTAGTTTCTTCCTCTGACTCAAAAGAAAACTTAATAGAGTCACTGTCCATTAAGTTCATTATGTTTGAACAACCAGTGCCACCAGCCATTACGGCCATCAGAGCAAATATACTCAACACTCGCGATAACTTTAAAAATTCTCTACCAACACTCAAACTAGTCATTTAGTTACACCTTATTCCTTGCACTGTCATCAAAACAACCTGACTGTTTTTAACAAACCACATTCCCTTACAGAGCTAATCTTTGTCCATTACTCCCTTGGTGGAAGGCTAAATATAGTCCAGGGGTCTTTATCTATCGAAAATGTTATGTTTAATACGTTTTGATCAAGCTGATTTTTGCTTGTCACCTGCTCCGGATCAAAATCCAGATCCGATCCCGAAAAGAAAATTGGCCAATTCAACATCCAAACAGGATCCTGGTTTAATAGATTATCCGTACGCTTTATTTCTCTGACAGTATTAGCATCCTTGTCAGCTTTATCATCGATATAAAATTGAGTGACATAAGTAATCTCTTCTGCTTTTTGAAGCAGGTGAAAGAAGCTCCAATTAGCATTCGATACAGTAAGCGAACGCTGCATTCTTTCATCTTTATTCGCTGTAGCAATTTCAAGTCCCACCGAGGCAGCACTAATTTTATGCCAGAAGTATTTAAACATTTTCCAGGACGGCTTCTGGTTAAAACCAACAACAGCCGATTCGCCAATATGCAGATACGAAAGAACAGGGATATATTCATCGGAAATAGAAATAGGTAATGGTGCAGAGCGAATCATAAATTCAAGGGGCCGAGCTTCACCATTGCTAGCCCATAAATCCTTAGAAATCCTATCAAGGGAATTCAATGTTGGAAGCATATTGCCCGGCAACCTTAATTCACTCTGAACTCCACTGCGTGGATACCAATGACCATCTTGTTTAATACATAACGGAGCTAACAGAGTATTAAAATACTGCCAAAAATGTCCATCCGGGTGAGTAGCATTCTTAAGCTCTGCTAGTGATACATTTTGAGCAGAAGCTTTATCAAACGGGAAGCGGCTATAAAGTATTTTTACATCATCCCTCCAAAGAGCTGTCCATGTTTTTTCCAACTCTGCTTCCACTTCGCCCCTACCCAGTGCGTAAGCCTGATAGACAGGAGCCAAAAATACATCTTGCCATCGAGATGATATACCGACACTCTTTAACCATAGCTTTATCAGGTTTAGGTACGAGCCAGGTTCATCAAGATAAATCGAGTAGCTTATTTTTCCCAAAGGTGTTAATTTGCTGGCAAAGTCCCCAAGGGGTTTATCCTGACGTTTAGTTTCGTCTGCTAACGACTCCTCTCCAATTACACTCTGCATCTGCTCTAACAAGGACTTATACTTTTCTAGCTCTGGGAAAGCACCTTTCTTCTCAGCCATAAGGCGCTGAAAAAATTCAAACTCTGCAAGCTGCAAAACCATAGGACGCATATATTCGCTAGCCTCAAGCTCCAGGCCTGTATTTTCCTTTACACTCAGTAGAAATTCCATGAATTGAGAGGATGGAAGCGTCAACTGAGTTAACACATAACTGAGAGCTCCTGATGAGTTGGCGTTTATATCGAAGTCCATGTAATAACCTCGATACGCCTGTGCATATCGACGAGCATAAACTTCTATTTCTTTAAAAAGAAAATTATTAAGTTGCCTTTTGCTCTTTTCTGAGACTGGCAATTGTTGAAAAAACTTGGGAAGTTCAGTCAATACAGGTTTAACCCTTTGCTCAAAGGCCTCCTTAGTAAACCTACCGTCAACGATTGAATGTCCTGAAAATAAAAAACTTCCATCATTGAATGGATTCATGACCAGATCATCAAACTCTTTCTTTACTGGAAAAAAAAGCAGACCGTCATGTCGACTGTTGTGCGCAATAAAATCATCTAAAAAGGAAGTTATCCTGCTACGATTTTTGACAGCATTCCATCGCTTAGCGTTAAATTTGAATTCACGACCAGCCAAAATAAAATGGTAGAACCGATCATCATTGTCTTCTTCTCCCATAAAGTGGAGCATAGCTTTCAGGTGTTCCCATAAACCGATTAGCGTTAAATTATCATTCACCGCTGGATAATCAAATCTGCTCATATTTATTAGTGAGAGAAAATTCTTAACATCCTTCTGCCTAAGCTGGGCATTCTCCTGCTCGACCAGATCAACGGTTACACCATGGATTGATTGCCTTTTCAGAAGCTCAGCAACAGTCACAGCAAGATCAAATTGTTCGATCTCCTTAATTACGTTAATAAGGTAATCTGTCTCTTTCTGTAATTTATAGAAATCAGCCTTCGAAATAACTTCTTTTTGATAGAGAGTTTCTATTTTTGTAAAATAGACCATCCAGTAATGAAGATCAGTCGCTATATTTACCCCCTTGCGATATGTAACCTTTTCTATATCCATATCAACAGACCAGGAAGACTGATTATTCTTTACATAATCCTCAACCAACATTTGGGATAAACCAAGAGTCTCAGCCCATACAGCCGGATCTTTTAGAATAAGCTTTCCAAGATCATCACTTCGGGTCGCATAGAGCAAGCCCAAAAAGTACAAAACCTTTTGCTGTGCATCGACAATATCTATATTTTGTAAATCATAAAGAGAGTCACTTTTTTTATCTTTAGAGATTCCTTGATCTTTACCTTCAACATAAAACCTCTCCAATTCTGGCAGTAAATATGTCTCACGTATAAGTTCTATTACACGTCTATCGATCTCTTTATTAATATGAGGAAAGAAATCAGGTAAAAATTCCATTAATGCATGCGTCTGCATACTGGTCAGGGGATCAATAAATAACTGATGAATTTTCTGGCCATACTGCGCAGGCGGTGAAGCCTCAATAATCGCCACCTCTTCTACTTTTGCTTCAACTAAATATTTCTCGTAGAAAAATGCATTACCCAAATAGATAATTCCCCCCACTAGCAATACTGCTGCTGCAATCTGATGTCGGAGAAGAGGATTAAACTTTTGCAGTTCTTCTGAAGAAAGAGTAGTAGCAAATGGGTTTGAAACTAGAGAATCCCCCTCAAGGGTTGAAGTTAAACAAACTTCATCAATTCGGGGAATATGTGATAAGGGATCAGGACTTTGCAAAATGGAGATAAAACCTGACAAATCCTTGAGGATTACTGGTGCGGCACGCATAAAGGTAATAATTTTCAGATATTCAGCGGCAGAGAGCGTGACAAGAGCCTGTTCCAAATAAGCTTCATAATACTCTAGGCAATATTCAATATTTGCAATATCCTCTTTTGAAGAAAACTCGAGTTTTAACTGAATATTTTTCTGTCTGAGGAATTTTGACAACTCAGAAAAACCTTCGACTTCACTCATGTGTGTAAGAGTAATCCTGACACCTATGGGTTTACCCGTTATTTGAGCAAGCAGATTTATTTTCCCTCTGGCAACCTGAGCTTGTTTCTTTAGATATTCCGGATCATCATTTTTCAGCTTCATGCCATTGAGAACGAACACCACTGTAGGACTTTTATGTCGATAGAGCGGTCTCCATAGCTTGAGTAAGGCTAAGCGGGCATTTTTTGAAGTATCGTTCAACAGAGTTGATGGAATTTCCTGAATAAGAATTTTTGCCCCTAGGTAGATATGTAATAGAGGATCCTCGATATAACTTGGGTAAAACTGCAGTGCCTGTCCTTTCCAGTCGGTATGACTATCAATCAGACTACTTTTACCGGCCCCCACATCTCCCATAACAATAAAATGATGATAAATACTTAATACCCGGCGCAGCTGCCACGGCAGTTCCCGTAAAAATCCACGCCATATTTTCTTAAAGCTTGAAACCGGAATAGGCTCTTCTTTAACCTCTATACTTTTTTTAGCTAAAGCATTGCTCTTTCTTTTTTTATAGAGAAAGAACAGTAGAAAAACAGCTAAAACAGACAAAAAGACGATAACATACAGCCAATTATCCGCAAAAAAAGTACCTACTGACTCTAATTTTGAAGCACTGGGTGCCACACTTAATTTATCTAAATTTTTCATTTTTCCAATCGTTCCTTATTGGCATGCATATTCAATAACACCTTTCTACTCATCGAGTAGTACTTGATTAGGTGCCTCTGCAATTGTCACGATAATTTCATCTTCTTCCGCCGTCACATTTACAAGATCTCCCGACTTAAGAAGGCCGGCAATAATGTCTTGTGCTAAAACATCCTGCAAACGGGACTGAATAATTCGATTTAAAGGCCTTGCTCCCATTAACGGATTAAAACCAAGCCTGGCCAGTAATGCTTTTGCACTGTCGTTCACAACTAACTGTATATCTTGCTCCTGTAGAAGCTTGGAAAGACGCTTGAGCTGAATGTCTGCAATCGCTTTCATACCTTCAGCCTTCAACTGTTTAAAAATTAAAATATCATCGAGGCGATTGATAAATTCCGCCAAGCTATTCGGA
>JABXKR010000293.1 GCA_013619145.1 Psychromonas sp. | reverse complement strand
TTATTTCACCTGCAACTCAGGTTATTAAAGCGGTAAATTTAGATACAGTTTGGGTCGATGTTGAAGTTTTTGCTGCGCAAGTATCATTAGTTAAACTTGGCGATAAAGCAATCATGTCTTTGGATTATTTCCCTGGACAAGAATGGTTAGGACAGGTTGATTTTATCTACCCGGAAATGAACGCTAGTAATCGTACATTACGGGTTCGTTTACAATTCGATAACCCAACTGCGCAATTAAAACCGAATATGTTTGCCAGTGTTACGTTAACCCCTGAAATGAATAAAAACACACTACAAATTCCACGAGAAGCGGTCATTTATGCCGGCAACATGAATCGGGTAGTGATAGCTAAAGGTAATGGTCAGTTTAAATCTGTGCTTGTTAATTTAGGGCTGGAAAACAAAGATTCGGTGGAAGTCTTATCGGGTTTAAGCGAAGGGCAAAAAATTGTTACCTCCGCACAGTTTTTATTAGATTCAGAGTCCAGCATCAGCGCTGATTTTGGTCGCATGTTAGAAATTGAAAAAAACAAACAAGCTGAACCTGAGTACGATTCAAGCATTGAAGATGATGATCTCGATTGGTTAGATTTAGGTGCTGATTCTGATTTAGACTCGCCAAGAAAAGCACATTTAAGCCGAATCGCTAAAGAGGTGACATTATGATTGCTAAGATAATAAATTGGTCAATTAAAAACCGTATTATGGTTTTATTGATCACCGTTGCGATTGTCGCTTATGGATTGTTTTCTCTTCAGAAAACACCAATAGACGCCATTCCCGACCTCTCTGATGTGCAAGTGATTGTAAAAACCAGTTATCCAGGACAAGCGCCACAGGTGGTTGAAGACCAAGTGACTTACCCGTTAACCACTGCGATGTTATCTGTGCCTGGCGCAAAAACGGTACGTGGTTATTCGTTTTTTGGTGACTCTTACGTGTATATCATTTTTGATGATAATACCGATATGTATTGGGCGCGATCACGTGTGCTGGAATACCTTTCGCAAGTAGCACCTGATCTTCCTAAAGAGGCCCGCTCGGCATTAGGGCCCGATGCTACAGGGGTAGGTTGGATTTTCAGTTATGCGTTGGTTGATAAAAGCGGAAAACATGATTTAAGTGAACTGCGTAGTTTACAAGATTGGTTTTTAAAGTTTGAGCTACAAACCGTTGCGGGTGTATCGGAAGTGGCAACAGTCGGCGGCATGGTTAAGCAGTATCAAGTGCGTGTTGATCCTAACAAATTACGTGCTTATAACATGCCGCTCAATAAAATCAGCAAAGCGATTCAAAGTGCCAACCAAGAAAGAGGCGCGAGTGTTATCGAGATGGGTGAAGCCGAATATATGGTACGCACCTCGGGTTATATTTCATCAATTGATGATCTCAAATCTATTCCGTTACATGTGAACGCACAAGGCACACCACTATTATTAGGTGATGTGGCGACCATAAACCTTGGCCCACAAATGCGCCGTGGTATTACCGAACTTAACGGTGAAGGTGAAGTGGTCAGTGGCGTGATTGTGATGCGCTTTGGCGAGAATGCACAGGGGGTGATTGCCGCAGTTAAAGACAAACTTAATGAGCTGCAAAAAAGCCTGCCGGATGGGGTGGAAATAGTTCCCACCTATGATCGCTCGGAGTTAATTGGTAATGCCGTAGAAAATCTTTACCTTAAATTACTCGAAGAGTTTATCGTGGTGATTTTGGTCTGTGCTGCTTTTTTATTCCATTTTCGTTCATCATTAGTGGTGCTATTAAGCCTGCCTGTGGGTATCTTTGTCGCGTTTATTATTATGTCGTGGCAGGGCATTAACGCCAATATCATGTCTCTTGGTGGTATCGCCATCGCCATTGGTGCCATGGTCGATGGCGCGATAGTGATGATTGAAAACGTCCATAAACATATGGAGAAAACTGAGCTTACTGATGAAAACCGCTGGCAGGTGATCAGTAAAGCGACCCTTGAAGTTGGCCCCGCACTGTTTTTCTCATTGCTGATTATTACCTTTAGTTTCCTGCCGGTATTTGCCTTAGAGGGGCAATCGGGCAAAATGTTTTCGCCGCTGGCGTTTACTAAGACCTATGCGATGGCTGCCTCCGCAGGTTTGGCAATCACGTTAATTCCGGTATTAATGGGCTATTTTATTCGCGGTAAAGTACTACCTGAGCATAAAAATCCATTAAACCGTTTTCTTGTGGGTTTATATACCCCCGTGCTGGCTATGAGTTTACGTTTTCCAAAGTTGGCTATTAGCTTTGCATTAGCTGTTTTATTAGTTGGATTCTATCCGGTGAGTAAGATTGGTAGTGAGTTTATTCCGCCACTTGATGAAGGCGATCTCATGTATATGCCTACCACTTATCCGGGAATTTCGATCGGTAAAGCGCGTGAATTATTACAGCAAACCAACAAGCTGATTAAAATATTGCCGGAAGTGAAAACCGTATGGGGGAAAATTGGCCGTGCTGAAACCGCTACTGATCCCGCGCCTCTGACCATGATTGAAACCACCATTCAATTTAAACCCAAAGATCAATGGCGAGTTGGCATGACCAAAAAAATGCTTATAGATGAGTTGGATAGCCTAATTCAATTCCCTGGGCTAACTAATGCTTGGGTGATGCCGATTAAAACCCGTATCGATATGTTAGCAACGGGTATTAAAACGCCGATTGGTATCAAAATAGCTGGCGCGGATTTAGGTGAGATTGAAAAAATTGGTAAGCAGATTGAGACTATCTTAAAAGATGTCGAGGGTACTGCATCAGTATATGCAGAGCGAGTAACTGGCGGTCGTTATGTAAAAGTGGATATTAACCGTGAAAAGGCCGGACGTTATGGGCTAAATATTGCCGAAATCCAGGAGCTAGTAGCAGTCGCAATTGGTGGTAAAAATATCACTGAAACCATTGAAGGTTTAGAGCGCTATCCGGTCAACTTACGCTATCCGAATGATTACCGCGATTCGCTCACCGCACTTAAAAGTCTGCCGATTGTGACGCCAAGCAAAATGAATATCAGTTTAAGTGATGTGGCTAATATTTATATCGAAGCGGGTGCGCCGATGATAAAAACGGAAAACGCGCGTCTTAATGGTTGGATTTTTGTCGATATCGAAAATCGCGATTTGGGCTCATACGTTAAAGATGCACAGCAGATTGTTAATGAGCAATTAACTTTACCTGGAGGATATTCACTAGTCTGGTCTGGACAATATGAATATATGGAAAAAGCCAATGCACGTTTGGCAAAAGTGATACCTGTGACACTCGTTATCATAGTTATTCTGCTGTATTTAGCCTTCCGCCGCGTGGGGGAAGTCTTGCTGATTTTATCCACACTGCCATTTGCTTTAATGGGGGGGATTTGGCTGATGTTCTTACTTGGTTTTAACTTCTCGGTTGCAGTAGGGGTCGGTTTTATCGCACTTGCTGGTGTCTCGATAGAGATTGGCGTAATTATGCTCTTGTATTTAAACCAATCATTAGAAGCAAAAAAACAGCAGCGTCTTACACACTTTAATGTCAATGATTTAAAAGAAGCGGTAATGGAAGGTGCAGGGTTACGTGTGCGACCAGTGATGATGACAGTGGCCGTTGTGGTGATGGGGTTAGTGCCTATTATGTACGGTGATGGCACTGGCTCTGAGGTAATGCAGCGCATCGCCACCCCTATGATTGGCGGCATGGTCAGTGCAATTATTTTGACCTTGCTTATTTTACCTGCGGTTTATTTCCAATGGAAAAAAATCAGCTTGCGCAAACAATTCAATATGAATTAAGACAAATATTTTGAATCACCTTTTAATAGCAAAAGGTGGTTGATCTTATTAACAGTTAACACAAGCAAATAAATCAAAAGGAAAGCAAAGATGAACATTAGAAAAAATACAATGGCAGTCGCATTCGGTAGTGTTATTTTTCTAGCAACACCATTTACAAGCGCATTTGCTCATGAAAAACACTGTGAGATTAAAGATACCCAGTTGAGTGACACTATGAAGTATATGAAAAGTGAACTGCGCGGTTATGTAAAAGGGTTTAAAGGTGATGATGCAGAGAAGATGCAGCAACATCTTAATGAGCTATTAAAGTTGAGCTCGATGCTTGCTGATCAAACACCTGTGAAAATCAAAAACATGCATGCAGCAAGTATGGACCACGAGCAGATGGATATGTCAGAAATGGACCATGCAAAAATGGACATGCAGGCCACGCCGGAAATGGATCATTCAAAAATGGATCATTCAAAAATGGATCATGGTGATATGGAGATGAATCATGGTGATATGGAGATGAATCATGGTGATATGGCGATGCCTGAAATGGATCATTCAAAAATGGATCATGGTGATATGGATATGGCTGAGCAGCCTGAAATGGATCACTCGAAGATGGATCATGGCGATATGAACATGGATAGTGAAGATCATGATATGTCAGCAATGCCAACTATGGAGGGCATGACAGCAGAACAACATCATCAGCATATGCTGTATATGCACGGCATTACTCAGCTTCAGGATCTGTTTAAGGAGTTAGATAAAACCCAAGATAAAGCAGAAATAAAAACGATTTTGGGACAGATTAAAGAGCACAGCAAAAAAAGTCACCAGCAATTCCGCCAAAATTGTGATTAGTCTTTAGATTGTAAATTTAGTGTTTCACTCCTTCTCATGTGGCGCATGGGAAGGAGTGGCTGCTAAATAAAAGTTAGAAACTGCGGCTGTATTGAATCGCGACTAAAATCGCGTTTGCCCTTGTTGTTGCATTAAGAGTTGAAACCTCAACCCCATTTGACTCAGTTGTTTCAGTCACATCAACATCCTTACCCGCTACATAAGTTGCACCAAAATCAATATTAGATCTCTTATTGAGATGGTAAGTGAAACCTGCAGAGAACCATTGTCTGTCTGAATCGGGCACCGAAACAGAAGTTATTTCATCTTGCGCACTTTGGTCATACATATAACCGCCACGCAGTGTCCAATCCTTGTTTAGATAATAAGTTCCACCCAGTGAGAAATGCAGCGCATCTTTCCATTGGTAATCATTAAGCGTGCCATGTGCTTTTGAATCAAGCGTATCGAATGCTGACCAACCAATCCACTGCACACTGTAGTGCACGGCAAATTTTGTATCTTGTATACGGTGGTAACCCGAAAACTCCGCCATATCCGGTAGAGGCATAAATAATGTATCATCTTTGGCGATTGAACCTTTAAATTCAATATCTCCCTTTGCTTCAAGCTCCGGGCTGTAATGGTAGGAGAAACCAAAACGATTATTTGTATTTAATTCAAATACAGTGCCGATATTAAAACCAAGCGCAAAACCAGAGGCATCAACATCTAAGACCTGATTAGTTGCTACAGCTGAACCATTTTTGGGATGGTAAGCATTTAAGTCACGCTGCAGTTTGCCTTGACCATAAATCAGGTCCAAACCTCCACCAATACTCCATTGCTGATTTAAACGGTATGAAACAGCTAGCCCCCAATTCACGCTTTTAAGATCGGTTAAACCTCCGTACTCAGCGCCTTTAAAACTATTAGAAAATTCTGTTTTTGTGCCAAAGCTTGAATAAAGGTTTACACCTACAGCAAATTTTTCATTAATTGGCACAATTAGATGCAGGTTTGGCGCATAAGAGATATCACCTGCATCTTGATAGTTTGAGCTTGTGCTGTATGCAACACCATAATCAATTAAGTGTTGTTGCTGGTAGCTTGCATCTTTGACTTCAATCTCTGATTTGATCATATTCAAACCTAACGAGATAGCTGTTTTATCAAATAGCGCCATAGCGGCAGAATTGCGCGCCATTACCGAAGCATTATCTGCGATAACGGCATCGCCTGCGAATGCACGGCCAAGACCTGTTGCAGATTGCGCGTTAAGTTGAAAACCTGCTGCACTTGCCAGCTGAGTTGTTAGCAGTACTACAGCTGCAAAAAAAAAATTTTGGAAGTGCTGTTTTTTACTCATATTATTATCTTTCATATCCTGTATTTCATCGCAAAACAGATCCATAATACTGTTTTTGAGAATGCTGATTTTCTGGGGCGCATACTATACCCGTTATCAATCAAGATGCAAAAATCAGCAAGTCGAGAGGTGAGTAGATTCTAGGCATGAAGCTGAAGATCTAACTGGTTAAATCAAAGCTTCATAACAACGAAGATGCTTAAGGATAAAGCGGAGGCTAGATGAAAAACAATTAAATTAATTTGGCCAGCGATTTGCACCTGAGATTTGCAAGTAGAGCAATACTCTTGCTCGGATCTATCAGGGCAAGCCCGCCGTTATGTCGAACAGCTCTTTCTACACTTAAAACAGCGCTTAAGAAGAGGGCTTAGATTTTATTTGTTGTATTAATAACCCAGTCGTAATAAATATCAAACCGATAATCGTAGCCGGATAGATGGGCTCTTCAATAATGAGATTCAGTAGCAGTAATGAGATAAAAGGCGAAATGAAAATCAGGTTGCTTATTTTAGCGGTATTTTGTGCATAACGCAGTGCACTTAACCAGGCCACAAATGCAAAACCCATCTCAAATAAACCGATGTAAATAGCCCCTAGCCAACCTTGCCAATCGGGCATATGAAAATCACTGAGCAGCGGCGTTGCGATTAATATAGCGGGAAAACCGAGCAAAAAAGAGAGTAGCAAAGATACAATGGGATCGGCGCTATTTTTGCTGTTTAAAATCCAATACATTGCCCAGAGTAACGTACTAAAAAGCGCAAGAAAGACCCCCAATGGGCTGGCAAAGTCTAAGGTTAAAATATTGCCTTTGGTTGCAATAATCAATGCACCACTGTAACCGAGTAATATGGCTAGCCCATCTTTTTTACTGAGTTTCTGGCCGAGAAAAGGTACGGCTAAAATGGTCAGAGTAATCGCCCATGTGTAGTTGAGAGATTGGGCTTGTTGCGCCGGAAGCAGGTCATATGCTTCAAACAAAATAAGATAATAGAGGAAAGGGTTAATTAACCCTAAAAGCAGATAATAGATAGGACGATTTAACAAATAATGTTTTAAAAGCGGTAGTTTTCCTTGAAAAAAACAGATTCCGGTTAAGGCCAAAATAGTGGTAAACGATGCCACTAATAACATTTGTATTGCTGAAAAGTAAGTTAATGTGACTTTAAAAGCGCTGGCAACAGTCGACCACATAACTACTGCAATTAAGGCAAAGAAGGTAGCTTTTTTCTGGTTTTTTATCATGAATCAAAGGGCTTATTGAATAATGTTTATTGATGAGGATAAAGGTAAGCTAAGTTTAGTGGTGGTATTTGTTCTCGATTGCTTGAAACACTCCCTCTTTACGGCCTTTTTTAATTGATTTATTAAACTTTTTAAGGAAATCTTTGTGGTCGTTATTTTTTGCGAAGCCAAGGTGGTTGGGATCATTCGATAAGGTGGCAGGGACAATATAAAGCTTCTCTTTGATAGCAAGCAGTTCCGGATGTTCGCTAAAAACATTATTAAAAGCATACAAACCTGGGCTGATGATGGCGACATCTAAGCGTCCTCTGGCGACTAGTTTTAAACGATGAACGGGATCGCCATTATCGCCAATAAAGGTAAAAATATTTTCTTTGATACCTTTTTCAAATTCATCGCCGAATATAGCGGCACGTGATGCACTGACAGTCTTACCGGCTAAATCTTGCACTCCTGTATAGGTGAACGGGGTATTTATATGAGTAACTAATAAAATATCTTCGTTATACATGACATCAGAGAAATCAATAATCTTCTTACGGTTTTCGGTGATAGAAAGGCCGATAGCGGCCCCTTTATTGTCTAACATGCTTTTATAGGCGCGTGCCCATGTCGAAAAATGGTAAGTAAACTTGCAACCGATATCTGTGCCTATATATTCCATCATCTCAATTAAGATGCCTTTTGGCAGCCCATTTTCAATGTACGCTTTGGGTTTCATTTTTTCATTAGCGTAAATATCAATCTCACAGGCAGAAAGCTGTTTTATTGGTAGTAAGAATATAAATAAAAAGATAAAAAACGTTTGCAATATTAACCCTCCAGGTAAAATTTACAGTTCATCGCACCTACTATAGTGCTATTACATCGTTTTAGACGTTATTTTGTAATTAAAAAAGTGGTTAAAGTAAATAAGGTGATGACAAGCACGTAATTTACTTTATGGTGTTGTTTTTTTGCTCAATTTCTTTGGCTATCTAATTTAACTTGTTACTTTTCTAAAACTAACAATTAAAACGGCAACGATTGCTAAAACAAAACAATACCAAGCATTAGTTACGGCCGCTAACGGTGAGACAGTAAAGATTGAAGCCGCTAATAATGCTTGCGCACCGTAAGGAATAATACCCTGGATAATACAAGAAAAAATATCCAATAAACTTGCTGAACGTTTAGGGCTGATTTGATGTTTCTGTGCCAGATCTTTAGCAATATTACCGGTAACAATAATTGCAACTGTATTGTTAGCTACGCAGGTATTAGTTAATGCAACCAATGTTGCGATACCTAATTCAGAAATGCGTTTATTCTGTTTTTTAGCAAAGTGAGCGATCACTTTTTCAATCTTTAAACAGAGAAAAGCCAGACCGCCTTGCTGTTGCATCAGGGCCGCCAGTCCTCCGACTAACATCGACAGAATAAATATCTCCTGCATATTTTTAAAGCCTTCAAAAATATCATTGGCAAAACGTGATACAGAATAATCCATACTTACAAAACCGGTGAAACCCGCTAATAAGATACCCACTGTTAACACTACAAAAACGTTTAAACCTGAAACGGCTAATATTAAAATGGTTAAATATGGCAGTACTTTGAACAAGTCGACCTCTTGATTTGCAAGCTCAGCATGACCTTGACCAATCATGGTTAATATTAGCAAAGTGATAATCGCAGCGGGCAGTGCAAAAATAATATTTTCTTTAAATTTATCTTTCATTTCACAGCCTTGCGTGCGTGTAGCTGCAATTGTAGTATCAGAGATAATGGATAAATTATCGCCAAACAATGCGCCGGAGATAACCGTCCCCGCCATTAATGCCAAATCGATATCGGCTTGTTGTGAAACCCCTAATGCAATCGGTGCAACAGCCGCAATGGTGCCCATAGAAGTACCCATTGCGGTGGCGATAAACGCGGCAATTAAAAAGAAACCAGGTAGCAGTAAATCAGAAGGAATAAGTGAAAGACCAAGTGCAACTGTCGCGTCAACGCCTCCTGTTGCTTTTGCCACAGCTGCAAATGCACCTGCTAATAAATAGATTAAGCACATCGCGATAATATTGGAATGGCCGATCCCTGCCATAAAGGTTTCTATGGCTTGGTTTAATTTTTCTTTTGAAAGCAGTAACGCTAAAATAATCGCAGGTAAAATGGCGACTACGCTCGGCAATTGATAAAACGCAAAATCAACACCAAGTTGTTGATAATACAGCCCTGCACCAATAAACAGTGTTAAAAATAAAAACAGTGGAAAGAGTGCGATTAAAGAGGGGGATGATGCTATTTGTTGGTTAGCTACTGAATTGTTCACTTTTTGCCTTAAATGGTTAGTTGTTGATGCTTGAAACAAATGTGCTTATTTTACGATATAAAAGCAGTAAACAGTAGTGTAAAGAGAATAACTGTCCTCTCTTACTTATAAATTATTTTTCTATGCAGATCTGCACCTTTAGAGCTTCCTATCTATACTTCTTAATATCAACAAACCGTTAAAACCATTTTGTTTATATGGTTTTGGCGCCGGTTCTACAGTCGATTTTCTACAATAAGTCATTAAGTTAAAGGTAAGATAATAGATTGTTAATGAGGTTTGTTATGATTAAAGACAATCAACATTACAGCCTGGATCAGGATCACGATATCGTTATTTTTAAAGGTAAAGGAGTGTGGAAACCTGAAGTATCAACAGCATGTATCCGCTCAATTAATACGCTTATTCAACTGCAAAACCTCCAAGATTTTGCTTTAATTCTCGATACTAGTGATATTCAAAGCCTGACGCCACAATGTTTTGATGCGTGGGAAGAAGCACAGGAGGTATGGAGAGAGCATGGTCTTAAAATGACAGTGCGTATTGATAAACCGGAAGCGGGGTTTTACAAAATTTTTCTTGCCGGCTTTGATGATATTTTGCGTCTTAAGACTAAGTTTTGTTCATCTTCTTCTGAAAGTTATGCCTTAAAATCTATACATAACGCAGGCTTTCGCGGTTTTGAATCTAAGTAACCTCAACTCGGGATAAGCAAATCGATACAGTGCAGCTGTTTTCGCGTATTTCTGCGTTAAATCAGCTACCAATAGCCAGCTATTGCTACGCTGATTTGCCTTGAACTACACAAAACTATCAACACTGTATAATATAAAAATTTAACATATTAATATTAAAGAGCATTTCGCTTTCATTATTCCGATCTGAGGTTAAGTAATATTAATGGCCCCAAAAAATGCGCAGGGCATTTTTTAAGCCGTTTGCGGGTTCTGCAAAGATATCCCTTATCAGTCCATCCCTAAGAAACCACCTGTTTGATGTGCCCAAAGTTGTGCGTAAATGCCTTTACCTTGGATTAACTCTTGATGAGAGCCTTGCTCAACAATTTGACCGTTATCTAACACAATTAACCTATCCATCGCGGCAATGGTGGATAAACGGTGAGCAATCGCGATAACCGTTTTACCCTGCATTAATTGATAGAGGCTCTCTTGAATAGCGGCTTCAACCTCAGAATCAAGGGCCGATGTTGCTTCATCTAAAACAAGTATGGGGGCATCTTTAAGCAGTACACGGGAAACTGCAATACGCTGACGTTGTCCGCCGGAGAGTTTTACGCCGCGTTCACCCACTTGCGCATCATAACCTGTATTTCCCGAGTTATCGGTCAGTCCTAAAATAAACTCGTGAGCTTGTGCCTGTTTAGTCGCTTTGATCATCTCCTCTTCAGTTGCATCCGGACGTCCATAAAGAATATTTTCACGAACAGAGCGATGTAATAAAGAGGTATCCTGGGTCACCATGCCAATTTGTAAGCGCAGGCTCTCCTGTTGAACATTGTTAATGTTTTGTCCGTCAATCACAATTTCCCCCTGTTCAACATCATAAAAACGTAATAACAGATTGACCAGGGTTGATTTACCGGCCCCAGAGCGACCGACCAAACCGATTTTTTCACCCGCTTTGATATTTAAATTTAAATTGTCGATTACACCTCTACTTTGACCATAGTGGAAACTGACGTTATCGAAATCGAGCGCACCATTGCTAACTTTTAATGGTTCAGCATCTTTTTGATCTTCAATAATATTGGGTTTTGCCAGTGTCGACATACCATCTGTTACTGTGCCGATATTTTCAAATAGCATGCTTATCTCCCACATTATCCACTGTGACATACCATTTAAACGTAGCGATAAACTGATCGCAATGGCAATCGCGCCAACGCTAATTGCGCTTTGCATCCACAAAGCAATGGCTAATGCAGTAATGGCAAAGGCTAAAATGTAGTTTGATATTTGCACCGACACATTAATGCCTGTCGCCAATCGCATCTGCCTGTAAACCGTATCTAAGAAAGCCTGCATTCCCTGCTTGGCATATTGTGTCTCGGAATCTGTGTGGGCAAACAGTTTAACGGTAGAAATATTGGTATAACTGTCAACAATGCGTCCGGTCATGGTTGAGCGTGCATCAGCCTGTTCGGTTGCAACCGCTTTTAAGCGAGGCAGAAAGTAATATTGCAGTGCGATATAAATGACTAACCAGACAAGCATCGGAATCGCTAAACGAATATCCGCTTTGGCGATCATCAACACCATCGAAATAAAATAGACTAGGACGTAAACCATCACATCAAGCAACTTCATCACCGTCTCTCGAACGGCTAGAGAGGTCTGCATCACCTTGGTCGCAATACGTCCGGCAAAGTCATCCTGGTAAAACGAAACACTTTGTTTAAGTAGATAGCGATGTGCAAACCAACGAATTGACATTGGGTAATTGCCCAATAAAACCTGGTGCACAATTAATGAATGCAGCAAGGTTAATAGCGGAATAATGACCAGGACCATAATTGACATGGCCAGTAGCGTTAATCCTTCATCCTGAAGTAATGTTTCAGGGCTTTTAGTGATTAACCAGTCAACAAGCTGCCCCATAAAACCAAACAGTGATACTTCAAGAATTGCTAATGCAGCAGTTAAAATAGTCATTAAAATCAGAGGGATTTCGTAACCTTTGGTATAATGAAGGCAAAAAGCGACTAAGGTATTAGGGGGCTGTTTGGGCTCTGCATCGTTAAGTGCTGGCACTAACTTTTCAAAAAAATTAAACATTTTATTACCTTTTTGATGCTTGTTGTGCGACTGTTAATTTATAAGCAGTATCGGGAATAAGTTTGCCTTGATCTTATTTGATCTTAATCGGATCAATAAACAAAACAAGTTTTATTGCTATTTACACAATTTTTTAGCTCAACAGATATGGAGATAGAGATGAATAAAATAAATGTGCTGATGTTGATTTTTTTATGCGGGTTATTAACGGCTTGTGAAGCTGAAAAAAAACAACAAGTGATTATTCCGCAGGCGCAGCTGGATGCTTTAGATAAAGCCAAAAACCTGGAAAATGAACTGTTGAAAATGCAGCAGCAAAAAGAAAAACAGCTCCAGGAGCAGGGCTTGTAGTAATGACCGTCATTATGGAAAAGATAAGTTTTGATGCTATTAATGGCTGTTTGCGTAGTCGCTTTCTATTATCTAAAAGTATATCTGCGTTAATACGTTTGCTATTTACTTTTTGATAAATTGTAATTGACAAAGATAGTGATTACTCTAATTTGTATCATTTGTATTCATCCCCTTGAAAAGAAAACAGATTATGAGCCAAGCACGTCCTTCTATTTTTTACCTCGATTTGCTGCGTTTTATGGCTGCATTTGCGGTAGTAGCAATTCATGTTTTAGGACCATTTCGACATCTTTATGGTGATATCCCCGATTCTGACTGGTTAGCCGCAGCGGGAATTAACAGTGTCACGCGTTGGGCTGTGCCTGTTTTTATGATGATCAGTGGTGCATTGTTACTCTCTAGCGAACGTGATTTTAACTGCGACCATTACCTTAGGAAACGCTTGTCAAAAGTAGCGATTCCGTTTGTTGGCTGGACGCTGATCTATGCATTTGCAGGTGGGTTTGTTGCCGGCAGTTGGTCAAGTGTCGAAACCTTTAAAATTATTGAAAATTCAGCCAACGATCCCGCCTGGTATCATTTGTGGTTTTTTTATGATTTTATTCCTTTGTATTTTGTTATTCCTTTTTTAATGCCGTTGCTAAAAAAAGCCACCCCCGAATTAATTAACCTGCTTATTGTTACTTGGATGGTGTTGTTTTTAATGAAGTGGCTAAAAGTTGAAAGCTTTTTACAGCAAAATCTTATTTTATATACAGGTTACTTAATTCTTGGCTGGTATCTGTTTAACCGTGATAACTCAAAACAGCTTAAATACTGGCTGATTGCGGGCATCTCTATGCTGCTGTTGAACTTTTTCGGCTCATGGCAGTTGGCGGTTGAAACAGGTAAATACAGTAGTTTCTTTATGGGTTACAAAACCCTTAATACGGTGATTATTGCCGGCATGTTATTTGTAAGCGCGCAAACTTATGGCGATAAAATTCAAGGCAGATTACGTGTTTTAGTTTCGCTTATCTCAAAATACAGCTTAGGTATTTATCTGTTACATCCACTGTTATTGATACCAGTGCGCGATTTAGATAATGGCTTTTACAGTGCGTTTGCCTCTAACTGGTTGGCGATCCCCATTATTACTATTGCCGTTATGTTTATCTCACTGCTATGCACTATGTTGTTAGTAAAAATTCCACTTATTAAACGTTTAGTGCCTTAATAAAAAAGGGAAAACAATGAAACATATTTATTTACTGCTCGGTATTGGACTGCTCAGCGCAACGTCACTGCATGCCAGTGACCCTTTTGCGGATTTAGATAATGAGATGATTATTTATGAACAAGAATCTGTCGATTCTGCCCTGCTCGAAACTGAATTTCAGCAGTATATAAGTGATCAAGAAAGAGAATATAAAAGCTGGCTAACCCAATACTTAAAAGAGTTTGATCAATTCCAAAGTGAATTAGTTAATAAATGGGGGGAGGGGGATCTGTCACAAAAAGAGCGTAATGTAGAATTCAGCGAAGATAAAAATGTTAAATCTGTTATTGATTATGAAAATGAACAAGTGACGGTAGCTGTGCTTGTTGATAAAAACCTTTCGCAAGCTGATGCTGAAAAAACAGTTCAGTTGAAAATGCAGCAGTTAATGACGGATGAAAAATCTAATATCGCACGTGTATTTGAACAGAGAGCCTCTCTTGAAGGCGGTGAAATTTCGATCGCGGATGTGCAATACTCTGATCAGAAAAAACAGCAAGTAAAAGATGTGATAATCAAACAGACACAAGCGCAAGCGCAAGAGATAGATAAACAAGCGGATCGTGCGCAACTACCAGAAAGCCAATTAACGGAAAGTGAATCTAAGCTGCTGGCGACACAAGAAAAAGAGCAATTATTAAAGTCCAGCCAAACTCGCTTGAACGAAGCTGGTAAAAATTACGATCAAGCAAAAGTGAGTGCTGAGAGTGATAAAAAAATTGTTTTATATACAGTGAGTCTGCCTAAAAACAGTCTTGCAAAACGTGCCGCAAAGTACTCCGGGTTTGCTGAAAAAGAGAGTCAGATTCATGATATTCCTGCCGCACTTGTAATGGCAATTATGCATTCAGAATCGGCGTTTGATCCTCGTGCTAAATCTGCAGTTCCCGCTTATGGTCTGATGCAGATTGTACCAAGAACCGCCGGGCATGATGTTAATAGAATGCTGCGAAATATCGATAAACCGATGGATAAAAATGACCTCTATATTCCTGCCATCAATGTCGAAACAGGCACTGCCTACCTGAATATTTTAGATAAACGCTATTTGAAAGCGATTAAAAATGATAGCAGTCGTTTGTATTGTACGATTGCGTCTTACAATACGGGCGCCGGCAATGTTGCAAGGGTATTTAATCAAAATGGTTCCCGTAATATTAAACAGGCTTCACGAGTCATTAATAAACTGTCCCCCGAGCAGGTATACCAAAGGTTAATGGCTAAATTACCATATGATGAAACTAAACATTATTTACAGCGAGTTCATTCACGTATCGCTCTGTATCAAACCAAGAGTTAGGTCTATGGTTTAAATATTATCTAGTCATTTAAAAGGCCCTTTATTATGAAAAATAATGTTGGTGGTATTGATCGTGTTTTACGTATTATTGTCGGATTAGCGCTTATTGGTGCCGGTTTATATTTTCAAAGCTGGTGGGGCGCTGTGGGGTTAATCCCGCTGTTTACCGGCGGTATTGGTTGGTGCCCCGTTTATTTACCTTTCGGTTTCTCGAGCTGCGCTTGTGATAAGAAAAAAGAGTAAAGAGCTGCATTGATTTTAGCAATCCATTAAGTAAGTGATTATTAGATGGGCTTTTTGCCTGCATTTAAAAGCAAAAAAAAGCCCCTAGGAGCTTGCAGGCAGATATTACTATAAGCTGTTTGCTGGTGATAAAATGAATCATCACAAGAAAAAAAGGCGGCTTGTTTTAACCGCTATTACCTTAACCCAGTCTAAAATATTAGGATTTATCACCATGATCAGAACGTTCTCTCTTTGTGCATTATTACTGCAGCTTTCATTTCCTGTCTTCGCTGGCGAGGTTGCCAGAGTCACTCTGGATAACGGTGCCCAAGTGGTACTGAAAGATGACTTCACCTGGAAATATGTCATTCTGGAAACTCAGCCCCAGAGCCAAAACCCTGAAGGAAAACTGCCTCAGGTTCAGACTTTAACCCCGGCAGCTATAACACAGGCAGCCCTGTTATCCATCGCTGCACTCGATGGAATAAAGGTGAGCTTCAGAAAAGGTGAATGGGATGGCGATAACTTAGGACTTAACTTTGATTTACAGAGCAGTACATCCAAAAATGTTGTTGTGGTGGAGGTCGAAGCCTCTCTATTTGACGATAGTGGCAAACTGCTGAAAAAGGAGTTATTTAATGTCTGGCAGGCTGAATATCGTCTTCCGGAAACTTACCTGAGAAAAGGCCAACAGCGCCCAAGCCGCACTATCTGGATAGAAGATATCCCCTTCGATAGCTGGCACAAGCAGCTTCTGAGTCTGAAAGTTATCGAAGTGAAGAGCAGATAAAGGGCGGGAATCAGCATCTTGAAGTAGTTTGGCTACAGGATGCTTACTCATTTAAATGCATTTGTAAATTGTAAAGCATCTGCGCTGTTGCTCCCCAAATCAGCCTGTTTTGGTAGGGAATGCAATAAGTAAAATGACGTTTTTTATTGGCAACTAAATGTTGTAAATAAAAATGTTTTTTATTGAGTAAAAACTCCAGTGGCACTTCAAATACACTTCTTACCTCTTGCGGATCAATCAAGGTTGAATGGTTACTGTCGACAAAACCTAAGTAAGGGCTAACGACAAATCCACTAACCGTTGGTAACTTAGGCAATGTTCCAAAAACAGTGACCTGATTTTGAGCAATGCCAATCTCTTCTTCTGTTTCACGTAACGCGGTATGCTGCAGACTGCTGTCACTTTGTTCCTGTTTACCACCAGGAAAGCTGACTTGTCCGGGGTGATGACGCAGGTGCAAAGCGCGTTCGGTTAAGATGATATTTAAGCCATTTTGACGTTTCACTAAGGGGATTAAAACCGCTGCTTTTTTTAAGGTTTGATTATTTACAAACAGTGACTTCTCAGCAGTGCGTAAATCTGAATTTACCTGCTGATTATGAAATAAAAAACGATTTAAAAAAGTTTGTTTATCCATTGAGCAACCTGAAATTAAATAGAGCTGTTATTAATCATAACAGCAATTCAAATAGTCACATATGCTCAGAGCTTATTTCTATCTGACTCAGATTATATTGGGTTAAGTTATGGCTCTTTTTTGTGCGTGAATTGTATTTTCGAGGGTAATGTTAATTATAGCGGATTGCAGTTTAATAGTGAAAAATGAAAAGCAGTGGAACTGACACTGCTTTTTTGTTGTTTAGTTCTATCTGCGGGCTGATTAACTCAGTGGTTTAACTGCTTTTTTAGCAATCAATAGAGCGCGTTTTGGTGCCGGATGACCTTCAACGGTTTTTGTAGGATCAATAGGATCTAAATAATCTTCTAACGATTCATTAGTCATCCAGGCGGTACTGCGCTGCTCGCCAGTTAAAGTATCGTTAATATCGGCAATACGCACATCTTCAAAACCACATTTTTCAACCCACAGTTTAAGGGCTTGTGCACTTGGCAGGAACCAGATATTACGCATTTTTGCATATCTGTCTTGCGGCACTAATACCGCGTTTTCGTCACCTTCAATCACTAAGGTTTCCAGCACCAATTCACCACCTTCAACTAATTGATCTTGCAGTTGGGTGATATGATCCATAGGTGATTTGCGGTGATATAACACCCCCATTGAAAATACTGTATCAAATGCTTCTAGCTTTGGCAGCTCCTGAATACCTAATGGTAACAGGTGGATGTTTGGATCTTTATTGGCAAAGTGGCGCACCGCTTCAAACTGACATAAAAACAGATCACTTGGATCGATACCGACAACAAACTGCGCGCCTTCACCACGCATACGCCACATATGATAACCACTGCCGCAACCGACATCTAATACATAACGGTATTTAAGCGGGCTGATATGCGGCAAAACACGATCCCATTTCCAGTCACTGCGCCATTCTGTATCGATATGTACACCATGAATATGAAAAGGGCCTTTGCGCCATGGGTGGAATTTTTGCAGCAGGTTTTCCAGTTTTTTTGTTTCACCAAGGGAAAGCTCATCTGCACGGCCAATTTCAACACCATCTTTCAGCTCGATATTGTCGGTTTTAATTTCCGGGAATTTATTTAAAACACGGATCCAACTGGCAAGCTTGCCATGTACATGGGTGCTTTCCCATTCATGCAGTTGTGTTGGTAGCGTGCGCAACCAATGGCTTAAACGGTTTTTAGCGATTATGCTGTAAAAGTTTGTAAAGTCGATCATGTGAACCTTGCTATTGTTTATTTGATACTGATTATCGAGCCAAAATTAAAACACTGATACCAGAGGTTGTTATGGGTAAATCCCGCCTGCTGTAAACGCTGGTAGTGTTGTTCAACGGTATCGGCAATTAGTACATTTTCCAGTGAAGAACGTTTTTGGCTGATCTCCAGTTCGCTGTAACCGTGACTGCGTTTAAAATCTAAATGCAGGTCGATTAACAGCTGGTGGCTGACAGGATCTTCAAAGACAAACTTTTCAGATAACACTAAAACCCCGCCGGGTAATAAGCCGTTATAAATATTAGTTAAAAGGCTTAAACGTTTTTCGGGTGTTAAAAACTGCAGGGTGAAATTCAATACAACCACAGAGGCATTTTCAATTTTGATATTACAAATATCATCACAAAGCACAGAAACGGGTGTATCAGATTTATAAGCGTGAATATATTGCTGACAACGCTCAACCATCGCCTGAGAGTTATCCACGGCAATAATTTGGCAGCCATTTTTGTTATTCAGACCACGGCGCATCGACAGGGTTGCTGCACCTAATGAACAACCAAGGTCATAGAGGTTGCTGTTTTCTACTGCGCACCGCTCAGTGATCATGGCTATGGTATGAATGATTTTTTCATAACCGGGTACCGAACGTTTGATCATGTCCGGGAACACTTGCACAACCTGTTCGTCGAAGCTAAATCCACCTACTTGCTCAAGCGGTTTACTATAGATATTGTCTGTTTTACTCATGTGAGTTGCCTACTGGTTTACGTCTTAGCATTTTTGAGGGGCGTATTTTACTCAAATTAGCCCTGATGGTCATTTTTTTATTTAGCCGTGTCACAAACACCTGTTTTCTTTTATAATGGCGACAATTATTTTATCTCGTATTTAAAACAGGAATCGATGATGCGCACAATGTATTGTGGAGAAGTGACCGAAGCTGTAATTGGTCAGGAAATTGAGTTGGTAGGTTGGGTAAACAAACACCGTGATTTAGGTGGTGTGATCTTTTTAGATATGCGTGATCGTGCGGGTATCGTACAAGTATTCTTTGATGCGGATACGCCGGAAGCAGCTGCACTTGCGACATCAATTCGTAACGAATTCTGTATCAAAATTAAAGGCCAAGTTCGTCCGCGTCCTGAAGGCCAAGTAAACAAAGATATGACAACGGGTGGCGTTGAAATCCTAGGTCTTGAATTGGAAATTTTAAACCGCTCAGAGCCGCTGCCGCTGGATAGCAACCAGAAAAACTCTGAAGAGCAACGTTTACGTTACCGTTACCTGGATTTACGTCGTCCTGAAATGGCGCAACGTATGCAGTTCCGTGCAAAAGTAAGCAGCTTTGTACGCCGTTTCTTGGATGAGAACGGTTTCTTGGATGTTGAAACGCCAATCCTGACTAAAGCAACACCGGAAGGTGCGCGTGATTATTTAGTGCCAAGCCGTACTAACAAAGGTCAGTTCTTTGCATTGCCGCAATCGCCACAACTGTTTAAACAGTTATTAATGATGTCGGGTATGGATCGTTACTACCAAATTGTAAAATGTTTCCGTGATGAAGATTTACGTGCGGATCGTCAACCTGAATTTACACAAATCGATATCGAAACTTCGTTTATGTCTGGTGAACAGGTAATGGATATTACTGAAGAGATGATTGTTAATCTTTTCAAAGAGATGCTTGATGTTGATTTAGGCACATTCCCGAAAATGACCTACGCTGATGCGATGACTCGTTTTGGTAGTGATAAACCTGATCTGCGTATCGATTTTGAATTAGTTGATGTTGCTGATTTAGTTAAAGATGTTGAATTTAAAGTTTTCTCCGGTCCTGCTAATGATGCGGATAGCCGTGTTGCAGTTATCTGTGTTCCTGGCGGCGCAAAACTTTCCCGTAAAAATATCGATGAGTACGGTAAATACGTCACTATCTACGGTGCTAAAGGTCTGGCATGGATGAAAGTGAATGAAGTTGCTAAAGGTCTTGACGGTGTGCAATCGCCAATCGCTAAATTCTTAAGCGAAGAGATCGTAACTGAGCTATTGTCGCGCAGCAATGCACAAGATGGCGATATTATTCTCTTTGGTGCTGATAAAGCCAATATTGTTGCGGAAGCAATTGGCGCACTACGTCTGAAAGTTGCAGAAGATCTTGGCCTGATTAAAGATCAGTGGAAACCACTTTGGGTAATTGATTTCCCAATGTTTGAACCACTTGAAGATGGTGCATTAACACCGCTTCACCATCCATTTACAGCACCAATCGACCTAACAGCTTCCGAGCTGGAAGCAAACCCAGTTGGCGCTATCTCTAATGCATACGATATGGTATTAAACGGTTGTGAGTTAGGTGGTGGTAGTGTGCGTATTCATAAACAGGATATGCAGGCAGCAATTTTCCGCATCCTAAATATCAGCGATGAAGAAGCTGAAGATAAATTCGGTTTCTTACTGGAAGCACTTAAATTTGGTGCTCCACCGCATGCAGGACTGGCATTTGGTTTAGACCGTTTAATTATGTTAATGACCGGCACAAGCTCAATTCGTGAAGTCATTGCCTTCCCGAAAACAGCATCGGCTGCTTGTCCATTAACAAATGCACCTGGTTTTGCAAATCCAGCTGCATTAGCTGAGTTAAATGTTGCTGTTGTTAAAGAAGAGAAAAAAGAACAACAGTAGTTGTTAACTTTTTAACGCAAAAAACCTATCGACAAGGGGCGTTGGCATTAGCCGGCGCCCCTTTTTTCTGTTTTTATCATTGTAAATGTAAGGATATTGAGATGGCAGGTCACAGTAAATTCGCAAATATCAAACACCGTAAAGCGGCACAAGACTCAAAACGGGCAAAGATTTTTACTAAGTTTATTCGAGAGTTAACGGTTGCAGCCCGTGAAGGCGGCTCTGATCCCGATGCAAATCCCCGTTTGCGCGCTGCTATTGATAAATCTCTTTCTAACAATATGACCCGCGATACCATTGAACGAGCAGTTAAACGTGGCGCTGGTGAGTTAGATGATGTTGTTTTAGAAACTATTATCTATGAAGGCTATGGCCCAGGTGGTACTGCTGTATTAGTTGAAACCATGACGGATAATAAAAACCGCACGGTTGCCAGCGTGCGTCATGCCTTTTCTCGCGGTAATGGTAATTTAGGTACTGACGGTAGTGTTTCTTATCTGTTTGATAAAAAAGGCGTTATCTCTTACTCAGCAGGTACAGATGAAGATTCCATTATGGATCCGGCTTTAGAAGCTGGCGCAGAAGATGTTGTTGCGTATGAAGATGGTTCGATTGATGTATTTACTGCTCCTAATGATTTTGGCGCGGTAAAAGATGCTTTAGATGCAGCGGGTTTTATTGCAGAGAATGCCGAAGTAACTATGGTACCTTCAACTAAAGCTGAATTAGATAAGAAAACAGCACCGCAACTGCTACGTTTAATTGATGCGTTAGAGGATGATGATGATGTACAGGAGGTTTACCATAACGGTGAAATTTCTGATGAAGTGGCTGCGATGTTGTAATTTATCATCAAGATGAGAAAGCGTAAAAAGGGAAAAATATTCGTTTTTTCCTTTTTACAATTTTAAAAATCAGCGCTTATCTTCTATTTTTAACTGATTTTTTGAAACTCACCAGTATCATTGTGCATCGCAAAAAGCTCGGCACTATTTAAGTCGTAGCACCAGCCATGTAATTTCAATTTACCAGCTGCGACTCGCTCTGCGATACATGAAAATGTCATCAAGTTGTGCAAAGAGTGCGCAATCCCTTTTTGTTCACAGGCGTGATAGCGTTGCTCTGGAGCCGTACAATTCTGATCCTCTAATATCTCGTTGCGAACATTTTCCAGTTGCTTCATCCATTTCGAGATAAATGTTTCCGGTATTGAAGTCGGCTCGGTATCCATCAAAGCTTTAATGCCGCCGCATTGGGTATGCCCGAGAACAATAATACTTTCGACTTGTAAACTGTTAACTGCAAATTCCAGCGCGGCACTGGTGCCATGAAAACTATCACAGCTTTCACGAGGCGGTACTAAGTTGGCGACATTACGAATAACAAAAAGATCCCCAGGTTCACAATCTAAGATAATGGTCGGATCAACGCGAGAGTCAGAGCAGCAAACTAGCGCTATTTTGGGAAACTGTCCTAGTTGCGCCAGTTTTAATAATTGCGCTTTATTTTGTTGATAATAACCATCACGAAAACGCTGATACCCGGCTATTAACTTGTCTGTTGCGGACATAATATTCTTCCTCTATAACTCGGCTAGAATCAATCTATACTGCCGACTAGTTGTTATGCTTGAAGAGCATGCTAATCGATTTATTGTATTAATAAAAATTAATATATATTATCAATATCATAAGTATTTATTTATGGTTATGCATTATGCGCGCGACATTACATCAATTAAAAGTTTTTCGGCAAGTTGCCTTAGCAATGAGTTACACAAAGGCTGGCAACGAGCTTGGGCTTACTCAGCCGGCAGTTAGTATTCAGCTTAAACAATTGGAAAATAACCTCGATTTACCTTTATTTGAAAAAATAGGCAAAAGGCTGTTTTTGACACCCGCAGGGCTGGAATTAAATAACTTTTGTGATGAACTGTTCGAACGTTTCGACAGTATGGATATGACGTTAAGTGCTTTAAAGGGGCATCTGGAAGGTGAGTTCCACTTGGCAGCCGTAACCAGTGCAAAATATTTTACGCCACATTTATTAGGTGCTTTTCATAAACGTTATCCGAAAGTTAATCTGCATCTGGATATTGTTAACAGAGAACAAATTATTCAACGATTGCAGGAGAATAAAGATGATCTGGTTATTATGGGCTTAGTGCCAGAATCCATGTCGTTAACATGCCATCCGTTTGTTGATAATCCGATTGTTGCTGTTGCCAGCCCAAACCATCCGTTAGCAGGTAAAAAAAATATTAAGCTAAACGAATTATCTGAACATGCGTTTATTTTCAGGGAAAAGGGCTCAGGTACACGCAAGGCGTTAGAAGATTTTTTTCAAGCGAATGAGTTAACCATACAACCCAATATGATCTTAGGCAGTAGTGAGACGATCAAACAGGCAGTGATGGCGGATTTAGGAATATCTGCACTTTCTCGTCACAGCGTCACACTGGAACTTGCCACAAACAGTCTTGTAGAACTGGATATTGAGGATTTTCCCCTGGTAAGGAGCTGGTACCTGGTACACCATGAGAGCAAACATTTATCTCCTATCGCCCAGGCATTTATCAACTTTGCCTTATCGCCACAAGAAAATGTCGCAGGCTTATGTGATCGCTTCCTGGAAAGGCATTTTATCGAGAAAGATCATAATAATTGAAGATAAAAAAGCATGAGTCGATCAGAAAACAGCTGAGATAATTGGCCAATAGAATAATGGAGGCTACAGCCCGCAGGCATTTTTTGGAAAATGGAGGTTCAATTTATGATTGTTGAACAGAGTATCTCTGAAGTTTGCGTTGGCATGTATATATTGGATATTACCTCATCAAAAGGTAAGTTTCATCTTGTTAAGGAAGGCTGGATCGAAAGTGAAAATATCATTGAAGGGTTTTGTAGCCATAATTACAAACTCTTACGATTTATTGAACCTTCTTTTAATTTATTATATTAAGGATAAGCCTACTTTGAATTATTAAAGCCTTTTTCCTTCCACTTCTTAAGTGAAGTTTCAGCAAGTATGGCTCCCAAAAGCTCAAAGATCACAATAGCAGGAACTATAGTATTGAAGACTATAAGTCCGTCAGGGCCTCTCAGCATGGTTACAACATACATGGTCTCTACTGCTGCCATCCCGGCCTGAGGGAGCATTAGCTTTGGAAGCACGCCTGTAATGTTAGCCTCCAGTCCAGTTCCCTTACAGGCACCCCAACTTCCAAGGAGTTTTCCTGTCAACCTCATTGCAATATAAACACCAATAAAAAGCATGGAATCAGTGGAAAAGGTTTCAAGCTTTACACTTGCACCAATAATTGCAAAAAAGAATATATTAAAGATTGGCATTACATTTCTAATTCTTAATGATTCAAATATTGTGTGTGAATGAAAATTAGAAATTAAAAAGCCGCCAAAAACAGCGGTGATAAGAAACGGAAGATCGAGGCTAATTGCAATAGATATCCCTATTGCAATAACACTAATTAAAATCAGTAGTATTTCTATACTTGGTGATGGGCGTTCATTCAAAATAGTAGGAAAAAAGAGTTTTGAATCAGCAATATGGTGATTGCTTGTAATTGATCTTGATCTAACAAAAATTTTCAAAATGAGAAAGATTAAAAATCCCAGGAGAAAAGCCAGAAAAAATTCCCCAAGCACTTTAAAGGCAATAAATCCCGCAGAAAATTCTTGTTCATGTTTGATGGTTACTGCAATACCAAGGAAAATTGAGAAAAATACAACCTCAATGATATCGTCAAGCACTACTATATTTGCCAGAAGGCTTCTTAACTTCCCTCCAATTCCGAGCTTGTTCATAATAATGAAGGTCATTGCCGGTGCTGTAGCCATTCCTATGGATCCGATAAGTAACGCTATTATTATTTTTACATCAAAAATCAACCAGAAAGCGAGTGTTAAAAGTACCCACGTCAGCATGGCCTGGGAAAAACAAATAATAGTGGCTTTTACACCAACTTCTTTAAGGTGCTTTACATCAAGCTCCTCACCAAGTGAAAAAGCTATAAGTCCGAGGAAGAGAAATACAAAAAAATGGAAATTCTCGACAACTTCTCTATATAAAAAAAACTTTTGATCATAAAGATTAAGAACTGGTTTATAAAATGAACTTTCGCCAATCCAGTCTATAGAGCTTAAGCCTTGAAATAACAAACTAATAAAGCTTGGGCCAACAAGGAGACCACCCACAATTTGTCCTACAACTTCACCTAGGTTTAATTTTCTTGAAATACGTCCACAGATAAATGCAGAAAGGAGTATCAAGCCAACACTTAAGATTTGCATTTGCAGGCGATCGAGTTCCATCAAGGTACCTCTTTTATCTTTATATTTTATTGTTTCTTATATTTCTGGGAAAGAAAGAGACAGATGTGGTATTACATACTGTTTATTGTAGTCTGCAAATATGCGCATTATATGAGGCAGATAAGTTTTTACTTGAGAATATGCATTTGTAGTCACAAATTTTCTGTAAACCTTATTAGCTCTAATATAAGAGCGCTCTTTTGATAACTGTAATGTAAATAGTGTTAATGGCTTTAGAGTATTAACTGATTAGGTTTAGTTTTTTTCTCACCTCCTTTAAGCGCAGCCTGAAATAAGCGTCTATATTAATGAGGGTAAAAATCAAAACTTGATAAAGAAAGAAATTTAAATTTAGGCAATGATAAGAATCGTCAGAATTAATAGCGATAAATGTTGTGGTTATGTTTTCGTGGCGAAAATCCGCTGATCTGTTTTGGAAAATGGGGTTCAATTTATGATTGTTGAACAGAGTATCTCAGAAGTTTGCGTGGGTATGTATATATTGGAGATTACTGCTCCAAAAGACAAGTTTAATCTTACCAAGGCAGGTTGGATCGAGAGTGAAAAGATCATTAAGGAATTTCAAAGAAAAGGAATAGAACGTGTTCTTATTGATACCACTAAACAAAGAGAGTTAGCAGATAGCAGTTTGTGGTCCTCAGAGAAAGATAAAATTTTTTTTCAGCAAGAGATTATTAAAGCAAAACGAGTTTTTGATGAATCAAAAACGATTCAAAAAAAATTGTTTTATGATGCTCAAAATGGCAATCCATTAGATCTGAATCCAGTCAGTAAGATCACCGATGAGTCTATCGATCTTATTTTCAATAACCCTGATGCACTTGCATGTGTGATTAATATTCGCCATAAAGATGAGTACTTATTAGAACATTCCGTTGCGGTATCTGTGTTGATCACCATTTTTGCTTTTTATCTGAAGTTAGAAAAAGAGATCGTTAGAAAGCTAGCGATTGGCGCTTTTTTACATGATGTTGGTAAGATCAAAACCCCTGATAAAATTCTTAATAAGCCAGGAAAGTTAACGGATGATGAATTTGAAATAATGAAGGAACATGCGACTCACTCTATTAATATTATTAAAACGGCACCGGGGATCAGTGCATTGAGTTTAGAGGTGGCTAGATTACACCATGAAAAACTGAATGGCGAAGGTTATCCTAATGGTGTTAAGGCAGATAAAATATCAAAATATGGTCGAATGATATCGATCTGTGACATTTTTGACGCTCTTACATCAAGCCGTTGTTATAAAGAAGGCTACCCTCAAGTTAAAGGATTCAGCATTTTACGTGCCTTAGCTAAAAGCAATCAATTGGATGCAAATTTGGTTGATACATTTATTAAATGTATGGGAGTTTATCCAGTAGGCGCAGTGGTGCAACTTGATTCAAATAGATTGGCCATTGTTGAAAGCCACAATAGGCAAGATCCTATTCGACCTAGGGTAAAACCATTTTATTGTTTGCAACCAAAACATTTTGAAGCTGCAAAAGATATCGATTTGGCGTCAATCACAGATGAGATGATTGTAAAGTGCGTTAGAGCGGATGATTTCGATTTAAATATGGATGATATTATGGAGTTTTTAGCCCATCAAGGTTAGTGCTTTTATCGGCTAGTAAAAAATATAATGAAAAAATGTGCCACTGTATAAGCTAACTATTTTAAATCGGATAAGCAGAGCGTAATCCATTAATTTTATTAAAGCAGTGTTCAACCCTTCTGATAACTCAATATAATCAAAAACGCTTTAATATTCCGATAAAAAACCTTATGAAATCCTAGAGTTATTAGCAGTAAAATTACTTTGTCTTATGTTTGCCCAATTACAAAGCAGCCCTATACTTATAGCCAAACCACTTACAAATACAGATTCAGCATCGCTCGAATCTCACAACAAAGCAGAACTCTTAAATAGGCATTTTCAAGTAGTTTGGATAGATGCAGTAAAACTTAGGGAGAGTATTTTTATGGTCAAAGAAGACTCAACTTTGCCGGAGCTTGTACAGCAATGTTTTACGACCTTTCGCAGCAGTGGCGCTTTTTTCTATCGAAGGGCGGACGGATTTGAGCCGCTCTCATCAGAGCATTTTTTAGAGACCATTCGCCGCTTTGCCCTTGGGCTTCGAGCGCTTGGTTTAAAGCGTGGTGATGTGGTGGCGGTTATTGCGCCTTCAAGTCCCTGGTGGTTGATGGTTGATTTGGCGATTATGCTTGCGGGGGGGCGAAGTACTGCCGTTTTCCCCAAAATTAGTAAAAAAAATCTATTGTACCAACTCAAAGACTCCGATAGCCGCTTTGCTTACGTTGACTCCCCTGAGTTATGGGCGTTTGCCAAAGAGGGCTGCTCGCAATTAAAGGCGGTGATTCTGCGCGATGTGGCACATAAACAAAAAAGTGGCAGCATTACCTTTAACGAAGTGCTTAAAAAAGGAGATCAACTATCTCTTGCTGATCCGCAATTATATAGTCACCTGCGTGCTCAGCTGAAAGCTGATGATATCGCCACTCTTATCTATACTTCGGGGAGCACGGGCGATCCTAAAGGCGTTGTGCTTACCCATCGCAACCTGTGCAGTCAAATTGGCGCTGCGATACAGCGTTACCCGCTTGATCACAGCAAGGATCGCGCCCTAAGTGCACTGCCGCTTGCACATTGTTTTGAACGAACCGTAGTGTACGCCTATTTTTGTCAGGGGATTCCTATCTATTTTGCCGATGATATACAAAAGTTAAAGGAGTATCTTCCCGAAGTGCAGCCTACGGTGATGACTATGGTGCCACGTATTTTGGAGAAACTATTTGCAAAACTGCAGGAGAAGATTGCTAACTCCAACGTCCTGATAAAAATGGTCGGTGAATGGGGCTGCCGGGTCGGCTTTGAGGAGAATCCTCATGGCCTGAGTAAGCTGATAGCTGATTCGCTGTTTTTTAAAAAGATCCGTGCGGGGCTGGGAGGGGAATTAAGCACTGTGATTGTAGGAGGTGCCGCCCTTGAGCAGAAACTTTGTCGTTTTTTTATTAATGCTGGTATTCCGGTTTATCAGGGCTATGGACTGACGGAAACATCGCCAGTGCTAACGGCTAACTATCCGGGGCACAACGTACCCGGTACCGTTGGCCCTGCTTTTCCCGGCGTGCAGGTTGAAATCAGAGGACCCGAAAGTGAGATCCGTTGTAAGGGGCCCAATATAATGAAGGGCTATCATAAACTTGCCGAAATGTCGGCGCAGCGTTTTGATGAAGAGGGCTGGTTCTGTACGGGGGATCGGGGCAGGTTTGACAGTCAAGGAAATTTAATAATAACAGGCCGTTTGACCGAGATGTTTAAAACATCAACAGGAAAATTTGTATGCCCAATTATGATAGAACAGGGCTTGATTAAACACCCGCTGATTGATGCTGCGATGGTGATTGCTGATGGAAAATCATTTGTGAGTGTGCTGCTTTTTGCTGACAGAGAGGCTCTACAACGATATTTAACCAGCTTCCAAAACTCAGCTGGCTGCGCAAGTCCGCAGGATGCTAATTACAGCATTATGAAATTACTGCAAAAACATATCGATCTGATCAACGAACCTCTTAATGAGTGGGAGAAGATTAGGAATTTCAGGTTTATAACTGAGGAGCCCAGCATTGAATCCGGTCTGTTGACTCCAACCATGAAGCTTTGTCGAGACAAAGTAAGTGAGTTTCATGTGGATCTTATTGAATCTATGTATGGGGCTGACACGGAAGCGACAGAAAGTTTGCTTAAAGAGGAGAAGATATGAAAGAGCGATTGGCGATAATTGAAGGGTATCGTAGCCCTTTTTGTAAAGCAGGAACAGCCTTTAAGGAGATGCAGGCTGATCAACTCGGCGCGGTGATTGTGCGCGAGCTAATGGCGCGTTCATCCCTGAATTACAGCGAAATTGATGAGGTGATTATGGGCAATGTCGCGCAGCCGGGGCATGCAGCAAATATTGCCCGGGTTATTGCCCTGCAGGGTGGGTTTGGCCCGGAAACAATCGCTCATACGGTTAACCGTAATTGCGCCTCGGGCATGGAGGCTATCACAACCGCAGCCAATAAAATTTTTGCCGGTGAAATTGAGGTCGCTTTGGTCGGAGGTGCTGAATCTATGTCGCAAATCCCGCTACTTTTCGGCTCTAAGA
>JABXKR010000072.1 GCA_013619145.1 Psychromonas sp. | reverse complement strand
AGATGTGTATAAGAGACAGTTTTTTAGACAGCTTGCGATGATTTTTTGATAAATTTTCATGTCAATATGGGTATGAACAAGAGGTTGGGTAGCTAAAATACAACCGTAATTTGCGCTTTCAGATATTTTGAAAAAGGCTGTGCAGTAGTTATTGATGTTTTCTTTTTTAATAAAATTAATTTCTTGTACTTTTGAACGTAAAGCCGCGGGTGCTTTTTCTGGGTTAATTAAATAGATGGCTTTACAGCGTTTATCATCTCCAAAATAACGTATTTCTTTTTTATTGGAACTAAAAAAGGCAGCGACTTTTTCTACTGTTTTTAATTTAATACCTCCATAATTGGCTAACCCTTCTTCAATTAAAGTATATTCACAAAAAGCCAGTCTAAACAAACGTGACATTCTATTTCTGTCATTAAATAAAAACAGCTTTCTGCTATTCAAATCACTCTGATTTAAGCCTAAATTGAAATACTTATTAAATAATTGAACTGCTATTGTATTTTGCTGTTGGTGCGTAGTTGTAACATTAAAGTTGGCCATTAACTTTCTGATTTTTCCGCTTATGCCGCTGTACAATGTCTTTCTTATTTGCTGACGAAGTACAAACTGTACTTTTATGTGATCAGGTAAAGCGTTTATATCAAATTGTAGTGCATCGATATTTTGCTGATCGCAAATCATAAAAATAGTATGTGTATCGTTTGCTTCATCCAAAGCCTTTAATACAGAAAATAAAAGGTGGCGTACAGTAGAGCAGAGATAGATATTCATAAATACAGTCATCCTTAAAGGAATTATTTTTGCTTTATTAATTTGGAAAAGTAGCTCAAATGCTGTTTAACGGTTTCTTTAGAGCTAAAGTAGTTCTCCAGTCGTTGTTGCGCTTTCAGACCCATCTCAATACATTTTGCTTTGCTGCTAATCAGTTTGTTCATCGCATCGGCAAAGGCTTTAGCATTGTTGGTTTCAACGATATAACCCGTTTCCCCATCAACAACAAGCTCCGGAGAGCCGCCAGTAGTGGTGACAACTGAAGTGCTGCCATTAGCCATCGCTTCAATGATTGTTCTTGGCAAACCTTCTCCACTGATGGATGGCTGAACTTGAAAGTCAGCCATGGTCATCAAAGAGGGGATATCTGTTCTGTGGCCAATATAATGAATGCGCTTTGCCATGGGGCTTGCTTTTATCTCATCAAAGTGAGGCTCATAACCGCTGCCAGCAAGAATAAGATGAAAGTTGGGGTTATCTATAAAATGTGTAGCTTGTAGCAGTACAGAGATCCCTTTACTTGGACGAACATGGGTCGCACAAACTGCAATAATATTTTTTTCAGATAAATTAAATTCCGCGCGTGCAGTCGGCGCCACTTTATACCAATCTAGTTGATGACCTTTGTAGATAGTCACTACATTTTGCTTTTTTTTCCAAACACGTTTGACCACATCTTTTTGTACTGCATTTGATACACATATGATGCCGTCTACTCTTGGGTGGAGTTGAGTTAAATAGGCACTTGGATCATGGCGGTATAATCCTCCCGTTGTACCTCGGTAAGCAATTAATTTAACTTTTGTGCCGATACAGGCAAAGGCTGCATTGGGGATGGTTTTTGAGTTAAAGGCATAGCAGATGTCATAATGACCTTGCTTTAACTCTTTATGTAACGTTTTAATCGTTTGAATACAGACTTTTTTAGTCGGATAAAGCTCAATAACTTTCAAACCACACTCAATAAAGCGAGGGATGTATTCAGCCCCTGGTTGAGTGGCAATGGTGACTTGATGGCCTTGCTTGACCATCTCGACAAACATTTCAGCCTCAGGACGAACACTGTTCCAAGCGTGTAAATATGAGCTACAAACGAGAATTTTCATTTTTTTCCAATTATTAAGTGTTTAGCCGATTTGTAATGAACTATCTTCACCTATTCTTTATTACTTTTTTTATATTTTAGAAAAAGATATTTATTAAAGGTGTATTGCATTTGAATCACTGAAATAACAAAACCAAGTTTGCCATCCAAAAAACCTGCACGCAGAAAATAGTGTCGCATAAAAGCAACCAATGCTGAAAGTACCGCTTGTGAGAGGCTGGTTTTTTTATTCTTTAGAAACTTATCACAAGCGCCTGCTTCAGCATAACTATTGCGTTTGCTTATGTATAGATATAAATCATCATATTGATAATGCAATAGTTTATGCTTAAGTTTGACATTATGTGCGCCTTTGCAGGAGATCGATTCATGCACCGGTTTGTCGTTGTAACCAAAATATTTACGGTTATACAGGCGATTGATGTAATCAGGATGCCAGCCACTGTGATAAATAAATTGCCCACATAGGTTAGTAAGGCGATTAACCATAAACACGGTCTTTTCATCTGCATTTTTCAGAGCATCGAGTATTTCATGGTGTAGTTCTGGTGTGACTTCTTCATCACAATCAATCGCTAAAATCCAATCATGGCTAGCTAATTTTTCTGCGCGTTGTTTTTGTTTTCCAAAACCGGGCCAATCACTACGAATAAAAATTTTATCGGTATATTTTTGAGCAATCTCAAGGGTTGCATCGCAGCTTCCCGAATCAACGATAATAATTTCATCGGCCCAGTCAACAGATTTTAAGCAGCGCTCGATATTCTTTTCTTCATTTTTACAAATAATGCAAACAGATATTTTTTTATTTATCAATGTATTCAAAGTGTAACCTTGATTTTGTGTGGGGTTGGTTTTTGATTTTCATCATATAACAGCGAATAAAAAATTATAACAAACATTAGATATTGCAACATTCCGAAATGATGATTGATGTGGTTTTGAGTAAGGCCATAACCCATAACAAGGGTGATATGCACAACTCCTAACTGAGAAAAAACATTATTTTTGATATTTCCTCTACGCAGAACAAAAAAGGCCGGAGCTAAAAAGAAGATCAAAGTAAGAAAACCGATAATACCTTTAATGGATAGCTCTTCAATAAAACTATTATGCAATCGGCTGAACTTGAGCACGACCGGTTCGATCTTATTGTTATCGACTAATTCTTGCTTAAAACGTTGTCGGTTTTGATAACCAATAGCAAATACCCTTTGGGGCTGTTGCGTCAAATAAGCTGAAGGATCATGGCGATATAAACCGCCCGTTGTGCCGCGATAGGCGACTAACTTTGCTTTTGTGCCGATACAGGCAAAAGCTGCATTGGGAATTGTTTTAGAGTTAAATGCATAGCAAATATCAATAGTATTTTCTTTTAGAGTGTTATGAACTTTTTTTATGGTTTTAATACATATTTTTTTACTAGGGTAGCAATCAATGACTTTAACACCCTGCTTTATGAACCGTTCAACATACTCTGCATCACCTTGGGTCATTACGGTAACATTGTGCCCCTGCTTAACAAATTCAATAAACATTTCCGCCTCTGGGCGGACACTGTTCCATGCGCTTTGATAAGAGCTGCAAATTAGAATGTTGATGATGTTTCTCGCTTTATTAGCGGCGCAGGGGCTGCGTATAATGCAATATACATAACTATAAAATAGAATGTTATCGGTTGGGCATGTTGAAATGGAACGTCAGTTAAACTGGCGATAAGAAAGATCAAAAGTACCCAAATAGCGGGGCGTTTATATTGGTTTTCAACTTTTAAATAATAGTAGATTGGCAGGAAAATAGAAAAGAGTAAGAGTAACAAACCGATAACCCCATATTTAACCAACTCATTTAAAAACTGATTATGGTAATGGGAATAATGAATAATAGAAGAGGATATAATACCTTGCTCAGCCAGCTCTTTTTTATATGCTATATGTTTATCACCTACCCCTATAATGGGGGACTCAGTACTTAAATAAAGTGCGGCTTTCCACATCTGTAAGCGCATTCCAATTGAGGTGTTTAAATTGGCAGCAGAAATTTGCTTCGTCTCAGATATCGTTTGCTCTATGCGTTGCGTAATCTTATCGGAAGCTAAATAGGTCGGGATAGCAGTGACCAGTATAAGCGGTATCAATAATAAAATAGATTTTTTATTATTGATAAATGATTTAATTACTAGCAGTAGTATTGCAACGCTTAATGCAAGCCAAAGCCCTCGAGCTTGAGAGTAAAAAATAGGGAGTAACGTTGTAATAAATGCTATTAGCCATAACGCTCGTTGCTTGAAAGAGTTGCTGTGCAGTAAAAAGTAGAGAGACATAATTGCTATTGAACAAATAAATGTCGCATAAGGTAAAGGGTTGATAGTCCACGTGCGGCCATAATTATCATAAACAAGCATTTGAATTAACAAGTATATTAAGGACGTTGCAGCCCCCGTAAGGGTTAATGATTTCAGCTCTATTTTAGAATTTAACTGCGCGGGCAGAATAGAAAAATAGACAAATAGTGACACAAAAGCTCTTAATTGGCTGGCGCTGTAACCGTAATAGCTATCTGCTAGGATGGCAAATATCGATGACGCAGCTAATAACCAAATAAACTTATTATTTTTTAAGTTGTCTTTTATATGGTTAATACCGTATTTGTATAGTGATGTTATCGCTGCAATGAGGACAATTGCCACCATCGCTTTTTTACCATTGGGGTATAAAAACATTCCAGTAAAAGTCCAATAAATGGGCAGCAGTATTATGGTATCAAAAAAATGTGATTTAATGTTTTTATCTATATTTATCATGGCAGGCTTATTTTCTTTTTCTGGCGATTATAAAGGTCAAATTTTCAAATTTTGCTCTTGTCAGTTCATAGGTTCGGAAGCTTTCTATAATGATTTTGTGCCAAAATTGTAACCCTTTTTTATTTTTACGAGAAGAACCAATAGTTGATACGATGTCGCTTCTTTCAACGATATTGGGCTTAAAGCTGCACACCGAAACGCCGTGTCGCCAACTTTTTTCTATATAGTGATCTACAGGCTCAAGAAAGGGCATCGCACCTTGCATCAGTTTATTTGCCGCATGTGGCGTAAGTAAATAACTTTGGGTACCACAAGTCCGTCTTTTATAAGAAACAATACTGATTGCCTCGTTAATATTCTCTAAAGTAGTAAATTTTTTGGGGAATAAAGAGCAAAGTTTAATAAGTGGGTACTTCTTGACTAATTCGTTAAAAGAGCTGTAGAGCTCAATAAAAGAGGTGTTTAGTTGAAAGCTATCTTCAAAGATTAAAATAGGCTCATTTAATTCAACACACTTTCCCCATAGACATAGGTGACTGGCAAAGCAGGCTAATTCACTTTCAAGAAGTTGATAACCAAAACGTAATTTTGTTTGCTTTGGAGCTCTTCGTTCTGAATATTTAAAGTTGGGTGTAGAGGAGTCAATTGCGTCGAAAAATTCAAATACAATGCCTGCATTATCCAGTTGTTTTTTAATTTCTCTTCTACGCTCAGTTGAGCGAACAAGACTAATTACAAATGCTTTCATTTTCGAGTACTCACTGATTAAGCCAAACCATATATTCAGCAGTGCCTTGTGCAACTGTTTTGAACTCTCCATCATAACCCGCCGCTCTTAACTTAGTTAAATCAGCTTCAGTAAAACTCTGGTAACGACCGTTTAAATGGTCAGGAAAAGGGATGCGTTCAATTTGTCCTTTCTGGTGATATTTTACTACTGCTTTTCCCACTTCAAGGAAAGATTCAGCTTGACCGGTACCTAGGTTATAAATGCCTGAAACATTGTTATCAAAAAACCATAAGTTTACTTTGCAGACATCACCGACATAAACAAAATCACGCTTATGCTCGCCTTCAAAAAGTTTGGCATTTTCACCGGCATTAAGCTGGTTATTTAGGTGGAATGCAACGCTTGCCATGCTGCCTTTATGTTGTTCACGCGGACCGTATACATTGAAATAACGGAAACCAACGATTTGCGGTAACGTTTCATTATGCTCTTGGGCATCATCCCAAATTCGTCGCACATATTGGTCGAACTGAAATTTAGAGTAACCGTAAACATTTAAAGGTTTTTCGTATTTTAGTTCTTCTTTAAATGTGTCATTGCCACCGTAAGTGGCGGCTGATGATGCATATAAGAAGGGAATATCGCGCTCAATACAGTAATGAAGTAGATCTTTTGAATATTCATAATTGTTTTCCATCATGAACTTACCGTCCCACTCAGTGGTTGCAGAGCATGCCCCTTCATGGAAAATAGCTTCAACATCACCAAAATCTTGACCGGAAACGATTTGCGTGATGAATTCACCTTTATCCATGTAATCCATTATTTGCAAATCAACTAGGTTGACGAATTTTGTACCGTCAGTCAGATCATCGACAACAAGAATATCTGTGATTCCACGTTCATTAAGGGATTTGACGATATTACTGCCGATAAAACCAGCTCCACCTGTAACTATAAACATGTTTTCACCTCTAAATGGAAATAAAATTTAATGTAAAATAAGTAATCAAATTAGTATCATCATAACATGCAATTATTTAAAGTGGCATAGCAACTTATGCCTGTAACACCAATACTTAAGGGGTGTTGATCTTTCAAGGTTGTTTTTACAGCTGTTTGTTGGTTATTTCTACAAGGTAGAGCCTAAACAGGCGATAATCCAGTAGAAATTGTCAACAAACGCCGCCCTTGTAGATTGAACAAAATTCAACCAGTGAAAATTGACAAACTGGCGTTATTCGTGAGCTAGAGATAAATAAATTCTCCCCATGATAAGCAAATAGAGATAGCTGTTTTCATCTTTTTTACCTTAAATTCGCTATTAATAGCAAGCGACGGCTTACTACTATTAATTTTCCCGGCGCAATTTTAAATATGTAAATGAAATGTTGCATAAATTTGATGAGGTTTGCTAAATTGAGTGTACAGGCTATTTTTGATAAGGAAATATTATGCCAACCTTCCAGATAATTAATGCTTATGATGCTAAGCAGCGCTCAATAAAAGAAAAAGTGCAAATGGTTGATATCCGGGATGATCATGCTTATAAAAGCGATCATATTGAAGATTCTTTCCACCTCTCCGATGCCACTCTTGCTCAATTTATGAAAAAGGTCGATCTGAACACGCCAGTGTTTGTTATCTGTTATCATGGCAATAGCAGTAAAGGTGTCGCACAGTATCTGTGTGACCAAGGTTATCTGGATGTTTATAGTGTTGAAGGTGGCATGGCGAGTTGGCGACTTGTCCACCCTCATGGATAATAAAATTAAAAAGGCAAAGCAATGAGTGTAATTGAAACTGATAGTATCGATGCTATCGGGGTGGAAAAAGAAGCGCAGCGTGTATTTTTAACTGTTATTGATTCACTGGTTTGGGATGCTGATAATGTGCATCTTTATACCCTTCAAGAAAAAATTAATACTTATATCTACTTCATCGAATCAGGAGAGCTACTAAAAGCTTTGCCCGATAGTAAAGGTTTTGATATTGCCATTGAGTTGATTTTAAAGCATATGCCAAGCGACCAAGCGATCACTTTTTTTGATAAAACCACACAAATTTTATTAGATAAAGGCATTATTTTCGTGTTCGGACCAAATAGAGAGACTGGTTACGCAGAACAGCAAAGTTAATTGATTTTTAACGCTCGAAGAAAAGGTCATAAAGGCGACGTCAGTCGCTTTTTTCTTAATGACGGGCTGTTACGAAAAATGACATTCTGCCTGGCGAGTAACAACTCAATTAAATTATTCTGCTTGCTAATGCGTTGGTGGATATAATAAGCGCTATAACTTGCGAAAAGACAAGGCAGTAACAGGCTAATCTCATTAGTACTTTCTAAAACAAAAAGTATCCCCGCCAATGGTACATGTAATACTGCGCCTAAGAGTGCGCCCATGCCTACAATAATAAACATCTGACTGTCCGGGAAATTAAACAGCAGGCTAAAAATAGCGCCCGTTAATGCACCTAAAATCAAACTGGGCCCCAATGCACCGCCGGGGACGGCTAAGGCGATCACAGCTGCTGAACTAATAAAGCGGACAATTAACCAAACAGTTATCAATGAGATTGTCAGAGGTTCATAAAGTAGTTTTTGCAGTAGTTCATAACCTAAACCAATGGTTTCTGGCGCCCCCCATGAGAGCAGTGATGTTATCAGGCCCGCTAAAGCTAATTTTTTCCAATAATTAATGCGTAATTTTTGTGTTAAAAAATTAATCACGTTTAAAAAAGAGGAGGAGATCAATCCACAGAGAGTGCCAAATAACATCATTTTAATTAGCAATAAAATGGATAAAGAGAAAGGTACTACCTCAATGATAAAGGGGGAAATGTCTAGTTGATGTGCAAACCATTGAGCAAACAAAGTTGCGGTGGAGACTAACAGTAGTGTACGCCATCTAAATTGACGGATAATTGTCTCATAAGTAAATAAGATCGCCATTAAAGGGGCATCTAGCATAACGGTAATAGCAACCGCACTGCCGCATGCCGTTAAAACCCGTAAAGTATGGGAGCGAACCATAAAAAGTTGTCCGACTAAATTAGCGCTTCCTGCACCTATATGTACAGCAGGGCCTATTGCCCCAATTGTAAAACCCATCAATAAAGCGATACTGGCGGTTAAAAATTGAAATAAAAGATTTAAGAAAGGTAAACGGCCAAGGCCGATATGAAACTCTAAAACAACATGTGGCAGGCCTGATTTTAAATGTCTGGCGAACAGATAAAACAGTATTATTAATAAAACAGTGCCGAGCAGAGGGGCGACAACAACATGGCTTGACAGCGTAATGCTCAGATATAGAGGGTGATATACGATATAGCGAAAGCTATAAACAACCACTACACTAAAACAGCTACTTAATATCACCAAAGGTAATAGTTTACTAATGGTGTAATTTGGAAAACTCATTATTTTGTCTGTCTGTTGATTGGGATTTTAAATAAAGATAGGACACAATTGAGTAAACTCACTGTGATTTAACCAGTGAGATAGAAAATGAGAAGAAATTTGTGAAAATATGTGACGAATTTTTATCTTTTTCATTGCCAGTGCCCCAGATCATTTGGGATAATCCCGCCCGTATGTTTGACACTAATCAATTTTCAGCAATTGAACTTAACTAA
>JABXKR010000071.1 GCA_013619145.1 Psychromonas sp. | reverse complement strand
GGGTTTGGTATAATACTTAAAAAAAAAGGTCATCAACTCTGTGATGACCTTTATTAAAAATTAATTCTTAATGTTGGGTTTATGTCATTAATGCCATTAATAATAGTGCGATTGAAAATGAGGTCGTCAATTCAATGGTTGCAATACCGACATTTTGTTGATCTTCAACCTCTTCCCGACGGTTAATTCCCCACAATACAATCAGTTTTGCAAGCATAGTCAATAAGGTTAATGAAATCATCAATATCACACTCATAACCGCCCATTGAGTAATACCAACCCATACGTTTTGTGGATCATAACTAATAAAATAACTCGCCGCAGTTACCGACATCGCCGTTGAAATCAGGTAACCACAGTAACGAATTGCCAGTGCAATTTGCCCTTCTTCTAACGTTGCTTGAAAGCTGACACCGCTATTACGAGCGTATTGCCACTCGAAGAGTCGGGTAATAATCACCAGCATAATTTGTGAAACAATCCAGGCTGAAGCTAACGCGATAAAGGTGCTGAGGTCCATGCCCTCAACCCAAATCAAAGCGGCACGAACCACAATCGCGGTAGCTATTACAGAGGCCGCATCAACGATACCTACAGAGGTATTTCTTTGTAAGATTTGCTGATGCTTATGAAAATCAGGCAGTGCAAATTTATCATGGATATAGCGACCAGCTTTAATCATGATTAAAGCTGCTACGCCGTAAATAAGCATCCCCATTAATTCAACTGCATATGAGCCGGCTAACTCTCCAGTAATTGCGCCACTGAGTGCTATCCCCATGGCAGCCACACCACCGGCCATACTGATTCCATATGCAAAGTTATCTTTTTTAGCCAGTTCATCTTTGGTATCAACTTTACCAATAAAACCCATGGTATAGCGGATCCCGCCTAATAAAAGAATCGCCACTGCCATATCAATTAGTAAATAACCAACAAGCGAGCTGCTGTGTCCTAACGTTGTCATTAATTCATTCATATTTTTACCTTATTTTCCGCGACTTATGCCACGAGAAGTAGTGGATTTACTATTTCTGAAACTGCTTGATGATTTTGCTTTTGAGAAACTCGATTTACCTGAAAAAGGAGCTGCTTTTTGTGCTTGTCGACTTGAAGAGGACATGCGACTTGCACCCGTTTTCGATTTTGCATACGGGCTTTTAAAGCCGCCTTTATTGGCAAACTGCTTTTTAGTTCTTTTCGCTAAATTATCTTGTGATTTTGACTGTTGTGGTGAGGTATAACGGTTGCGACCATAATCATTGTAATAACTGTAATCACGGCGTGATGACCATCTGTCATAACGTACAGGGTTAGTGATTGCTGAAAACATCGAATACATACCATACCAGTGCCAAAATGACATGCCACTGCTATTGGTCTGCCAATTCCCGTAACCCGGATTACCGACTAACTGACTGCCTGCTCCATTATCTTCAGCACCATTTGCCTGCAAACTCTGCTGTTTGCTGATGGCATTAACACGCGCTAATTTCCCATCGGACATATCAGCGATAACATTGATAGGATCGGACAATGCGTCATTGAAAAGGCTAGGATCTGACGCTTCTATTAAGTTTTCTGTTTCATAAAGCTGCGCTTCAATATCACCTAACAGCTGAGGCTGCTCTTTAACGGTTTTTAAACGATTTTGCAGCCCCTGAAACATTGGCCCGTCACGACTTGCATCACGACTTAATTGCCCCAGCAGCGGTTTAAGCTCTGGTTTATCCTGCTCCAGCAATTTCGCATATTCGCGTAAGATCATCGCATTACGAATGGCATTTGCATCTAGGTTCTGACCTAAGTTATTGACCAGATAATCTGCGCTTTGAATATTGCTGTTGAGTCGAGCTTGTCGTTGATCACTGCATGCAATGAGTACAAAGCTCATACAAAACACAAGTAACAGTTTAATTTTCATTACTTTTCCTAATTCGATAAATAATCAATAACACGTTGTAAATCATCAAACGTATCAATACCTGCAGGAGGCACTTCACAGGCTTGTTGCACATGAATTTTAAAACCATGCCATAACACCCGCAACTGCTCAAGCTTTTCAATTGATTCTAGTGGAGAAACGGACAGTTGCGCATACTCTGCCAGAAAATCGACTCGATATGCGTAAATGCCAATATGGCGTTGCAAGTTGCTGCTATTAACTAACTGCTTACTTTGATTTTCAGCAGTGAAATCATCACGATCCCAAGGAATTGTAGCGCGGCTAAAATAAAGTGCCATATCGTTTTTATCTGTGACCACTTTTACAGCATTAGCATTAAACACATCTGCAAATTCTTCAACAGGTGCGCTTAATGTAGCCACACTGGCACTGCTGTTATTATGCAGATTGGTGGCAACCTGGCGGATCACCGCAGGTGGAATTAACGGCTCATCCCCCTGCACATTAACGATTATCTCATCGCTTGCAAATTGATACTTTTGGCATACTTCAGCTAAACGATCCGTGCCTGATTCATGAGTTTTTGAGGTCATGCAGACTTCAATCTTATCTATTTCACTTAAAGCATCAAGGATACGCTGATCATCTGTTGCGACAATCACTCGCGATGCACCACTTTTTAAGGCCTGCTCTGCGACGCGTTCAATCATGGTTTTTCCCATAATCTCAAGCAGTGGTTTAGCAGGCAAGCGGGTTGACTGATATCGAGCAGGAATAACAACAATAAAAGACATAGTTATACTTCCTCGTCTGCCGTAATGGTGCGCGCTCGAACTTGCAATAATGCAGGAATGCCATCAACAACCGGATAAGCAAGATGATCAAATTTACAGATAAGCTCATTAGTTTCTTTTTTGAAAGCCAATTTACCTTTACATACTGGACAAGCGATAATATCGAGCAATTTAATGTCTATCATTTTATTTCCTTAATCTTCTCTAATAACTGTTTTTCAAAGGATGCTGGTAACTGCGCACTAATCGGTAAATACCACCAGTTCGGTTGTGCGAAAGTGGTGCATTTCACCGCATCTTTTTCAGTCATCAATAACGGTATATCATTATCAAATTGTTTAAAATCATCTTTGCTAAAAGCGTGGTGATCAGCAAACGCAATCGCTTTGTCTATCTCAAAATTCTGTTTTTGCAGGGTATCAAAAAACCGTTGTGGATAACCAATGGCTGCACACGCATTTGCTTTACTTAGTTTCGGTAAACATGCTTTACGTCCATCGACAGCTTTACAAGCTTGAGGCTCAAGCCACATGGTCACTTCATTATCCGCTTGCTCACCATTATTAATAATAAAATCAACCTCTTTGAGGCGAGATAAGGGCTCCCTTAAGGGACCCATTGGCATCAATTTTTGATTACCAAAGCGGCGTTTACCATCCACGACGACAATCTCAATATCACGAGATAAGGCATAGTGTTGCAGACCATCATCGGTGATAATAATGTCCACATCACACTGTTCACTGAGGTAGTTAGCCGCATTTACACGTTTAGGATCAACCACAATCGGTATCCCTAAGCGTTTAAACAACATGACAGGCTCATCCCCTGCTTCATTTCCCTCAGTTTCACTGGTTAGCAATAATGGATAAGACGCACTTTTCCCACCATAACCTCGACTGATAATACCCGGTTTATAACCCACTTTAATAAGCAGTTCGCATAACCAGATAACAAAGGGCGTTTTACCATTGCCACCGACGGAGATATTACCCACTACAATAACAGGCAAACGGTTTTCACTGCTTTTTAGTGCTGATTTTTGTAACCAAAAACGGCGTACTTTGCTGATAATTAATAGCAATAGGGAGAAAGGATATAAGCCCCAAGCCCACCATTTAAGCGTTTGATACCAAAACTTCATTACAGTTCACCCGATGCTTGTAACTTGTTTAAAGTGTGGTAAATCGATTTTTTCTCTAAAAGTTGTGCATGTGTACCCGATTCAACCACCGAGCCTCCATCAACCACTAAAATTTGATCAGCATGTTCAATGGTGGAAAGACGGTGCGCAATCACAATCGAGGTACGATTTTTTTGTAGTTCATCGAGCGCGGCTTGAATATGACGCTCAGATTCCGTATCTAATGCCGAGGTGGCTTCATCTAAAATCAGTATCGGTGCATCACGTAGCAGTGCACGTGCAATCGCTAAACGCTGACGTTGTCCACCCGAAAGTAGCGCGCCATTTTCGCCTATCACCGTGTCTAATCCCTCGGGAAAACTACTGATAAACTCCATCGCATGCGCCGTTTCAGCCGCTTTAATAATATCATCACGACTGTATTTATCCGTCGCAGCATAAGCGATATTATTGGCGATGGAATCATTAAATAGATGTACATTTTGTGAAACCACTGCCACCTGATCACGCAGTGAACTTAATGTGTACTCATTAATATTGACGCCATCAATTTTTATAGCGCCTGAATCAATATCATAAAAACGAGTTAACAGGTTAGCGATGGTTGATTTACCTGAGCCAGAGCGCCCTACTAATGCAAAGGTTTGTCCCGCTTTCAAGTCAAAACTGACATTATTTAATGCTGGTTTTTCTGCACTTGGATAAGTAAAAATAACACTGTTTAGTTCAATATCACCGTTAACACGTTTGACCTCTAGCGTACCTTCATCTTTAGCCACGCTTTTATCTAACATAGTAAATAGACTTTTGCTGGCTGCAATCCCCTTTTGTATTTCATTATTTACTTGGGTAATATTTTTAATCGGTTTCATCAAGCCCATCATCGCGCTAATAATCACCACAAATTTACCCGCCGAGAGGGTATCCATGATCTCTGGGAAGGTCGCTAAAAAGAGCACAAATGCAAGGGCGAAAGAGGCAATAGTTTGAATGATCGGTACGCTTATCGCATTAGCGCTGGCCATCTTCATATTTTGCGTGCGTACGGTATTACTCACCCTATCAAACTTATCCCTTTCAACCTGTTGGCCACCAAACATCAATACCTCTTTGTGGCCCTTTAACATCTGCTCTGATGAAGTCGTTACTAACCCCATTGCATTTTGTAGGTTTTTACCAATTTTACGAAAACGTTTACTTACAATGCTGATGGCAATGCCGACTAATGGGGCGACAATAAAAAACACCATTGATAGTTGCCAGCTTTGATAGAACATCATCGCCACTAAACCAATTAATAGCGCGCCTTCTCGAAATATTTTAACAAGGGCATTACTGGCTGCATTTGAGACTTGACTGGCATCATAGGTAATTTTAGAAAGCAGATCGCCGGTATTAGTTTTGTCAAAAAAGCTAATCGGTAACGCCATTAGTTGGCTAAACAGTTGTCGTTGTAGTTTCATCACCACGTGGTTGCCTACCCACGCCATGCAGTAGGAGCTGAGAAAGGCAAAGAGCCCACGAAAAGCGATCACAATTACCACAAAATAGGGCATCATCTTTAAAATCGTTGGATCTTGCCCCGTTAAACCATTGTCTAACAGAGGTTGTAGCGACCAGATAAGTAACATATCTACACTGGCATAACCCACCATGCCAACAATGCCTACAAACAGCGCTATTTTAAAATCTTGTACGTAACCGACTAAACGTTTAAAAACCGGCCAGCCGTTATCTTCTGTGTTTTCCATGGATATACCAAATAATTTAATAATTAAATAATTAAACAACTTAATCACACAGTTGTTTAGTATGTTGAGAGAGACAAAGAATGATGATACCAATAAGATGCAAGATCTTCTCTATATGTTTGCATCTTAATTTGTTCTTTTCTTATATTAAAACGAATAAAGCCGCTTAAACCACTATTTACCATTTTAACAGCCTGATTTTTATAGCGTAATTTAACCTCAGCAGTCGAAATCCCCAATGGTTCATAAATCCGGCATTAAAAATTACCCACTGCGGAGAAACCATTTTAATAAAATCTTCACTCGACGAATGCTTACTGCCATGATGGGGAGCAAATAATAGATCACTTTGAAGTGGCAATGCCAATTTTTCAAGCAATAATAACTCCTGTTTTTTCTCAATATCCCCGGTTAGCAATAACGAATGTTTGCCATCACTTACATGTAATACACAGGAATTATTATTGTTATTCTTAGTTAAAGAAAATGGTGATAAAGCATCAACAGACAGTGCCCCCAAAGACCAGTGATCACCCGCTTTGCATAATAGTGCATTTATATTAGCGGTTTTATTTTGAACTAATGATTCGCCGAGAATAATCAGCTTAGGTTTGAATGCTTCATTGATAACCGCAAATCCACCTGCATGGTCAATATCACTGTGACTAATAACTAAATAATCTAACTGCTCAATACCAAGTGAATGTAAATAGGGCACAATTTCACTTGCGGCAGAGCTAAAACCTGACGGGTAACGCGGACCTGTATCATAGAGCAATGTTTGCTCCTGGCTTCTAACCAGTACCGCCGAACCTTGGCCAACATCCATGACCTCAACAAACCATTGTGCTGGATCATTATCTTTTATTTTCCAAAATGAAAGGAAAGCAAAACTAAGCATAGTAACGGCAAAAATATAGCTGATTTTACGATTATTACCTGCCTGAAAATGGATAATAAATACAACAACACTCAAACTGATTAATAGAATAATAAGCCCTGAATAAGCAGCTGAATAGGTTTGATAAGCTGCTTCGCCCCCAGCAAAGAGTGTAAAGAAAAAACTGATTATCCGATCGGCACTTGAAAAGAGCAGCAGTGCAATCGGCTCTGCGACAAGTGAAAACAAACAACCTAACAAAATCAAAGGGATAATTAGTAGCGAAAAAAGAGGAACGGCAATAAAATTAATAAAGGGTGATAACAAACTAAATGCGGAAAAGCTTACCAACTGGATCGGCATCATTAATAAAGTTAAGGATAATTGAATTAAAAACAGGAATTTCAAATAGCGCCTGATAACAAAAAACCGGCTATCTATTTCCCCCTGTTTTTGCAGTTGCGTAACACTCGGAAAACGCCATAAAACAATTAAGATAATAGAAACAGCGGCAAAAGATAACCATAAACTTAAACTCAATACAGATAATGGATCCCACAATAAAATAACAAACAGGGTTACGCTCAGTAGATCAAATAGAGCACATTTTCGTTTCATAGATAAAACTAACACTGCAAATAACAACATTAAAAATGCGCGTTGCGTAGGTAGCGAAAAGCCAGCAAGGTAGGCATAAAACAGCGCCCCGGCCAAGGCGGTAAAATTAACCAAACGCCAAGAGATCCAACCTAGATAGCGTTGCGCAAAAAAACGACTCACCAATAGATGTAACAACAGATAAACAAAGGAAAAAAGCAAACCAATATGTAAACCCGAAATAGCAAACAGATGTGAAATAGTAAGCTTTTTGATCTGCTCTTTTTTTTGCAGACTAATTAATGTTTTATCGGCAAAAGAGAGTGCTAAAATAATGCCTTGGTTATTTAAAGAATCTGATAGCGTTTTAACTTTCTGATATAAATAAGCGCGAAAAGAAAGTTTGCCTGATTGCAGTGACAGATGCGCTTTAATTCTTGCCTGATAAGCGATATGCTGAGAAAAACGCCATTTTTGACCATCGAATCCGGCTGGTATAACCCCCTTGGTCCATAAACTGGTTTAAAACGAACTCTAAAACGGTGTCTTTCTCCCGCCTGGACATCTAATGTCGGCTTATACCAACGCATCTCTAACTGTGGAGAATAATTTAAGTGATGACCATCAAGTTCAATTAATTTAGCCGTAAAATAACCTTTATTTTTATTACTTATTAATGAATTAACTTGCACTATTATGTTATGGTCTTGCCCGTCAACAAGCGCTTGTAAAGAAGTAGAGTTAGAGAAAGGCAGCGCAATATTTAACTGAGATATGGGTAAACTTCCAGTCAATGTTAAGTGCGCATAAAATGTAAAATAAACAGCGCTAAGCGGAATTACTGCTAAAATACGTAAACGTGGCAGGGTTAATAAAACAAAAAACATAACCAGACAGTAAATAATGCTTTTATCATTTAATAGCTGCGGCCAAAATAGGCTTGATACAAAAACAGCAATTGCTAGCCACAAAACTATGCGCATTATTATCCGAATTCATTAACAATAAATCCTAATTATATGCCAAAAAAATTTATTAAGCGTTTTTCGCCAAATCCAGAAACATTAAAAGCACACCCTCACCTTAAACACTTTGGCGAAGCTTTACATAACCCCAATTTATGGCATTTAAACCGCCGTAGTGCAGCTGGTGCTGTGGCCGTGGGTTTATTTTGTGCCTGGATGCCGATCCCGTTTCAAATGCTATTGGCAGCAGTTATAGCCATGATCTTTACTGTAAACCTTCCCCTCTCTGTCGCTTTAGTCTGGATCTCTAACCCGATCACTATGCCGCCATTATTCTATGGCGCATATCGTTTCGGGGCATTTATCTTACAAGAACCGGTTGTTGAGTTTAATTTTGAACTGTCGTTTACATGGCTAGGTCAAATACTGGAAACCATTGCGCCTGCGCTACTGTTAGGCTGCTTTATTATTGGTATCACAAGTTCAATTTTAGGATATGCCCTATTCCGTGCTTTTTGGCGTTTTACCATAACTAAAAAGTGGCAACGTCGTAATAAAAAATAAATTTGCTAATTCAGGCTAACATTTACATTTTAAATATCGTAATCAAGATTTATTTCTACTACTCTGTTTACTAAGTACCAGCAACTTTATTAAATAAACTTACGGGTGATGAAATGAATAAACTTACAAAATTAATTCCACTTATTGTTTTGTCTACACTGCCTCTTGCTAGTTTTGCCACATCAATCTCCGTCGACGACTATGTTACTGTGAGTGCCTTTCTTGGTGGGCGAACAAGTGAAAATTTAAAAGACTCAGAAACAGGGCAAACAGTAAAAGTAAGTGATAACTTAGCCCAGGCATTAGCTGTATCATGGCGTTACGAACGTAACAAAGAGGGGGAACTGTTATTTTCCAATTCCAAACAAAATTTAAAAATGGATGGTGAAAAAACCGTTTATTTTAAGGCTGATGATAATGCTGGTAACATGGCAATTGTAAACGATTCAATAATTCTTGACACGACTCAGCCATACGAGTTATCGTTAATGATCAATAATGAAG
>JABXKR010000068.1 GCA_013619145.1 Psychromonas sp. | reverse complement strand
ACTTATTTAACTTATTGTGATCAATAGGAGCATTTAAGTGGTTAATCAGTTATTGGACGAATATGCACATTTAAATAAAATGCCCTGTGAAACAGAGGTCTATTTACAAATAATTACGCCGACACAGCCTATCCGTATAAAAACCCGTTTGATTGGTGTTGATCCATATATGTCGGTTATTTTAGCTATGAGCAGTGATTCTGAGTGGTTATCAGCTAAAGAGTATATTCGAGAAGGGCAAAAAGTGATTGTGCGTCTAGTGAATAGTGACCAACCTGACGCCAATATTATAGCTTTCCAAAGTCAGGTACAAAAACTGATGAGTATTGCGGGGCGTTGGTTAGTTCTGGATTACCCTAAAAGTATACAGCAGGTTGCATTACGTTTACATTCTCGCCTGCCAACACATCTCGATGCATCGCTACTCGATCAACAAACACAAAAGCCCTGCTCCCAAGGGGTATTAACCGATATTTCGATTAATGGTGGCGCATTCACTGGTGCTCCAATAAAAGGGGCGCCCCTTGATAAAAATTATCTTTTAAAAGTTACTCTTGATAGTGAACAGGAAGCTCAAATGATTCCTGTTGCAGTGAAAAACAGTAAAAAAATAAGTAAGAATAAGCAATTAGTCCAGTATGGTTTGCATCTTAAAGGCAATGCGGAAAAATCAAAATTATTTGTTGAGCATCTGGTTTTACACTACTTGTTTAATTAGCTTTGCACTTTCAAAGTGAAGTAATGGTCACTTAAAAACTAGTTTTTGGTTATTTACGACGATAAATGCTGAAAACATAAATAATATCTTGTTATTATCAATAAAAGCACAAGTGGTTGAATTAACTTGTTTAGTGATTGACCTTAAATTACTTTCAGCACTTTTCCATATCTTTATAAAATGATTTTCTACATTAAGAATTAAAAAATCAGTGATAACAGATAATAAAAAAAGAGGGGATATGAAAACATTAATTATTTTTGTAATGCTGCTGTTCACCCCGCTTAGTTATGCTGATAACGATAAGGTAGACTTTATTAGTTTCTCTTTTGAAAATGATTCTTTTTTTAGAGATGATGGTCTCTATAGCAACGGCCTGATTTTTTCTTGGGGATATAATGATGTGAGTGCATTAGATAATGAAACTTTACCATTATGGATAGCCTATATTGCTGATAAAAGTTATTTAACTTCACAATCAGATAAAACCTATAGCGTTGCCTATACTGTTGGGCAACTAATACAAACGGCGATTGATATCTCTGTTAAAGAACTTGTTGAAGAGGATGCGCCCTACGTTGGATTACTTGCCTGGGATGCGCAGTTAAGCGCTTATGACAATGTTATCAACGATCAACTAAGCTTAACTTTAGGAGTTGTTGGTCCGGCCTCCGGCGCTGAATATGTGCAACATATGGTACATAAAATAATCGGGGCGAGTGAACCGCAAGGTTGGGATAATCAAATTAACAATGAATTTGTCTTTCGTGTGCAAGCGCAACGTTTGTGGCGTGTTTATGATAAACCTTTAGGTATTGCTGAGTTTGATGTGATTACCGGTTTAAATGGTGGAATAGGTAATTTACGTTCAGATGTTGGGGCTGGAGTGGGAGTGCGTTGGGGGGAAGATTTGTCAAATAATTTTTCATCGGCTTCTGCATTTCCCATTAGGAAATTCAACCGTTTTAATAATAGCGCCAATGGCTGGTATCTTTTTGCTAATGCATCCGCCTTTTATGTTGCCAATGATATTTTTATGGATGGTAATACTTTTCAAGATAGTCATAGTGTAGATCTGATCCATCAACAGTTTGCTATATCGGCAGGTATTATGGTTAATTTCAATAGCTGGAACTTTGTATATACACTATTGCAGCAGACAGATCAGTATCATGGGCAAAATGAGAGTTCCCGTTACGGCTCGATTATTATTACTTATAATTTTAGTTAACCACAGCTCGGGATAATGAAAGCGCAATACTCTTTAGTAACCTTTACTTAATGCTGAGGGTTTTCGTGGGTCGGATGCGCCATATAACCCTTTGTCGTTTTTCATAATAGTTTGTGTGCTCCCCATAACCGATTGTACTTTGACTTTATGGCCCTTTTCTTTAAGTAGTTTAATGGTGTCTTTATTTAAGCCTTTTTCTACGCGAATATAATCGGGTAACCACTGGTGATGAATACGCACGGCTGCGCTTGCTTCTGCTATATTCATTTTATAATCTAGCACGTTTAAAATTATTTGCAGTGTTGTGCTGATAATACGAGAGCCACCGGGGGTGCCTGTAATTAAATAGGGACGATTATTTTTAAGTATCATTGTCGGGCTCATCGAACTTAGCGGACGTTTATTAGCCTCAATGGAATTTGCCTCCCCACCAATTAAACCGTAACCGTTTGGCTCACCGGGTTTAGCTGAAAAATCATCCATTTCGTTATTAAGTAAAATACCCGTGCCTTGCGCAACTAATCCCGAGCCATAACTGAAATTGAGTGTGTAGGTATTAGATACGGCATTACCCCATTTATCCATAATACTGAAATGGGTGGTTTCATTGCTTTCATAAGGTTGCAGCTTGCCGGGGCTTATATTCTTACTTAATGATGCTTTATTTGGATCGATACCTTTAATCAGATATTGTGCATATTTTTTATCTGTTAAGGCCATGACTGGTACGTTTACAAAGTCACTATCTCCAAGGTAAAGGCTGCGATCAGCGTAAGCACGGCGCATGCTTTCAACCATTAGGTGAATACTTTCAGCACTGTTATGTCCCATTTTCGCTAACGGGTATTTTTCTAACATATTTAACATCTGTACTATATGCACACCTCCAGAAGAGGGCGGAGGCATAGAGATTACCTGATAACCTCGGTAGTTGCCCTGAATGGGCAAACGTTCAATGGCCTGATAATTTTTTAGATCTTTTTGTGAAACAAAACCGCCAGCCTGTTTGACTGATTTTTCAATTTGTGAGGCGGTAAGACCTTGATAAAAGCCGTCACTCCCTTGTTCTGCAATGCGTTTTAAGCTGCGTGATAAATCCTTTTGTATAAACAGTTCTCCCGCTTGGTAACTGCTTCCATCTTCTTTATAGAAGATTTTTTTGCTACTTGGCCATTGGCTTAAACGTGGTTTTGCTCTATTTAATGAATTTGCTAAGTCTGGGCTGACAATAAAACCTGATGCGGCCAGTTTAATGGCCGGTGCTAATAAAACATTGCGACTTAATGAGCCGTATCTTTTACGGGCAAGTTCCAGCCCCATCACTGTACCCGGTGTACCGACCGCTAGGCCATGACTACGAGATAGCTGTTTTTGCACATGGCCATTTTTGTCTAAATACATATCGCGAGTGGCTTTTGCCGGGGCTTTTTCTCGATAATCAATGGCAATGGCACGCTGCTCTTTTGCTAAATAAACTAGCATAAAACCACCACCGCCAAGATTTCCGGCTCTTGGTAGCGTTACTGCAAGTGCGTAACCAACCGCAACCGCAGCATCAACTGCATTACCACCTTGTTTGAGAATATCCACCCCAATTTGTGTTGCTAAAGCCTCTTGTGTTGATACCATGCCATGTTCTGCCCAAACCGGATGATGGATGGACATTTGGCTGTAAATTGCTTGTTGCTTAGGCTCTGGCGGAGGTGTTGCGTAACTGATAGAGGCGAGTAAAAAGCTAGCAAAAAAAATAAAAAAAACACTCTTAATTAATGGCATGATTTTTCCTCATTATTTATTGCTAACTGTGACAGGGCTAGTTGGAAATAGCCTCATATAACTTATGCTCTTTAATATAGTCGTTAACGGCTTCGGGTACTAAATAATCAATACTGATTTTTTTGTTTAATAACTGGCGAATTTCAGTTGATGAAATGTCAAGTTGACTGGTGGTTTGAAAATAGATTTTACCTGACTGTAAGTTATGCAGCTCCTGTTTGTTGGTTGTTTTACAACGATCAACAACCTCCTGTACTGCGCTATTGAACTGGCAATGCCATCTTGGGCGCTGGCTAATAATTAAATGACAATAATTGAGTATCTCCTGCCATTGAAACCAAGTATCAAAACTGATTAAAGAGTCCATCCCCATAATAAAACAGATTGGTGTGCTAGGGTAAAGCGCTTTTAATTCTTTTAAGGTGTCGATAGTGTAGCTGGGCTTAGCACGATTTAATTCCCGTGTATCCATCTCTATTCTAGCTTGATGCTGTATTGCTAATTTCACCATTTCGCTGCGTTGTTTGGCGGTGGCGTGGCTGGCTGATTTGTGAGGCGCAATATGGTTAGGCATTAGAAAAAGTTGTTGCAGTGATAATGCCTCGCTTATTTCCAGAGCTGGGCGTAGATGTCCAAAATGAATAGGATCAAAGGTACCTCCTAAAAATCCAATTGCTTGTTGTTGGCTATTATTGTGCATCTATTGTTTTTCTCTTTTAAAGTCAGAAAAAAGAGGCTGTGATAGCCTCAAGTTTTAACCAATTATTGTCACTATTTTCAACTTTTATAGCAATTTCCATTGCCGCACACTCAATAGTCAGTTTTTCAAATTGACTGGTGCTTAAACGTGATAAAACATCGCTAATTAGTTTTTGTTTGGCTGGCCACAGTTTTGGTTTTTGCTGGTTAAGCAGTTGTGCTAGCGGGGTATGCTGACTTTGATAACTTAATTTAAGCAGTTTTTGTATTTCATTGCTTAGTGTTGCACTGAGCAATAGTAGTTCAGTGCCTTCAGCTTTTAGCTGCTTTAAAATCCGTGTTGCACGCGTCAGTTCACCAGCTAATAAACTATCAGTCCATTGAAATAGACTGAAATGATTATGAGTAGTAATACTTTGCTCTACTTGCTGCAGGGTTAAATGCTGCTTTGGGTATAATAGAGCAAGTTTTTCAAACTCTTGTTTGGCCGCCAATAAATTGCCTTCAAAGTGAATGCATAGGTAATCAACGACCTCTTTATTAGCTCGTAAATGTAATGTTTTAAGTCGTTGAAAAACCCACTGTGGAAAACGATGTGCAGGAGGCTGGTTGGTGCTGACAAAGATCCCTTGCTGCTCTAGCGTTTTAAACCACACACTATTCATCTGCTGGTTGTTGAGTTTTGGACCCTGCAGTACTAATAAGATATCTGCATGTAACAGCTGCGTAATTTCGCGTATAAAAGCGGTATTATCTTTGCTGGTTTTAGTGAAGGTTAGTTCGATTATCTTTTTTTCTGAAAAGAGAGAGAGGCTGTTAAATTCACTAAAAATCAGATCTTTTTCAAAATTACCATCAAGACTAAAACTAAATTTCTCTAAGTAGCCTTGTGATTTGGCTATCTGCTGAACTTGATCAAGCGCTTCTAAGCAAAGTAGCGCTTCATCCCCAAAAATAAGACAGCAACTTGGCAACTGTTGTTTGAGATGCTGCAACAATTGCTCCGGATAAATACGCATTGTTAATTACTCATTGCTTTCATTATTTTTAATCAGATCACTTCTTTCATTTTTCAAGCTGAGCATAGTTGTAATAATATGATCGGCTGCAATGACGCGAAGCTCTTGGGTTAATAACTCCTCTTCACGTGATTTAGCTAATGCTTGAGCAGGGTTATCAAGGAAATCACGATACAGGTTAACGGTAAATGATTGGGTTTGATAACCAGGACTTTGGATGGAATAACTGAGATTATAACCTAACTCTTGCTCCGCATTTTGTGCGTTAACATAAAGGGAGATGGTGCGGGATGAACGGCGTTCAGCCCCTATTTTAAGTGTGGCAATATCTGCCGCGGGTAATGACATAATTTCAATACCTGCACCACGTAAACGAATTTTAACAAAACGTGTTAATTCACCGTTGGGATCGCTACTTTGCAGGAAGATTTTTGGATATTTATCGGCAAGGCCGTCATTGTGTTTCAGGTGAAAACCGCAACCACTTATTAATAAAACAGACAATAAAATAAAGCTGAGTTTAAGGTAAAAAGCTTTGATAAAGTGGATGTGCATAGGCAGCCTTTTAAGTTGTTTGATTTGATCTGAATGCGAGAGCAGGGTGGTTTCTACTCTCGGTTATTGTTGATTAACGACTATTTAGTTAGCCACAATATTCAGTAATTTACCTGGAACAAAAATAATTTTGCGAACAGTTTTACCATCGGTAAATTTGTTCACATTTTCATCCGCTAGTGCAAGTGTTTCAACCGCGTCTTTACCTGCATCGGCAGGCACTGTTAGTTTACTGCGTAACTTACCGTTAACCTGTACGATAATTAGTTTTGAGTCTTCAACTAACGCACTTTGATCAACACTCGGCCAAGGTGCATTTAAGATATCCTCAGACTGTCCTAATGCTTCAAATAACTCTGCTGAGATATGCGGCGTAATAGGAGACAACAGTTTAACCACAGCAAGCAGGGCTTCTTGTAAAATAGCACGATCCTGTTCAGCTTTAGTCGGCGCTTTAGTTAATTTATTCATTAACTCCATGACCGATGCAATTGCTGTATTAAATGTCTGACGGCGGCCGATATCATCGGTCACTTTAGCAATGGTTTTATGTAGTTCACGGCGTAGCGTTTTTTGAGCGTCAGTATGTGCTTTAACATCTAAGTCAGCGACTTCGCCTAGTGCAACGTGTTCAAATGAAACTTTCCATAAACGTTTTAAGAAACGTAAAGAGCCTTCAAGTGCCGAATCAGACCACTCAAGGGTTTGCTCTGCTGGAGCGGCAAACATCATAAATAAACGCACGCTGTCTGCGCCGTATTTATCAATCATCTCTTGCGGATCAATACCGTTATTTTTTGATTTAGACATTTTGCACATGCCGTCAAAAACAAGTACTTGGCCGTTTTCCATTTTAGCGCTGATTACTTTACCTTTTTCATCGGTTTCAGTGATTGCATCGCTTGGAGAAACCCACACTTTACCGCCTTTCTCATCTTCATAGTAATAAGCGTCAGCTAAAACCATACCCTGTGTTAAGAGTTTTTTGTACGGCTCATCACAGTTTACTAATCCAAAGTCACGTAATAACTTGTGGAAGAAACGTGAGTATAAAAGGTGCAGGATTGCGTGCTCAATACCACCAATGTATTGATCAACCGGCAGCCAGTAGTTGGCTTTAGCCGGATCTAACATCTGTTCATCACTTTGTGGTGAACAGTAACGTGCGTAATACCAGCTTGATTCCATAAACGTATCGAAGGTATCTGTTTCATGTGTTGCCGGCTGACCGTTATAAGTGGTTTTTGCCCACTCTAAATCTGCTTTGATTGGTGAAGTAATACCATTCATTTTCACATCTTCAGGTAATACAACCGGCAGTTTATCTTCAGGTACTGGTACAACCGTGCCGTCTTCTAATGTTAATGTTGGAATTGGCGCGCCCCAGTAACGTTGACGAGAAACACCCCAGTCACGTAAACGGAAGTTAACCTGGCGTTTACCTTTGCTTTCGCTTACTAATTTTGCTTCAATCGCATCAAATGCTGCAGTGAAATCTAAACCGTCAAAATCACCAGAGTTAAAACAGATACCTTTTTCAGTATATGCCTCAGTTGACACATCAACTTCACTGTCTGCAGGTTTGATAACAGCTTTAATTTCTAAACCGTATTCATTAGCAAATTCGTAATCACGTTGATCGTGAGCAGGTACTGACATAACTGCACCAGAGCCGTAACCCATCAGTACAAAGTTAGCTGTCCAGATCGGCACTTCTTCACCTGTAATAGGGTGAATCGCTTTAAGGCCGGTATCAACACCTTCTTTATCCATTGTCGCAATTTCAGCTTCTGCTAATTTTACGTTTTTACATTTTTTGCAGAAGGCCGCTAATGCCGGGTTGTTTTCAGCTGCTGCAAGTGCTAAAGGATGCTGTGCGGCAACTGCCACATAGGTAACCCCCATTACGGTATCTGGGCGAGTTGTGTAAACAGAGAACGATTGATCGCTGCCGCTTACTTTAAAGTCCATTTCGACACCTTCAGAACGGCCGATCCAGTTACGCTGCATAGTGCGAACCTGCTCTGGCCATTCATCAAGCTGATCTAAATCATCTAATAATTCTTGTGCGTAAGCGGTGATTTTAATAAACCACTGTGGAATCTCTTTCTGCTCAACAACTGCACCAGAGCGCCAGCCGCGGCCGTCAATAACCTGCTCGTTTGCAAGTACCGTCTGATCCACCGGATCCCAGTTAACCGTTGCCATTTTTTTGTATACTAAATCTTTTTCAAGCAGCTTAGTGAAGAACCATTGTTCCCAGCGGTAATATTCTGGCTGGCAGGTTGCCAGTTCGCGGCTCCAGTCGTAACCAAAACCTAACTGTTTAAGCTGGGTTTTCATGTAGGCGATATTTTCGTAAGTCCAGCCTGCCGGTGCAGTATTGTTTTTAATCGCGGCATTTTCAGCAGGAAGACCAAATGCATCCCAGCCCATAGGCTGCATTACATTTTTACCCTGCATACGCTGGTATCGAGAAACTACATCACCGATGGTGTAATTACGCACATGGCCCATGTGCAGTTTACCACTTGGGTATGGAAACATTGACAGGCAGTAATATTTCTCTTTAGACGGGTCTTCCGTGGCTTTAAATGATTGGTTCTCATCCCAATTGGTCTGGAACTTGTTTTCAATCTCTTTAGGGTTATATAACTCTTGCATATTCAGTCTGCCTAGCAATAATAAATGAAATAATAAATAAGGCGCTAGGATACAGGAGCAACGACTTGGCAACAATAAATATGAGAAATAAGACGGTTTTTTCCTGACAATTGTATTATTAAAACGCAAACTCATATTACTTAGCGCCTGTCAGTAGATAAAACGCTCTATTTAGTGAGCAACTTATTTGCTTAATCGCTTGTTGTTTGACAACTAAAAGCTAAAAAAACAATGTTTTATGGTGATTATTTGCTCAGGTTGTTGTTTTTCTAGGCGTACGGTTTTTTTTTGTTATTTTAAGCTTTACAAGTGAAACCTATAGTCTGTATTATTCGCTTTGTTCCGGAGGGGTGGCAGAGCGGCTGAATGCACTGGTCTTGAAAACCAGCGAGGGTTAATAGCTCTCCGAGAGTTCAAATCTCTCCTCCTCCGCCACATTTAAAAA
>JABXKR010000066.1 GCA_013619145.1 Psychromonas sp. | reverse complement strand
AGAGACTAAAAAAGCTAGCAGCACCAAAGTTGTGGATAAAGTTGCGGCTAAACCATCACTTGTTTCTCGACTTCTTACTACTTTAGCATCTGTCTTTTCCGCTGAGGAAGAGATCAAACAAGAAGAGGAGAAAAAACCAAGCAGTCAGCGTCAACGTTCAAATAAGAGTCGTAATCCACGCAGCAACGCTAATCGTAACCGCAATCAAAATCGTACTCCTAAAGTTCGTCCAGAGGCAAAAGCAACCGAACCTAGGTCAACTGATAGAAAAGACAAGGATCGTGTTAAAAAGCAGGATAGAACCCCGCCAACTCACACTAAAAAAGAGAATGAAGAAGCGGTAGCTGTTCGTCGTAAACGTAGAAATATGCGTAAAAAAGTGCGTATTCAAAATAACGAAGCTGCAGTCACTGTTGAACAAACAGCTGCACCGGTTGTTGAAGCAGTTGCAACACAAGTTGAACAACCAGTACAGAACAAACTGGATGCGGTTCAAGACGTGACTAAAAAAACACCTTCGGCTGCAATTGAAAATGAAGCTGACGTTGAAACAAATGTCACTCAAACTGCAGAGCAAAGCGTAAATGCAGAGGATCATGCACCTGTTGCAATACCAAACCGTCGTTCTCGTTACTTACGTAACAATAGTCAACGTAAGAAAAGAACAATTAGTACCGACGATAATATTGAAAGAACAGTAGCAAGTGATCAACTTGATCCTGTTTGCAGTCGCTACCCAGAGTCGCAAGCGAAAACAGAAAGTAAATTTGAACCTGTTGCTGATCAAGCTATCGCTGAAATAAAAGATGCACCTAATAAAAAAGCAGAAAAACCAATGGCAGCCGCACCAATTGCAAGTGAAATTAATACACTTGATAATAACGCTGCTACAGAGCAAGTTGCACAACAACTGCACGAAAGTATTTCTGCACAAGTCATTGAACAGGCAGCGCAAATTTTACCGGAAGAAAATTCTAACGTTTTACCTGAAAGTAAAGCAGAAGAAACAGTGACGGTTGAAACTGCAACACAAACACCTGTTGTTGAACAAACACCTGTTGTTGAACAAGCACCTGTTGTTGAACAAGCACCTGTTGTTGAACAAACAGCTGTTGTTGAGCAAGCACCTGTTGTTGAGCAAGCACCTGTTGTTGAACAAGCACCAGTTGTTGAACAAGCACCAGTTGTTGAACAAGCACCAGTTGTTGAACAAACACTTGTTGTTGAACAAGCACCTGTTGTTGAAACTGCTAAAAGCGATAATACAAACAAAAAAGTAGGCACTGTTAGTATCGTTACTCAATCTTCAACATCACCGATGACCAGGACGGTTAGCGGTCCACTTGATCTTAATGCTGAAATTGTCATTGTTGGCGCTACAGAGCGAACTCCATTTGCAAAATCAACACAACAAGCGGGTAGCCGTTTTGCAAGTGCTCAGGCAAGCAGTGAAACGGTAAAAGCAACACTTTAAAATTTAACAATAGCTTTTCCCTATCAAATCAAACGGATATTTCATTGAAATATCCGTTTTTTTATACTGCTATTTTTTACTTGTCGGTTTACTATAACTTCCTAAAATCTTTCATCATTAATTGCTTACTCCTTGCTTATAAGCAATTATAAATATTTATTTCAAGGTATCTTTATGAGTGAAACTAAACATCACAAACTATTAATTTTAGGATCTGGTCCAGCTGGTTATACTGCGGCGGTTTATGCTGCTCGTGCTAATCTAAACCCTGTATTAATAACGGGCATGCAACAAGGCGGACAACTGACCACAACCACTGAAGTGGAAAACTGGCCAGGCGGCAGTGCGGAAATGACTGGTCCTGGTTTAATGGATAGTATGAAAGCACATGTTGAGCGTTTTGATACAGAGATTATTATTGATCATATAAATGAAGTTGAATTAACTAAGCGCCCTTTCACTCTTAAAGGTGACAAGACATACACTTGTGACGCCTTGATTATCGCAACAGGGGCATCTGCACGCTACTTAGGTCTTGATTCAGAAGAGGCATTTAAAGGTCGCGGTGTTTCTGCATGTGCAACTTGTGATGGTTTTTTCTATCGTAATCAAAAAGTGGCAGTTGTTGGTGGCGGTAATACTGCGGTTGAAGAAGCATTGTATTTATCAAATATAGCATCTGAAGTGCATTTAATTCACCGTCGTACTGGTTTTCGCTCAGAGAAAATACTATTAAATCGCTTAGAAGATAAAATTGCTAACGGCAATATCATCTTGCATACAGACAGAATCTTAGATGAAGTGCTAGGTGATGAGATGGGCGTTACAGCGCTGCGTTTAAAAGATACTTTATCTGATAAAACCGAAGAGTTAGAAGTGATGGGTGTGTTTATTGCTATTGGGCATAAACCAAATACCGATATGTTTGCTGGACAACTTGAAATGAATCACGGTTACCTGAAAGTACAGACTGGTAGTGAAGGCAATGCTACGCAAACAAGCATTGAAGGTGTTTTTGCTGCAGGAGATGTTAGCGATCATATTTACCGTCAAGCAATCACATCTGCAGGAACTGGTTGTATGGCCGCTCTGGATGCTGAACGCTTCTTGGATAATCAAGCAGGCTAAGTTTCTAATTTCAGATCCAATAAAAAAGGTAACCAATGGTTACCTTTTTTGTGTCCCTAACTAAAAGAGCAAAACTATTGTTTTGCCAACTCAGTTTGCAACATTAATTGAATAGAAGCTAATTCAATTAATGAATATTTGTATTCAATAAAATCGTGAATATTAGTTGCGGTACTTAATTTGAAATAATAAATAGCTTTGTTCAGGTTACCAGCTAGTTTGTGCCAGTGAGCAAGGTAAAAATATGCTTCACATAAACGTTGTGCTAACTCTTTATTTGTATAAACCCCATAGGTAACTGTTTCAAAAAATTCTTTTTCTGTTGTTCTACCGGCAACTACATCAATTAAAGCCCAGGCATAACGATTGTCATTGTTTAACTGATCTTCCGCTTGTAATCTTGCTAATGTATTTTCCGGATCAATTTTACTGTTAATAATATAACGCCACAAAATTCGATAGGGATCATTTATATCAAGTTCATAAAACTGTTCAATATCATTACTTGCTAAGGCATAACGTTGTATCTGATACAGTCCAATAGCACGATGTAAATAACTGTATTGCATATTTTCAGATAGTTCTAATGCTGAATCAAAAGCTTCAAAAGCATCATCATAAGACTGACCTAATAACAGATAAAGACCTAATGAGTTATAGGCAGCTGCAAATGAAGGATCTATGTTTATCGCTTGAGTGAAATCATAACGACTGTGTGCACTTAACCCCATGCGATCATAAATAATGCCTCGGTCGTAAAATAACCGTGCACGTTGTTGAAAACCGAGGTCTTTTTGTTCTGCAATCAATTGATTAATACGCAATAACTTAACTTCATCTTGATAATTAATTTGTACTGCAGTGGCAAGTGGAAGTACAGTTGTAACATCATTATTTAGCGATCTAATATCACTACTTTGAGAAGTAGTCGAACAGGCTGTTAATAACAGCAATATAGGCAAAAAAAGCACTGCGGATAAATGAAATCTCATGAATAAACCCTTGTAGATAAGAGATTTAAGAGTGAACTATAATAATAATAAAGTAAAGGCTGATATAATTTTACAAACAAAAAAAAACACTGCAAGCAGTGTTTTTTTTGAGTTGATAGCAATTAAAGTAAAGCTTCCTGATCCGCGCCCTCTTTTTCAACAACTTCAGGGATCATATGTTCACGAGAAATGCCTAGTTTTATAGCCAGTGCACTTGCTACATAAATTGACGAATAAGTACCCACAACAACACCAATTAATAACGCAGTAGCAAAGCCGTGTATTAATGCACCACCGACGATATACAGTGATGCTAATACAAAAATAGTTGTACCGGACGTTATCAATGTTCTGCTTAACGTCTGTGTTAGTGACTGATCAACTACATCTTCTGGACTTGCTGTGGTTAGTAAACGAAAGTTTTCTCGAATACGGTCAAACACAACAATTGTATCATTCAGCGAGTAACCAACCACGGCCAATAGTGCCGCCAGAACAGTTAAGTCAAATTCAATTTGGAAGAATGAAAACACACCTAAGGTTAAGATGATATCGTGTGCCAGAGCCAATACAGATCCAAGTGCTAAACGCCACTCAAATCGCGCGCTAACGTAAAATAAAATACAAACCAAGGCGAGAATAATTGCTAAACCACCATCTTCTGCTAATTCTTCTCCTACATTAGGACCGACAAACTCTATGCGTCGCATCTCAACCTGGCCAAATGAACCACTTTGTAGCGCATTTAAAACCTGATTACCGATAACTTCACCTTTTATCCCTTCACGAGGCGCTAAACGCACCATCACTTCATGGCTACTGCCAAAGTGTTGTACAATAGCATCAGGAAAATCAGCAGCAGCAAGTGTTGCTCGTACTTCCGTTAAGTTAGCTGGTTGTTCAAAACCAACTTCAATTAAGGTGCCACCAGTAAAATCAAGTCCCCAGTTTAACCAGTTAATACTTAATGTAACTAATGAACCCACAATTAATAATATTGAAAACCACTTTGCAGGTTTTGAATATTGCATAAAGCGAACGGTTTGTTTCGCTTTAAATAACTCCAACATAATTTATCCTTAAGCTTAGATTGATAGTTTCTTGATGTCGTTACGACCACCCCAGATTGCGTTAACAAAAGCACGCGTTCCGAAAATAGAAGTAAACATTGACGTTGCAATACCAATCATCAGTGTTACTGCGAAACCTTTAATCGGTCCAGTACCAACTGCAAACAGAATAATTGCGGTGATTAAGGTTGTAATATTTGCATCGGCAATAGTTGAAAATGCATTTGCATAACCTTCATGGATCGATTTCTGAATCGATTTACCCGCACGCAACTCTTCGCGGATACGCTCAAATATCAGTACATTAGCATCAACTGCCATACCAACCGTTAATACAATACCAGCAATACCAGGTAGCGTTAATGTCGCGCCCGGAATCATTGACATCACACCGACGATCATCACGATGTTAAATAACAAGGCTGCATTAGCAACAACACCAAATTTACGGTAATAAACAAACATAAATAAAACCACAGCAAGCAGACCGTAAGCCATCGCTTTAATACCATTATCGATATTCTGCTGACCTAAACTCGGACCAATTGTACGTTCTTCAACAATTTGAATCGGTGCAATCAACGCACCGGCACGTAATAGCAGCGCTAAATTATGTGCTTCAGCGGCATTATCTAAACCCGTAATACGGAAACTTCGACCAAGCTGCGCTTGAATTGTTGCAACATTAGCAATCTCTTCACGCTTTTCGATTTCAGCTTTACCGTTGGCTTTTTTCTTACCCGTAGGTAAATATTCGATAAACAGTGTTGCCATCGGCTTACCAATATTATGTTTGGTAAAACGAGACATTTTACTGCCGCCTTTTGAGTCAAGAGAGATGCTCACCTGTGGACGCCCATACTCATCCGCACTCGATTGTGCATCAACAATATGGTTACCAGTTAAGATGATTTTTTTCTTAACCACCACAGGACGACCGTTACGATCTTTATAAACAACTGAAGATGAAGGTAAACGACCAGCTAACGCATCATTAATATCTGTCTCATAATCTGCCGGATGAAACTCAAGCGTCGCAGTTGCACCTAAAATCTCTTTTGCTCTTGCCGTATCTTGAATACCAGGCAGTTCAACAACGATACGATCAACACCTTGACGTTGAACTAATGGTTCAGCAACACCTAATTCGTTAACACGATTACGTAGAATACTTAAGTTTTGTTGCAGAGCATCTTCTTTGGTTGATTTTAATTTTTGCTCAGTCATAGAGATCTGCAGTATAAATTCACTGTTTTCTTCTTTATCACTGAACTGATAACCAGGATTGATTGGTTTAAGATGATCGATTGCTTTTGCTAACGTAGATTCATCGCTAAAGCGTAAAATAACACCTGTTTCATTATTTGCTTTGCGGATACCACGGAAACGAATTTTTTGTTCACGCAGTTCTGAACGAAGATCTTGTACCATCTGCTCTTGCGCTTTACTGACTGCTTCATCCATATCCACTTCCATCAGGAAGTGCACTCCGCCGCGTAAATCAAGACCTAGTTTTAAAGGGGCTCCACCAATAGCTTCTAACCACGCTGGCGTTGAAGGCGCTAAATTTAAAGCCGTTATAAAGCCGTCTCCTAACTGTTCGCCGAGTGTTTCACGCGCAATGAGTTGATCTTCGCTGGAGTTTAGACGAATTAATATTTGTCCATTTTCCAGACTGGCACTTTTAGGGCTGATATTGGCATTTTTTAGAAGATCTTGCACTTTATCTAAAGTGGCAAGCTCTACTTTTGCTCCACGGGTTGCGGAAACTTGAATGGCTGGATCTTCTCCGTAAAGATTCGGAGCTGCGTAAAGTAAACTGATCAACACGATGAAGCCAAGCAGTAGGTACTTCCACAATGGGTATTTATTTAACACGATACTGTCCTTTAATTAGACGCTAAAGGAAAATGAAAGACGAAGCAATCAGATCCCTTCGCCATTTTCTTAGAGTGACTTAAACTTTATTAGATAGATTTAAGCGTGCCTTTTGGTAGGGCTGCGCTGATAAAATTCTTTTTAATAACGATAACGTTATTCTCGTTTAGCTCAATTTGAACATAATCACTTTCAGCACTGATTTTAACCACACGACCAATCAATCCGCCTTGTGTTAAAACTTCATCACCTTTACTAATGTTATCCATCAGATTTTTATGCTCTTTAGTACGTTTTGCTTGTGGGCGATAAATCATAAAATAGAAAATCGCAGCAAAAATTACCATCATAAAAATAAAAGAAAAACCACCTTGTTCAGGTGCGCCTTCAGCAGCTGCATGTGCTTGTGAAATAAATAAACTCATTTGTATCCCTTATTATTTAAAAATTAGTATTATTGTTTTAATCGGTTAATCGTTAATCATTGGTTTTTCTTTACCTATGCGCTTATAGAACGAGTCAACGAATGCGTCTAATGTACCTTGTGCAATGGCATCACGCAAACCTTTCATCAAACGTTGATAGTAACGTAAGTTATGGATCGTGTTTAGACGTGCTCCAAGAATTTCTCCACATTTGTCAAGGTGATACAAGTATGCACGGGTATAATTTTTACATGTATAACAATCACATTCTGCATCTAAAGGGCTTGTATCTTCGCGATGTTTAGCGTTACGAATTTTAACAACGCCATCAGTTGTAAAAAGATGACCATTACGCGCATTTCGTGTTGGCATTACACAGTCAAACATATCCACGCCTCGACGAACTCCTTCAACTAAATCTTCAGGTTTACCTACCCCCATTAAATAGCGCGGTTTATCTGTCGGTATTTTCGGCGTGATATACTCTAAGATTCGATGCATCTCGTCTTTAGGTTCACCAACAGCAAGTCCACCAATTGCATAGCCATCAAATCCAATTTTAGTTAAACCATCAAGCGATACATCACGCAGATGCTCATAACAACCACCTTGAATGATGCCAAACAATGCATTTGGATTTTCCAGTTCATTAAAACGATTGCGGCTGCGCTGTGCCCAACGAAGTGATAATTTCATTGAAACATCAGCTTCTTCTTCTGTCGCCGGGTATGCTGTACATTCATCAAAAATCATAACGATATCAGAGCCCAAATCATATTGGATCTCCATCGAGACTTCAGGCGATAAAAATACTTTATCACCATTAACAGGGCTGCGAAAATAAACACCCTCTTCTTTGATTTTTCGCATTTTTCCCAGACTAAAAACTTGAAAACCACCGGAATCAGTTAATATCGGCCCCTTCCAATTCATAAAATCATGTAAATCGCCATGTTGTTTAATCACTTTTTGACCCGGACGTAACCATAGGTGGAAAGTGTTACCGAGTAGAATTTCAGCGCCTGTCGCATCAACCTCTTCGGGCGTCATGCCCTTTACCGTGCCGTAAGTGCCAACAGGCATAAATGCAGGCGTTTCAACCGTACCGCGTTCAAACGTTAAGCGACCGCGACGTGCGCGCCCGTCTGTTGTTAATAATTCGTATTTCATGGTTTTCCTTATCAGAGAAACAGTCTGATTGTTATTGTAAAATTTATTGTTTATTTTTTAGTTAAAAACATCGCATCACCGTAACTAAAAAAACGGTATTTTTCGTTTATTGCCACTTTATAAGCATTATCAATCTGCTCTTTACCGGAAAATGCACTGACTAACATTAACAAGGTAGATTCAGATAGGTGGAAATTAGTGACCATCGCATCAATTAATTGAAATTCATATCCTGGGTAAATAAAGATACTGGTTTCAGAAAAATAGGGAGAAAGTTGCTTTCCTTTCGCAATGGTAGCCTGCGCTGCACTTTCAATCGAGCGAACAGACGTTGTGCCCACAGCAATAACACGACCACCTTTCTTTTTGGTCGCATTAATTTTATCAACAACCACCTGAGAAACTTGCGCATACTCACTATGCATTTGATGGTCGAGTATATTATCCACTTTAACTGGCTGAAAAGTACCCGCACCAACATGCAGGGTAACAAACGCAAAATCAACACCTTTATGTTGCAGTTGGTCTAATATATTTTGATCAAAATGTAAGCCTGCAGTGGGCGCTGCGACAGCACCCGGATTTTTATTGTAAACCGTTTGATAACGCTCTTTATCCGCATCTTCATCCGGCCTGTCAATATAGGGAGGTAATGGCATATGGCCAATATTTTCTAATATTTCTAGTACACTTTTTTCATTGTCGACATGGATCTCAAACAGAGGTCCATGACGTGCAACCATAAGTGCGTCAACGCTATTTTCTAAACGTAATTTACAACCCGGTTTAGGTGATTTTGAACTGCGCACATGAGCAAGAAAGCTTTTATCGTCTAATACCCGCTCGACTAGCACTTCGATTTTTCCGCCAGTTTCTTTCTCACCAAACAAGCGTGCAGGAATAACCCTTGTATCATTAAAAATAAGTAAATCATCTTTATTAATCAGATTTACAATATCGGTAAAATGAAGATGGTTTAAATCTCCCGTTTTCCCATCTAACGAAAGTAATCGGCTTGATGAGCGATCCTGCATCGGATGACGGGCAATTAACTCATTAGGGACTGTCTCTTATA
>JABXKR010000062.1 GCA_013619145.1 Psychromonas sp. | reverse complement strand
CCTTGCCCTTCGGGAGTTTCGCCCGAAAGCTAGCACTGCGTTGCAACACTTGAAAAGGGAATAACCATTCTCATCATGTTGCGTCTTGTTCTAGCATCCTGGCGAAGCTCTGAATCTGCATCTTGAGGTCGTTTGGGTATATATGCTTGAAACTAGCTTGTTAGCACAAAAAAAATGCCACTCTTGAGTGAATGGCATTAGCTATATCGTTTGTTTGATAAGGGTATTAAATAAGAGTCTTAATTAGTACCCTTGCTCCTTAGTTAAATGACAAACTGGTTTACTTCATCGTTAATCACCTTGCCGATATCCGATAATTTTTCACTGGTTTTTACTGTTTCATTGGCAGCTACATTGGTAACTTCAGTTGCATCTGAAATATTCACAATATTACGGGCAATCTCTTCAGTAACGTTGGTTTGCTCTTCTGACGCAGTGGCTATCTGAATATTCATCTCAGAAATGCGCGATACAGAGCCTGAAATTCGAACCAGAGATTCGCCAGCTTCCCCAGCTTTTTGTACGCTAATATCACTGGTTTTCCGGCTTTCTTTCATCGATTCAACTGCACGTCGAGCACCGTCTTGTAAGCTTGCAATTTTGGAGTTGATCTCTTCAGTGCTCTCTTGGGTTTTACCTGCAAGGTTACGTACTTCATCTGCAACAACTGCAAAACCTCGCCCTTGTTCACCAGCACGAGCCGCTTCAATGGCCGCGTTCAAAGCGAGAAGGTTAGTTTGATCTGCAATGCCTTTAATAACATCTAATACCGTACTGATATCTGTTACTTCATGTTCCAGTTCGCCAATAACTTGCTCTGCGGTCGCGAGATTATCTGCCAGGCCTTGAATTGATGAGATTGCTTCATCGACCACTTTATTGATTACTTGACCTTCATTATCAGCATCTTGGGCCGCTTCTGCCGCGCCTTGTGCATTAACCGCAATTTGGCTTCCATCTCTTTATGGCTTTGGCTAGATATGCTGTGCATTTGCCCTGAAATTGATGACATTTCATCAGAATGATTTTTAAAGTCTTTCATCATGTCATGAATATTGGCCACAAAGGTATTAAAGTGCTCTGCCAATTTACCTATTTCATCGCTACTTGTGATAGTTAAGCGCTTGGTTAGATCTCCATTACCTTGCGCAATATCCCGCATCGCAGTTTGTAATGTGCGTAGGGGTTTGGTTAGTTGAACCAGCAGTAAACTCAGCAGTACAACGGCAATAATAACTGCGAGAGGTGTCAGTGATAAAGCCAGATTACGAATCTCTTTCATTGACGAGAACGCCAGCTCTTTATTGACTTCAACCGCCAGATACCAATTAACCGATGGCACACCTTTAATTGGGAAAAATCCAACTAGAACGGTGCCTGAATCGCTGGATGCTTCGACCAGTTCAGGTTGAATGACTATCTTATCGTTTGCATAAAGATCACTAATGTTTTTTTCATTTAGCGCTTTGTTTTGATGAACTAAGACAGTCCCATCATCTGAAATCAGGTATACATGGCCGGTACCTGAAAAATCAACTAGCCCTAATGTTTGCGCAATAAAGTCAAGTGACAAGTCACCAGCTGCTACGCCAGTAAAATTACCATTTTTATTAATGGGAGCCATGCCTGAAATCAATACGCTGCCGCTTGTTGCATCTACATAGGGCTTGGTAAATGAAGCTGAGTTGAGTTGTTTAGTTTTAGTGTACCAAGGGCGTATACGTGGATCATAATCTGCGGGTAATGTTTCATTTGGATCATCCATTACCATGGTGCCTGATTCGTTGGCCACATAAACATATTCATAATTGCCTGCATTTTTAATCAGTGCCAGTTTGGATCTGTCCATCGAGGGGCTAATCTCACCAGTCGCTTCAGCAATTGCTTCAATGGCTTTTAATTTACTGTTCAGCCAGTTTGCAATATTACTCGAGGCAGTTTGCGAGGTTTCCTCAAGGTTGGCTTGCAGGTTGCTTTGAGTGTGATTCATGACCGTTATATAGTTAATCGAGGCTAAAACAATTAATGAAAAGGCGATAATTATGCTGGCTGCAAGGGTGATCTTGCGTGAAAATCCTAAATTTTTCATAATAGTCCCTTTGAGCTTTTCTATAAGTTGTTGATTAAATATGCAATATGAATGAGTGTTAATGACGATATAAAGTCCTTTTATATCCAGCTGTTATTTTTGACCCTGTTTTAACTATGGTTGTGATCTATAGTTTGTCAATAGTGCACTATTCCATCATTATTAAAAAACGTTTATGTTATTGAATGTTAACGATTACAAACTTTATAAAAATCCATGTAAATGGCATGTTCAGTGGGCGTGAGTAATTGACTGCTATTGCTCTTTAATATAAAAGTTGAGTTAAATAATTCCCTTATACCTAGAAGCTAGTCACTTCTCGGCTTGCTCATTTATGCCTTTCCAAGTAGTTTGGGTATATACTTTCTTAACAAAGTTAACGCCATCAATTTTCATTAGGAACAATTTTAATGCGTGAAAAAGTAAAACGGACACCTGCACAATGGATAGATATTCTTTCTAAAAAAGAGTTACCAGCTATTACGTCAGTCGCGAGCATGCTTGATAAGTTTTCAAATGATGACATCTCTTCAATTCCCAAATTAAGCAAAGCAATTTTACATGATCAAGCGTTATCCTCTTGTGTATTAAAAGTAGCCAATAACTGTAACCGCGTTTCATATAGAAAAGTCACTACTGTTTCTCGAGCTTCAATTGTACTTGGTATTCAAGCGATTAAAAATATCTGCTTAACGTCAAAAATATTAGATGGATTATTACAAAGCAAAAATTTGGGACCTGAGGTATATAACCGTTTAACTATGTTAATGGCAAATGCTTTTTATGCCGGATTATTAGCAAAAATGATGGTGCCTGACTATGGGGATGATACACAAGAGGAAGTTTATTTAGCAGCCATGTTATATCATATTGGAGAAACATCATTCTGGAGTACCGGTAGTGATATGGCTGAGCAGTTAATTAAAGAGGTTGATTTACCTGAAAAGGAATTCCGGCAATATTGCACCTCAATAACAGGTATTCAATTTAAAGATCTCAGTATAGGTTTGGCTAAAACCTGGCACTTAGGTGAATTATTAATTAAATCTTTAGATCAGCCTGAAAGCCGAACTATTGAGATGCAGACAATTAGTTTAGCGAATCAACTCAGTGCTGCGATTGCGACTCCTCCTAATAAAAAAAGTGATTTTGATCGGTTGTTAAAAAATATTAGTCAAATAATGAAAGTAGATGTTAAGCATCTAAAAGAGCGAATTGAAGAAACGAGACGTTTAGCTATTGAGTTACTTGGATCATATGGCGCATCGGTCTTAGAAAGACATATTAAAGTATTACCTAAAGAATCTGATTTTACTGATCAAGTAAAACAATCAGCGCTATCACAAATAACACAGGAACAAGCATTATTATCCGCTTTAAAAACATTAACCAAATTGACTAAAAGCAGCCAAAATATCAATGAGTTTTTAACTTTCACTTTACAACAGGCTGCGATCATTATTGGTTTTGACCGTTGTTCATTTTGGATTTTAAGCAGTAATAAAAGTTGCGTGGAATCACGAACATCATACGATAATCGTGGGCAGGCTGAAACCTTCCGCAGTTCAATCACTGTAAATGAAAGCATGAATATTGTTAGCCATGTTTTAGAGATGGATAATGCTGTACTGGTGAATGATCACCGAGATCTGAAATGGCGCAATTATGTCACTCTTGAAATAGACAAATTGGTAGGCAGAGGAGCAATTTGTTTTGCTCCAGTAAAAATTGAAGACAAAATGATAGGCGTGATTAGCGCACAGGTTTTTGATAAATCCCAAAAGATAAGTGAAGATGATTTTTCACAGTTTAGTTTTATTGTTGAACATCTTAATATGTGTCTGAGTATGCTATCTCGTCGTTAGCTATATTAATGCCATGTTTCTGAGAATGGGAGGAAAGTCCCATTCTACTTCAAGATGCTAATTCAGAGGCCAGCTCGGATAGCAGGATAAGGCGTAACATGCCTCGAATATGGTCACCTCTTGGTTTGCCGATTATTGTATCTTGAGGCAGATTGGGTATATAACAAAATATCTACTGAACTAATTGTGGCGCTTTTAAATTGAATATGCCGTCTGTTAGCTGCTTGTGATAAGCATCAGCCTTATCTTCTAAAACATCTTCATTGTTGATCAGTTTTTTTCCATTTATTAAACCTTTTTGTAAGATAAGATCTAAATTAATTGGAAACTCTTTTTCTGTATTTTCCTCTTTTGCTATTAGTGCCCAAATGTAAGCTTGTGCAAATTGTTTATTTTGGTAAAAGATAGTCATAATTGAAGTAAATATATTTTGGGGAAGCTCATCTAACGATTTACTTTCTCTTAATGCTTTATAGAACAGATTTAATGAAAGTTGAGGATCTTCTGTAGAATAGATAGTTGCAAGCTTGGCTAATAGCTTAATATCTTTTAAATCTTTTTGATTTGCTGCATTTAAAAAAACAGTTCTGGCATCTAAGTCTTGGTAGCGAGTCCATAAATAATAGGCAAGATGGGGATCTTGAGTTCCTTTGCTCTCTTTTAGCACAGCTTTCATCAAATTTTGTGCCGCTAAATAGTTTTCAAGACGAAGCTCTTTTCGTTCTTTATTACGGGTAAACTGCAGAAATAGTGTTAATTCAAGACAAGATTCATAGTTATCCAATTCAGTAAGCAAAGCACGAGTATGGGTTTGATTTGGTTCAATTTTATCATAATATCTAGCACGAATAAGACTTGTTCGTTTATAACGACAGTCACCAATTTGATGCAAGTCACTGCAAAGCTCTGGATATGATTTACAGATATTTGCTAAACCATCTTCTTTATTAGGGATACAAGATATGGTCGCGATTAATGCGATTAGAATTAGCGTGCTTTTGAGTATCTTAGTAATCATGAGTAGAATTCTTCCATTAAATCAATATACTTAGCATAGTTTAATAGTAACATTCTAATACAACAATAGGTGATCCTTGTGTCAAATTTAACTGAGTATGCAAAAAACATATCGCCGTCACTTTATAAGCAATTAAAACAAGTTATCGAAACAGGAAAGTGGTTAGATGGTAATAAACTAAGTGAGCAACAAAAAGCCCATAGTATGCAGTTGGTTATGGCATACCAAAGTTTATTTAATGAGCAGCCTGATCATTTCAGCATTGCTAAAGGTGGAGAGATCCACATGCAAAATAAAAAAGAATTAAAAACAAAATTTTCACAGCCAAGCATTTCAGATATTCACTTGATAGATTTATAAAAAGTATTCCGCTATTTTCTTTTCGATTTTCAAAATAAGAAGTAAGCTCAATATATCGTTAAGTAAAAAGGCGTTTCTTATATGTCGAAAACTCTTATCGTTTTTATTTTCCTATCCTTATTTACTGTAGTAACACTTGCCGAAGTGTATAAGTGTGCAGATGGCGATTCAGTTCGCTTTTCAACGGAAGCCTGTGATTCAGAATTTTTCGACCTTGCCTTGGCTGAGCAAACTCCGCATGAAGAGCTAACTCAAGAAGAGTTCATTGTACCTGTTTACCCAGGTTGGAAAGGTGGGTGGAAGAAAATAAAAGAGATAAAATTAGAGCAGTTTTTTGAAATTGAATATATCCCTAACTATCCGCAGCAAAGTGACATAAAGGCATTTATTAACCAGCAAACGTTAAGCAATATACCACAATCGATGACCATTCATCATTTTGCGCTTTCTATTGCAGGTATTATTGACAGTATTTGTGAAAAGGTTTTATTTTCAGACTCAGAAGTTAATAAACAAACACTCAACAGCGTCTACTATGGCCAATATGTTTGCTCATTAAGACGTGATAGTAAAAAAGGTGAGTTGGGTTTATATAAAATAATACGTGGTGAAAAGAGTGTGTACATGTTAATTATGAAGTGGAGTGTCGCTCCTTTTATAATGGAACCGGGAAAAGAGCCCGCTATCTTAAAAAATAGAGAAATGAAAAATAGCTTAAACAGAGCGAAAAAATACTTACAGCAAGATGTTAAATTGTGTAAAGGCACTATGTGTTATTAATTGAAGTTTAAATGGAAAAAACAAAAAAGCCTCTCAATTGAGAGGCTTTTTGCTGTTTAATACAATTTAAACTTTAACAATCTTACAGGTATTTGTTGATCCTGCATAATTGTCATCACCATGGGTGAGCAGGATTAAATCACCTTCTTGTAAGAACTCTGCTTCTTTGAGTGTCTGTAGTGCATTGCTTATAAATTCAACACTGTCGCTAGTTGTTGAGCTGAATTTAACAGGCGTTACACCGCGGTATAGCGCACAATAATTTAACGTTTGCGGATTACTTGAAAGTGCGTAGATAGGTAAACCAGAGCTTAAACGGGACATCAACAAAGGTGTCGATCCTGATTCTGTCAAGGCTACAATCGCTTTAACGCCATTGGTATGGTTAGCGGCAAACATCGTTGTCATTGCTAACGCTTCACCCGGATCGTCAAATGTATAATTGATACGGTTATTAGAAACATTAATGCTCGGGTGTTTTTCTGCACCAAGACAAACTTCGCTCATCGCTTTTACAGTTTCAACCGGATAATCACCAGCAGCGGTTTCTCCTGAAAGCATGACCGCATCTGTACCGTCAAGTACTGCATTGGCGACATCCATTACTTCTGCACGCGTTGGCATAGGTGCACTGATCATTGATTCCATCATTTGTGTTGCTGTAATAACCACACGGTTTAATCGACGAGTTGTACGGATCATGTTCTTTTGTACGCCGACTAAGCGGGCATCGCCGATTTCAACACCTAAATCACCGCGGGCAACCATCACAACATCGGATGCAAGAACGATATCTTCCAAAGCTTCCTGAGTTTCAACCGCTTCAGCACGTTCTACTTTTGCGACAATTTTTGCATGACAGCCAGCAGCTAAAGCCAGTTTACGGGCATAATGAATATCGTCACCACTGCGTGGGAAAGAAACCGCTAAATAATCACAGCCAATTTGAGCCGCTGTAAGAATGTCTTTTTTATCTTTATCTGTCAGTGCTGGGGCGGATAAACCACCACCTTGTTTATTGATACCTTTATTATTTGATAATGGGCCACCAATGATCACAACTGTTTCTACTTTGTTACCCGTTACTTGTTCGACTTGAAGCTGCACGCGGCCATCATCAAGTAATAATAGATCGCCCGCTACAACTTCTTGTGGCAAGGTTTTGTAATCAAGACCAACTGCCTGCTGGTTACCCTGACCTTTTTCAATGTCACTGTCTAAGGTGAATTTATCACCTACAGCTAGTTGAATTTTATTATCTTTAAATGTAGAAACTCGAATTTTAGGACCTTGTAAATCCCCCATAATGGCAACTTCTTTGCCTAAACGAGCAGCGATTTCACGTACTTCATTAGCGCGTCTCACATGATCAATGGCTTCTCCATGAGAGAAATTCATGCGCACCATATTTGCACCAGCTTCAATAATTTTTTCTAGATTATTATCTCTGTCAGTTGCCGGACCTAATGTAGTAACGATTTTAGTACGTCTTGTCATTATATTCTCCTGTAAATGTTAGTAGCTACTTTGCAACAATACTCGATTATTGCTGAAAATAAAGATTTTTAGGCGTTAGAGTCAAATTTGTCAAAACGGGAATCTTTGATTCCATCTTTTACACGTTTTAAATTATCTCTAAATTTGGGGCCCCGTCGTAGTGTAAACCCCGTTGCTAATACATCGATCAGCACCAGTTGTGCAATCCGAGACGCCATTGGCATATAAATATCAGTATCTTCCGGCACACTCATTGAAAGCACTAAATTACTTTGCAGTGCAAGTGGTGAATCATAGGAGGTTAATGCAATAACAAAAGCATCGTTTTCACGTGCAAGCTGGGCAACTTCGACGAGTGCTTTAGTACGACCCGTATGCGATATTAGTACAATAACATCACCTTCACTGCTATTTATGCAACTCATCTTCTGCATCACAATATCATCAAAGCAGGAAACGGGGATATTAAAGCGGAAAAATTTATTTAAAGCATCATGTGCAACTGAAGAGGATGCACCTAAACCAAAGAATGAAATTTTGTTTGCTTGTGTTAATACATCAACCGCTCGATTAATTAACGATGTATCTAACGTGTTTTTAGCAACATCTAAGCAGGCCATGGTTGATTCGAATATTTTTGCAGTGTAGGCACTTGGTCCGTCATCTTCATTGACGTTACGATTCACATAAGGGGTACCATGTGCGAGGCTTTGCGCAAGGTGTAGCTTGAAATCTGGAAAACCTTTTGTATCGAGTCGTCGACAAAAACGGTTTACTGTTGGCTCACTGACCTGGGCCATTTTTGCAAGTGTTGCAATGCTTGAATGAATGGCAACTTGTGGTGATGCAATGATCACTTCAGCAACTTTTCGCTCTGATTTGCTAAAAGTATCTAGATTTTTTTGAATTAACTCTAAAGTATTCATAACGTTCCACTGTAATTTTTTATTTTAAGTTAAACTCTTGAACTTGTAGGAATTTGCTCTTGATAGTTAGCTTACGTTACTCTATCTTGAAGTGACTTAGCCCCTAAACTGAAAAAAACAGACATACAAACTCCCGAAACTGTGCATTATTATAAATAAGCTGTTTTCTGATGTCATTTTATTACAGAATAAAGCTGTTTTAGATCAAGTTTGACGTTGTTTTATTACAAAAGTGAGAGGGTGGTCTGTAGAATTTATGCTTTACTTTTAATCATTCTAGGAGAAAAAAATATGTTATCTGTTGTTGCCGATGTTGGTGGTACAAATATCCGACTTTCTGTTTGTAACGTTGAAACAGGTGAATTGAGTAAATTAAGGGAATTTCCTTGTGCGGAATTTATAACTCTTGATGCAGCACTCGTTCAATATTTTTCGACACTGCAGGATGAGGTTAAACACCTTTGTGTTGGCATCGCCTGCCCTGTTGAAGATGATCATGTAATGATGACCAATTTAAGCTGGGAGTTTTCTAAAGAAGCATTAAAGAAAAAGCTTAAGTTAGAATCTTTATATGTGATTAATGATTACACCGCTATCTCATTAGCAGTACCGTTTGTATCTCAAGAAGAAAAAATCCAAATCGGTGCTGGTGAGCCACAAACCGATGGCGTAACTGCAGTCTTTGGTCCTGGAACCGGATTAGGTGTTTCACACATTGTAAAATCTGCTGGTAAATGGATAAGTTTAGATGGTGAGGGTGGACACGTTAGTTTTGCACCTAATACCCGTGAACAGGCTGATATTTTATTATTATTACAAGAGCAGTTTGGTCATGTTTCTGCTGAGCGTATTTTGTCAGGACAAGGCTTAGTTAATTTATACCACAGCCTTTGCCGATTAGAAGGCAAGCAACCAGAGTTCCATGAACCTAAGCAAGTATCTCAAGCTGCTTTAGATAATAGCTGTGAATTAGCACTGCGAAGCTTAGCAGTATTCTGTCAGGTAATGGGGGGGTTTGCTGGTAATCTTGCATTGAACCTAGCTTGTACAGGTGGTGTTTATATTGCCGGAGGTGTCGTACCTCGCTTTATCGACTTCTTTAAATCTAGCGATTTCAGAAGTTTCTTTGAAGAAAAAGGTCGCTTTAAAGGTTACCTGTCATCAATTCCAACATATTTAATAACACATGACAATCCAGGCTTGTTAGGCGCAAGTGTTTATCTTCGCCAAGAGCTAGGAACTATTAATAATTAATAATTAATATTAGTAGTTGATTTTACAAGGGGAGTTCTCTATTATGCGCTCCGCTTCAGTAAACAATTAAGCATCTGGTGAGTTGTCCGAGTGGCTGAAGGAGCACGCCTGGAAAGTGTGTGTACGGCAACGTACCGAGAGTTCGAATCTCTCACTCACCGCCACATTTAGTACCGCTAAGGTACAATAAGAACCCGCAACGCTTATTAATCAAAGCATTGCGGGTTTTTTTATGCATTGCTTTTATCTGTTTTTCCTCTGCCTAAATGGCGCAGCTATATTCATACTTACCTAGTTTGGTCTAAACCTTACAATACCCAAACAGTGCTTAGCCTCCGATGCTCTATCCTATCGTATATGCAGATTGATTTTTTAATAGGAGTTGTAATGAATATATTTAGCAAAGATTTTTTATGGGGCGGGCAATTGC
>JABXKR010000059.1 GCA_013619145.1 Psychromonas sp. | reverse complement strand
GTCCGGATCTGCAAAAGCAGGTTTTATTCGAAACCTTAATCACACTGCTGGTTTGCAAAGACACGACAGGCACACAGCAAGCAAATCTGTTTATATTTGAAGATATGCACTGGGCAGATCCAACCAGTATCGAGTTTATTGCCAGCCTGAGCTCGGATAAACGTTTTATTGCATCAAACAATCTGTTTATCAGCAGTTCACGCCAGCCATTACCGGAGTCGTTAAGCGAATCTGGATTTCAGTTGCTCAAGTTGGTTAAGTTGACTCAGGAAAATACCCGCGAGTTTGTGCGTATATTGTTTGATAAACAGAATGTCTCAGCCAATTTGCTCGATGTCATTGTTACGCGTGCCGACGGTATTCCCCTGTTTATTGAAGAACTGGTTAATATGCTTAAGCAGAAGGGCTTAGTGCATAAGTTAAACGGTATTTTTGACTTTACCAGCCCGGATAAACTGGACGAAGTGCCGAGCAATCTGCGTGATTCCCTGCAGCAAAAACTCGATACACTTGTTTATGCCAAAGAAACCGCACAGCTCGCTGCCACTATCGGACGTGAATTTGATTATGAACTGCTGGTGGCGGCTTCCAATCACAGTGAAGCACAGGTGCAGAATGATTTAAATGAGTTGATTGATTCCGAGCTTATCTATCAACAACGCAAAGTAAATGGTGACAGCTATATCTTTAAGCATGCACTGGTTAGGGATGCGGCTTATGAGAGTGTTGGGGCGCTTCATAGAGTAAATAACCACCAGTACATAGCTAATGTTATGGAGTTCAACTTATTAAATGGTATTCCTACAGGTTATGACCTTTTATCTTTCCATTATTTGAATGCTGAAAATTACGAAAAATCAGTTCAATATGGAATTGAACATGCCTCATTTCTTTCTAAATCGTCTCATTCAAAACAAACTGAGCAGTATATTTTATCAATACAAAATTCCAATAAGTTGATCGAAGAAATATCCATCTCTTTAGCAAATGAACTTGCATTAAATAAGTTACTTATACCTGTTTTAATGTCATCACAAGGATATGGTAGTGAAAAAATTGAAAATATTTCGTCACGAAATGAAATGATAACACAGCAGTTATCTGAAATAGGGGCAGTCGAAAAAGAAAGCGTTATATCTAACCATGCAAACTTATGGAGTCAAGCACAAATGCTTCATATGCGCACCGAACGAGCAGAAGCTTATCGAATAGCAAAACTCCTAGTGGATGACGCACGAAAGGACAGATGTAGAAGGCGACTTGTTGATGGCCTATCACTTAAAGGACTGTGTTTGACTACAGATGGTATTTTGAATGAGGCTAGAGATGCATTTATAGAATCTTTAAGAATATACAATCAAGAAGAACATTTTGAGATATGCCAAGTAAATGGAAGCGATCCAAAGTGTCATGCGCTGGTAAATTTATCTTTAGCGTTAGCATTATTAGGACAGTTTGTTGAAGCTCAGAAGCATATTGATGAAGCATTGCAGCATGCTAAATTGTTGAAACATGGGTTGTCTGAAGCTCTTTGTCATTGCTATCAAATGTATCTTTTAGCCCTTAAAAATGACAAGCCATCTGTATTTTTACAGGAAAATATTCAAAATGAGTTTTTTGATAATAATCCTGAATATTCATTTTTGTTCAGTTATTCCCGAGCAATTATTGATTGGGCTAAAGGAGTTACAGACTTTCAGATCGAATTTTCAAAAATGAGAATTCAGTCAGATCAGACTTATTTACATTCTTTTTACGAAGCATTATTAGCGCTCACTTATAAAACTAATGGAGAACATGAAACGGCCAAGGATATATTAAACAACACTCTTGAGTGGTGTAACGTTTCTGGAGAGAAGGCATTTATAGATTTTATTACAAATAATAAATCACATTGAAATGGAGTTAAGCACATTTGAGGACAGCCATATCTTTTTGACGGTCCTCGTTCAACTTGGATGTCCTGTTTGTTGTTGCTGTTTGTTGTTTTCGACTGCACTCGCTTTCAATGCCACTTAACGCGATCTATCCACAGAATAGCCATATCCCACATAAAACATGTGCGGTTGTTTATTTTTTGAGAAAAACTAGCCGGAAAGTCAATGTTTCTACAGCTGTTTGATGGTTTGTTTTCCGTTTTGGCGAAATGGTTTGGGTGGGAGAACCACACTCACGCGGCTTGCTTTGTTTGTGATATATGGTTGATCGGCGCGTCTGCAGTGAGCTTATATCAAGTAGTTGTGATACTGATAAAAGTGAGATCAGAAATATATAATGAACGTTATTTGTGAGTTATTAAACATTGATAATAATAGTTGTCTAACGTAATCTTTTTATTCAATTATGGGCCTCATGCTCACATAACTATAAAAAGAATATTACTATGACATCATTAGCTTGCGATGTGATTACTGAACAATTTGACTCTCCAGCATATCAACTACTCGAAAAAATAGGTGAAGGCGGCTTCGGCCGTGTTTATCGCGCTAAACAGATCAATACCGGGCAAATTGTTGCCATTAAATTTTTATCGGTTAGCCCTGAATTTGATTATGCGAAAAGAGTACGTTATATCGAACGCTTTGAGCGTGAAACCTTATTAGGTAGCCGTCTGCAACACCCTCATATTGTGCGTTTATTAGATAAAGGCAGTTGTGAAGATCTGCTTTATGCGGTTTTTGAGTATGTTGATGGTAAGACATTAAAACAAACATTGGCTGAATCGGGGACTTTATCAGCTGTTGAAACCGCTGAAGTTATGACACAAGTCTTAGATGCTTTAGCCCATGCGCACCAGCAGGGGGTTATCCATCGTGATATAAAACCCGCCAATATTATGCTTAGTAAAAGTGGCGCTAAAACGCATGCTAAGGTATTAGATTTTGGGATCGGTACCTTAGTGAATGAAGCACGTCTGCAGGATTATAAAAGTATCACCCTGACCCAGGAAACCTTAGGAACACCCTCTTACAGTGCGCCGGAGCAACTGAGAGGCGAGCCACCAACATTAAAAACCGATCTTTATGTTTGGGGGCTGGTATTTATTGAATGTCTCACCGGACAGCCAGCTATGTCGGGCAGCAGCCTGGCATCGGTGTTCCATAAACAACTCAGTCAGTCGAATGTACCGTTACCAGCCACTATTGTTGGTCATCCAATCGCAGCATTGCTGCGACGTGTACTGCAGAAGAAAGCCCATGAGCGTAGCGTTAATGCGCAAGAGTTATATAAAGAGCTTGCGCAGATTAACTTTTCCAACCTTGTTGGAGATATAGCCGCTGCACAAGAGCACAAAAATCATCATGATATCACAGTGTTAAATAGCGACTTTGATGAGACCATTATTAATGATAAAGCTGCATATCACACAGGATTGACCGAGCGTAAACAGATAACAGCGCTGAGTATTAACTTAAGCGCGCATGCAGTTTCAGATGAAATTATCGACTATGAAGTCGTCGATACACTGCTTCGCGATCAGAAAAATCAATGTCTGGATACGGCAATCCGTTATGGCGCCTATCATGTAGGCACACTTGCAGACAGCTTACTGTTCTATTTTGGTTATCCTGCGGTGAGTGATAATGACAGTCGACTGTGCGCCCGCACCGCATTGGATATCATCAGTAGTTTAAATAAACGCAATGCATTACTTAAAACCACTCAAGGAGTAGAGCTGGATGTTCGTATCGGTATTCATACCGGTTTTGTAACCTGTCATGCCGATGCGACACCGGAAGGCAATACTGCCAATATCGCCATGCAGCTTGCGCGTTTGGCATGCAAGGATAAGATACTCTGTTCAGATGTAAGCCAAAAAATGCTGCAGACATATATCGAATTTGAACCTGCACAGAGTCGAGTTTTGGGCGTTAACAGGACAGAAAGCGCACTGTACAACTTGACGGCAGAACGTTACGTTGAAGCCTTTGGTTTCCTGCGCGGCACACAAAGTAATCATGCCTTTATCGGGCGTGAACAGGAGCTTAAGCAGTTAATTCAACAGCTCAATAACAGCTCATCAGAAAGCGAAACGGCAGACAAACTGGCGCATGTTTATGGTGAAGCGGGAATCGGAAAATCCCGTCTGATCTTTGAGCTTAGAAATAGCGCCAGGCAGATGATTCATTACGTGGCGCAGTGTCTGCCTGAGCATCAAAACAACGCCTTATATCCTATTTTAAATGTTATTAAATACAAGTATTCATTAGATGCATTAGCCCCGGAGAGTGCGCTGCAGAAACTTCGTCATGAGATAGTGAAGTTAGAGCAGGTAAAAGAGCAGGATGCCGTTCCAGTGCTCTGCGCCTGGTTAGGTTTACCGCTTCCTGATGAGATACCTCCTACCGCGCTTAGTCCGGAACTGCAAAAACAGGTTTTATTTGAAACCTTAATCACACTGCTGGTTTGCAACGACACGCTAGGTACACAGCAAGCAAATCTGTTTATTTTCGAAGATATGCACTGGGCAGATCCAACCAGTATCGAGTTTATCGCCAGCTTGAGCTGTGATAAACGTTTTATTGCTGCAAACAATCTGTTTATCAGCAGTTCACGTCAGCCATTACCAGAGTCATTAAGCGATTCTGGATTTCAGTTGCTCAAGTTAGTTAAGTTGACTCAGGAAAATACCCGCGAGTTTGTGCGTATCTTGTTTGATAAAGAAAATGTTTCAGCGAATTTACTCGATGTCATTGTTACACGTACCGACGGTATACCACTGTTTATTGAAGAACTGGTTAATATGCTTAAGCAAAAGGGGCTAGTGCATAAGTTAAACGGGCTATTCGACTTTATCAGCCCGGATAAACTCTACGAAGTGCCGAGTAGTTTGCGCGACTCCCTGCAGCAAAAACTCGATACGCTCGTTTATGCCAAAGAAACCGCACAATTGGCTGCCACTATCGGTCGCGAATTTGATTATGACTTGCTGGTAGCCGCTTCAAATCACAGTGAAGCGCAGGTGCAGAACGATTTAAATGAGTTAATAGATGCCGAGCTTATCTATCAACAACGTAAAGTAAGTGGTGACAGTTATATCTTCAAGCATGCCTTGGTAAGAGATGCGGCTTACCAAAGTGCCTCTCACAGTAACCTTAAAAAGATACATTTAGAAGTTGCAAAAGTTCTGTCTGAAAAAGACGATAGCCAAAAGAATATAACAGCATCTCATTACGCAGATGCAGAAAAATATATAGAGGCGATTGAATATATCACTATTGCAATTAGAGAGTCGATTTCATTATCCAGTTTCATTGAAGCAAAAGCATTCTTCAATATGGCTGAAGTTTGGGCCGAAAAAGAAGTTAGTGAGGTATTGGAACTTAGGTTAGAACTATATAAAAGCATTTTCCCTGCAGCAATATCTCAAGATGGAATGGGAGCTGAAATTGTAGCCTATATAGGTAACCAAATTGTTGAGTTGGAAAAAAAGTTAAATATTAAAGGTGAAATCATTAGTGATGCGCTGTTTTTAAGCCAATGGGCTGAATTGCAGAACTTTCACTATCGATCTGAAACAAATAATGCAATTGTTTCAGGGGAAGCATCTTTAAAACTTGCTGAAAAAGATAGTCACCGACAACGTCAATTATTACTGCTTGCGCAAATGGTGCAAGTTTATACTTGTGCAGGTGATCTGGATAAGTCGATTAGTACAGGAGAGAAAGCGCTTAGTTTATACCGTGAGGAAGAAGATTCTAAAATGTACCATGAGTTTGGCTGGGATCCGAAATGTGTGGCACTCAGTCAAATGAGTCACACTCATGCGCTTTTAGGGGATATATCAAAATCATTTAAGTGTATAGAAGAAGCGAAAAAACATGCAGAGTTCTTAAATAGTGAAATTGACTTAGATATTATTCAAGCATTCGAAACTTTACTTTATTATTTGATTAGAGATAAAAAAACGATACAAATTAAAACATTAGACTTACATGATGATAGAGATTGGACTAAAGACAATTGGTTTAGGCTATTTGTTCAACTTGCAAAGGACTGGTCCGTTACGAAAACAGATATATCAAAATCATTCTGTTCAATGCTCTTATCGGACAATCGGGGAGGGCCTTTATTTTATTGGCTTCCCATGTGGCTAGAGTCTGAAATTAAGATTGGTAATTATGAGGAGATGAAAAAATTAATATTACCCTTGATTGAACTATCTGAACACAATGGCCTGATAGGACCAATCCCTATTCTTTTACGAACATTAGCTCTAATTGAAATTGAAATGGGAAGTAAAGATAAGGCTGAAAATTTATTTAAAGAAGCCTTAAAATTAGCAGGAAATCAAAGTGCACCTATGATGACGCAAGATGTAGCAACTCATTTTTCGAGGTTTTTAATAAACGAAAAACGTACAGATGAATCGCAACAACTGGTTCAAAAAGCTTATAAGAATATTAAGCAGAGTGAACGTATATATATAAATGAACATTAATTAATATTTCATTAACCCTAAAGTAGACACAACTTAGTTTCAACTTTGAAGTGCAACATTTGAGGACAGCCATACCTTTTTGACGGTTTTTATGAAAATAAAAAAGAATTGGATGTCCTGTTTGTTGGTTTGGAGCGCTTTAATTTAAGTTTGTAAGCAACTCAGAGCTTAATTTTTTATTACACTGTATTACAACAGCGCTCAATCCGGATGGCAATGGCTCACTTGTTATATTTTTACTGTGCCTACTTTTCCATCAATCTGTGTTATATGTTTTAAACGCTTTGTTTTCAACATCTTGCCAAATAATTTATGGTTTAAATCACCTTCCTGCTAATTTGATAAGCAGTACTGCCTGCAAGCCTCTAATAATCTATTTCATAACCCGTGTAATAAGGTGTAATAGTTTTTATCTGATAGAAAGGCTAATCTGTTTATCAACAGTCACTTTGCTTAGTTATTATTTCATTTGTTGTAAGCATAACGATTGTACAACTTAAGAAAAGAACCCAGAGGGACCTGGCGTTTGTTATAACTGAGTTTTACGCAAAAACGCAACTCCCTAGATTTGATATGCTGGAGATTGATAAAATGGAACAACTTGCTGTAAATGACAATCTAACGGGCTTAGCTAATCGTAATGAGTTTACGATCTCTTTTCAGAATTCAGTCAGAAATAATATGGAACAGTGTCGAAATTTCTCCTTATTAGTATTAAATCTGGATGGTTTCGAAGAAATCAATAATACATTTGGTCAGCAGTCGGGAGATCTAGTCTTAACCAGTTTTGCGAAGGTTTTATCTAATTGTATCCGCTATCGGGATCAAGTCTTTCGTTATGGTGCTGATGAATTCACTGTTATATTAAATGACTCTGACAAAAATTCGATGCTTGTTATTGTGGATCGTATTCAAAAGGCAATTGTCGATAATTCTTTGCTGTCCGAGTTTAGTGTCTCTTGCAGTATCGGCTGTGCCAATTATCAAAAGAACGATGACCTTGATAGCTTGTTTGAACGCGCAGAGCAGGCTTTATCTCGAGCTAAAACAGAAAGTGAAAATGACTTGGAATTATCGGCATGTGCAGTAGAAAATTAGTTAAAAACTACAATTGGACATACTGCATAATGAATTATTACAAGTGGCTTACAATGCCAGCTAAGCTTTAATTCGACTGGAATATTAAAGCCTCTATTTACTTGTAATAGACGGTAATAGATAATTTATATTGAATAGAGATAAAATTTACGATTACGGTTTTACTTAAAGAGAATTTTACGGACGAAGCTATTATGACAAAAATTATAAATACCAATACTGAAGAGCAGGTGATTTTGCTAATCCAGCATATCTTTGGTCGTCACCCTAGCACTTCGCACACCGTACTGATCAACCCTGACGCATCGCGTATGCACGCAACCATTTTATGGAATGGTGAAGACTGGTTATTACAAGATTCCAGCAGTAATGGTACCTATGTTAATGGTAAGCCTGTATTACACGGTACTAAACAACGCTTACGTAAGGGAGATCTAATCCATTTCGCCAGTCTGCTTGGCGATACTTGGAAAATGCTCGATGTTTCACCGCCAAAAAGCCTGCTAGTGCCAGTTACTCCCGGTTTAAAAACCATCGAATTAGCACATTTAGCCGTATTACCTAATGAAGAGTCTCCTGAAATCACTTTGTATGTGTCACCAAACGGTCATTGGGTTTGTGAAAGTCAGTCGGGAATATCGGTATTGAAAACGGGGGATCTAGTTGGCTGTAATGGACAAACCTGGCGCTTTATTGAAGCTAAAGCAAGCGAAGAAACACAATTCATTGAATCAAAAGAGCTTCCGAACTCGCCGCAGGTCGGTATTTTTTTCGATGTTAGCCAAAATGAAGAGCATGTTTCCTTTAAGCTCAAAATGGACGAGCAGGAATACGACTTAGGGCAACGCAACCACCATTATTTATTGTTATTATTGGCCCGTAAGCGTATCGATGATATGCAGACCGGAATAAGTGTAACGGAGCAGGGCTGGGTAGATAAAGCTGATTTAAGTAAGATGCTCGGGCAAAATGAGAATCATATTAATATCCAAGTCTACCGTTTAAGAAAGCAGCTCGTTGATATTTTACCTAAGTCATTCAGCTTGCCACAGGCGATAGAAAGACGTACTCGAGAAATTCGCTTTGCTTTCGATGATATTAAAATCACAGGCGGCACACAAATGACAGAACTCATATAACCGCCACAAAGAATGTTGAAATAGTTGCACCCTTCGGTGCGCGGGGGCTTTTTAGTTCTCGCGCACCGTTTTTTTTACAGTCTTATATTTATAAAAACATCCTGTTGTCGCTGCAAGTGTAAATCTTATACCAATCCTCTTAATGCTATGCTCTATTTGTGGAAGTTTGACGAATTGAACGCCAGTTCTGGTTTATGAGCGGTAAGCTCTGCGAACCCTGGTTCTTCAGTCGCGCCTATGATATTACGTGGTTAAAACCACACTTCCAAAAACAAAAATAGATCAGTTAATTTTGCGGATTGCTATTATTACGGTCAGCATAGTGTCTGACAGAGAAAAATTAATGAGTGATAGGCCTTAGTGAAGGGAAGGGGGATCATAAGTTAAAAGAAATTGAGTCTGGAGAGAAGGGCCATAAAGACCCTGTTTTTCAGTGTCGCAAAGCAATTGCGAGCCCGGTTTAAGTTAATCAGTTTATAAAGTTAACGCGTTGGCGCTAATATCTTAATTTCAACACTTAATGGGCCAAGCGCACCAGAGCGCAGTTCATTTAATAAAATGGTTGATACTTTGTAAATATCAAAATGCCCACCGGCACGTAAACAGCCTCGACGTAGTGCAATTGCTTCCATCAGTTCATGATCGCTTTGCGGCAGAGTTTCCAGTTCATAACGTTCTTTTAAACGCTCTGGATAGTTTTCTAAAAGGTATTCGGCTGCATAATAGGCGATATCTTCATATTCAATCGCAGTATCTTTGATCGCGCCGGTTACTGCAAGGCGGTAGCCGGAATTTACATTTTCAATTTTAGGCCATAAAAAACCGGGTGTGTCCGACAGCATAATGCCGCTTGGTAAACGAATACGCTGCTGCTGTTTGGTAACGGCCGGTTCATTACCTGTTTTGGCTATAATTCGGTCCGCTAAAATATTGATAATGGTTGATTTACCTACATTGGGAATGCCCATAATCATGGCTCGGATCTGTTTATCCTGGCTTAAACGGTTGGGTAACATCTGCTGACATAGTTTAGTTATCTGATGAACCTGTTCCGGTTTACTGGTGGTGATAGCAAGTGCTTTAATGCCCTGCTCCTGCTCTAAATAAGTTATCCATTGCTCGGTTATTGCAGGATCGGCTAAATCTGATTTATTAAGGACTTTGATACAGGGCGTTTTTTCGCGAATATGAGAAATTAATGGGTTTTCACTACTGTATGGGATACGCGCATCAACAACTTCAATAATGATATCAACTTGCGGTAATACCTCTTTGATCTCTTTGTGTGCTTTGTGCATGTGCCCGGGAAACCACTGAATCGCCATATTTAAAATTACTCATTTAAAAAAGAAGCCATTTTAACAGGCTTTAGCTTGAGTTGTGGCAATATTTTACGACTTGTCTATTCACTACTGAAGGCGTTACAGCTAAAATATAGCCATATTTAAATAAATTTAACATTGAAGGCAACGATGGCTTATATTCCAGGCAATTATAAAAGTTTAGAAAGTGATTATCGTGATAAAGCATTAAAACTATTTCCATGGGTTTGCGGGAAATGCGCACGTGAATTTGTTTATTCTAATTTGAAAGAGTTAACGGTTCACCATATGGACCATGACCATAGTAATAATCCTGCAGATGGTAGTAACTGGGAACTGTTATGTATTTATTGTCATGACCATGAGCATGATAAATATACCCAGGCAGATTTGTACGGTAGTACGGTTGAGGCGGGGGATGATTTACAAGCTAGCGCGACGTATAACCCGTTTGCTGATTTGATGAGTAAAATGAAAAAATAGTTTAAGACGTGTATCCCAAACTTACCTTTTCAAGTGGTTTGGGATAACGTTAAATTTCTTCCCTTTCAATTGAAATAACCACTCGACGGTTTTGCATGCGGCCCAATACATCCCGGTTATCCGCAACATGGTGTTTTTCACCATAGCCCGTCACCTGAATCTTTTCATCATCCATACCCAGTTGTGCAAGATATTCTTTTACTGATGTTGCACGTTGTTCTGATAATTGCTGATTGTGGTAACGCCCACCGTAGCTGTCTGAATAACCTGAAACAAGAACGACACTAATATTTTCATCATGCTTGATATAATCACCAATCATCTTCAAACGTTTTTTGGAAAATGTAGTTAGTTTTATGCCATTTTTATTGTATTTAAGTATGCTGTAAGCGATATCATCAAAATTATAGGGTAGTAATTGATCAATACAGTCATTGAACTCATCGTAACTGTTATTAAAGTTAACAGATGAAAGACCAATTGCGGTTATCTGGTCTTTGTTATACCAATCCTTAAAATAAAAAGTAGGGTATTGGCCTGACTCTAATTCATTTAACATACGCCAAGCGCTTTGGCGGGTGACATAACCATCAAATTGCTGATGGAATTTAACGGTATCAATTTTTTCACTGCCGTTACCAGGACGCCACTGTGGCGGTACTGATTTCAATGTAGCCATGCGTGTTTTAGGCATCGCCTGTCTGCTGTGTAATATAAAATCCAGGTTGATCTTCTTACTTGCTCTTGCTTCAAAATTAGCCTGACCATAACGTGGAATAGGGTGCTCTAGGGTGCACTGAATTGGTGTGGCATTAGAGATATACCAGAGTGAGTTATCAATGTCTGCAGAGTAGCTTTTATTGGCTGCATAAGAATAATTAAAGCAAAACAGCAATGTAATAAAGATGATTTTTTTCATAATTCGGCTCGTTATATTAAGACGTCTTAGTAAATATCGGCAACTCAAGATATTTCTTTAGCTAAATTTATGCTGTTTATCTCTCTTTCTGGCATAATTGCGATTCTTTTTTTGATCTTTGAGTAAACTATGGAAAATTTATTGGCCGCGCGTTTTCGTGGTTATTACCCTGTTATTATTGATATCGAAACTTCTGGTCTGAACTCTCAAACAGATGCAATACTGGAAATCGCAGCTATTTTACCTGCGATGGATGAGCAAGGTTACCTTTATTGTGCAGAGAAAATTCATTTCCATGTGCAGCCTTTTGAAGGTGCAAACTTAGATCCTAAGGCGTTAGAGTTTACCGGCATTGATCCCTTCAACCCTTTGCGTGGTGCTGTCGATGAGCGAGAAGCGTTAACTGAGATATTCAAGTTAGTACGCAAACATCAAAAAGATAATAAGTGTAACCGTTCTATTTTGGTTGCACATAATGCCTCATTCGATCAAGGCTTTATTAATCAAGCGACATTACGTTGTAATTTAAAACGCGTGCCGTTTCATCCTTTTGCGAGTTTTGATACTGCAAGTATGGCTGGATTGACGTTAGGACAAACTGTACTTGCTAAAGCTTGTGAGCAAGCAAAAATCCCCTACGACAATAATGAAGCACATTCCGCTTTATATGATACAGAAGTAACTGCACAACTGTTTTTCTATATGGTTAACAAATGGAAAGCATTGGGCGGTTGGCCTATCAACCCCTAGGTGGTTTTAAACAAACCATAAATAACGGCTTTAAATGGTAAGTAAGTGTTTACACATTTGTAATGTGTATACCCAAGCCACCTCAAGATGCAGGAATCAGCAAGTCGATAAATGATGAGATTCTAGGCAGAAGGTTGATGATCTAGTCACTCTAAATCAAAACCTTCTAACAACGAAGATCATCGTTTATCGCCTTGCCCTTCGGGAGTTTCGCCCGAAAGCTAGCACTGCGTTGCAACACTTGAAAAGGGAATAACCATT
>JABXKR010000055.1 GCA_013619145.1 Psychromonas sp. | reverse complement strand
GGGCAGTAAACCGGATCCTGAAAAAGAGCAAGCAGAAAAAGAGATCCAATCGACCACAACGCCAGACGCAAACAATAAAAAAGTAACAGCCCACACAACCCATGAGAAAAAAGCGATCAATGATGCTACTGCCTATATTAAAGGTTTGGCAAAGTTGCATGGTCGCAATGAAAAGTGGGCTGAAAAGGCTGTTACAGAGGCCGCCAGTTTAGATGCACAGGAAGCATTGGCAAAAAATGTAATTGATTTTATTGCAGACGATCTTAAGCAACTGATCAAACTTGCTGATCGACGACAAGTAAAGCTCAAAGGTGATCTAATTGAGCTGGAGTTAGGGGATGTTGAGTTTATCAAACGTGTGCCTGATTGGCGCTATACATTTTTAGCAACACTCACCAATCCCAATGTTGCTTATATTCTGATGTTAATAGGTATCTATGGTTTATTGCTGGAATTTTATAATCCCGGTATTGGTTTACCCGGCGTTTTAGGTGGTATCTGTTTATTACTGGGGATGTATGCATTACAAATGTTGCCAGTAAATTATGCCGGGTTAGCGCTTATTTTGTTAGGCATTGCTTTATTGATAGCGGAAGCATTTAGCCCTAGTTTCGGCATTTTGGGCTTGGGAGGGATTTGCTCATTTGTGCTTGGATCTGTTTTTTTAATGGACAGCGAGATACCTGCTTTTCAGATAGCTAAACCCCTTATTGCCGGCTTTGCCTTTGTCTCTGTCTTGTTCACCTTTGTGATTATCACTTTACTATTGAAAGTCAGACGGAAAAAGGTGACAACGGGCGTTAATTGTATGGTAGGGCAGTTCGCCATAGTTACGGCTGATTTTAATGCAGGACTGGGGTGGGTGGAAGTTGGCGGGGAAATTTGGCAAGCACGCAGCAGTGCCCCGGTATTTTCAGGTCAACAAGTCACTATTCAAAATGTCTCCGGGTTATGGTTACAGGTGATGCCCATATCTGAACCGGAAAAACAGCAAACAGCCAATCAGTTTATAAATAAGGAGTAAAATCATGATGATTTATAGCATAGCCAGTGTTGTTGTTTTTGTTGTTGCACTGTTGATGAGCATGCTTAGAGTGTTACGCGAATATGAGCGTGGTGTGGTGTATTTTCTGGGCCGTTTTGAGAGAGTCAAAGGTCCCGGTTTGGTGATTTTAATTCCGATTCTTCAACAGATGGTCAGAGTGGATCTACGTACTATTGTTTTAGATGTTCCGACCCAAGACTTAATCACGCGTGATAATGTTTCGGTGAAAGTTAATGCAGTGGTCTATTTTAGAGTGGTTGATCCGCAGATGGCTATCAACAATGTTGAAAGCTATTTAGAAGCGACCAGTCAGTTATCACAAACCACATTACGCTCGGTATTAGGTCAGCATGAGCTAGATGAACTATTGGCAGAGCGGGATCGGTTAAATAAAGATATTCAAGTGATTTTAGATAAACAGACTGATAACTGGGGGATCAAAATAGCAACCGTTGAAGTCAAGCATGTAGATCTTGATGAAAGCATGATTCGTGCATTAGCGCGTCAAGCTGAAGCTGAACGGGTTAGACGGGCAAAAGTCATCCATGCAACTGGTGAATTAGAAGCATCTGAGAAATTAAAAGAGGCGGCTTTAGTATTAAATAAAGCACCTAACGCGGTACAACTAAGATATATGCAAACCTTAACAGAGATAACCAATGAAAAAACAGCAACGATAGTATTCCCAATACCCATTGATTTATTGAACCGTTTGGGAGCTGGGAGCAATGATAACAACCTAAAAAAATAGAGTTGTTGCATAAATAAAATGTTTATAAATCACTTTATAAAAGAGTAATAAAGCTAAATGACATTACTTGTTATCTATATCATTATCGCTATTGGTGTATCGTTTTTATGCTCGGTACTGGAAGCGGTGTTATTGTCAGTTACTGCAACCTTTATTGCACAAACCAAGCAGAAAAATCAACATGCTGGAGATGTCTTAGATAATACTAAAAGAAAACTTGATCAGTCTATCTCCAGCATTCTGATTTTAAATACCTTTGCGCATACGATGGGTGCTGCAGGGGTCGGGGCACAAGCGATTCGGGTTTATGGTGAACAATGGGAAACCTTAATTGCTTTTTTACTGACATTGGCTATTTTATACTTTTCTGAAATTATCCCCAAAACACTAGGTGTAACATTTTGGCGCCAACTTGCAGTGCCTTCCGCTTATATCATTGCTTTTTTAGTCAAAATAATTTTTCCGTTAGTTTGGTTAGCAACGCGTGTTACCACTTTATTTCGCCGTAATAAAAATGAAACTATTAGCCGTGAAGAGATTTTGGCATTTACCGCCCTCAGTTATAAAGAAGGGGGGATAGTGACCCAAGAAAACCAGTTGCTGGAGAATATTTTTAAATTACGCGATGTCAAAGTTGAAGATATTTTAACGCCGCGTACAGTTGTACATGCGTTATGTGAAACAACAACCGTTAAAGAGGCATTAAGTTTTGATCAAACCGCCATCTTTACCCGAATTCCTACCTATAGCGAGAGTATTGATACGGTTACGGGGGTGATAATTAAAGGGCAATTATATGAATGTGAACGATATGGGCAAGGTGATAAACAGTTAAAAGATGTCAAATTACCCATTTACCGCATTTCAAAAAAATTTCCCGTTCTAAATGTATTAGATCTGTTTATTAAACGCCATGAACAACTTTTCTTAGTGGAAGATCATTTTGGTCAAACGGTTGGTGTGGTTACCTTAGAGGATGCTATCGAAACCCTATTAGGGCGTGAAATTGTTGATGAAAGCGATCAAGTCGAAGATATGCAAAAACTAGCAAAGAAAAATTATCGCGAGCGTTTACGTAAAAATCTCAAGTTATAATTTAGCCTTCCAGCTCTCAATAAAACAGGAACTTCGCTTAGCCATTTTTATTGTTTTCCAATCAGAAAAAAGCACGAAATATTTTACAGGAGTCACAAAATATTATAATTCATTATTTATGACCTGGTTATTTTAAAGCATTATATTAACATATATATATATGTGTATTATCAACCCTCGGAAATGGTTTTAAGCACTTAAATAAGTCTAACTTCAACATGGATGTCAGCGTTTCGCTATTTCGATTATAAATCATAGGGGACATTAATCATGGGCAACATTCACACAACTAAAATTTTACCAAACCAACAATCGATCAACTCGGTCGCTGCACTCAGTGCTGAATTTTCCGCTAAACAATTTGATTCAACAGTGTTACTGACACATTTAAAACAGACTGTTTTAGATACAAAATTTATGAAATCGCAGGATAATTCAGCTTGGATGGCTGTACGCGGATGCGATTTTATTGCAAATCCAAAATTATTTGCTTTTGCACCATTAACATATACATGTGTGTTTTTAGGTGAGTTATTTAATAACTTTGAAATCGAAGAAATCCAAGAAAAAGTTTCACCGCAGGTGATTGAACAGGCTTTATTACGTTTAAGCGTCTTCCAACTATACTAAAAAGAATCGAATAACTATCGTTCCCATGCTTTACGTGGGAATGAGATTCCAAACTCCATAGTCAAAAACTATCTCTCCTGTTTTTGCTGTTATCTTTTAACCTTAACCGAAATATTTTTATTCTTGTTAGCATCCTCTATTAAAAGCATCTCAAAAACAGATCCATCTGTATATATCGCTTAGTGAAATCACCTTCCGTATTTATATGTATAGCCACTTACCAAGGTGATTTATGAAGCTTTGATGGTTTGTGATACAAGTAACTGAATTTCTTGGTTTGCATTGCTATTATTTTGCTTTTGTTTTGTTATTATTGATTTCAGCGATTAGCCGTTCTTGCTAATCAGTATAAAGTTAATGCAAAGCGACTATCAACTCAGCGTAAAAGGAATTCAGTTTGTTAGCATTTTTTGTTGCCGATTTTAATCTTCCCTATTCACTGGCATTGGCTATCGTGATCGGCTTAGCGCTAATTGAGGGAGCTGGCTTATTAATTGGTCTGAGTCTGATTAGCCTATTCGATGATTTAATTCCCATTGATCTTGATGTCGATGCAAATGCCGATCTTCCTTCAGGTGGTTTAACTGCATTTTTGGGCTGGTTGTATTTTAATCAGTTACCATTCTTGGTTTGGTTACTGCTATTTTTAACCTGTTTCGGTGTGGCCGGTCTGACACTAAATTATATTGTTAACTTGACGCTTATTATCAGCCTGCCCGTAACGCTGTTGTTGGCTATCTTAGCAAGTCGCTTTTTGGGTAAACATATTGCTCAAATCATCCCTAAAAATGAAAGTTCAGCATCATCTTCAACATCTTTTGCCGGTAAGTTAGCCACAATTACGATTGGTAAAGCCTCTAAAGGTAATGCAGCTGAAGCTGTTTTACATGATGAATTTAATCAAAAACACTATGTAATGGTAGAGCCTGAGCAAGAACAGCAAGTTTTTGAACAGGGGACTCAGGTAGTGTTAATTGAAAAACAGCAAAACAGCTGGATAGCTATTGAATTTACACACTAATACCAAGCGCAATATATTAAAAGTGTTTGGACAAAAATACCCAAGCTACCTAAAGATGCTGGAATCAGCAAGTCGAGAGGTAACCATTTTCAAGGCATGAAGTTGAAGGTTTAGCATTCTAAATCAATACTTCATAATGCCGAAGATGGTCGTCTCTCGACTTGCCCCAAGGGAGGTTCGCTCGAAAGCCAGCTCTGCGTTATAACATTTGAAAAGGGAATAACCATTCTCTTCATGTTATGCCTTGATCTGGCATCCGGGCGAGCCTCTGAATCTGCATATTCAGGTAGTTTGGGTATTTATTAATTTAATAATAAGGAATAAAAATGGAATATCTGTTTGGGGAAAATATGCTGTTTATCTTGTCGATGACAGGCATTGCACTGGTTGCACTAATCACCATTGGTATAGTGTTTGCCAAGCTTTATGTACGAGCAACAAAAGAGATCGCGTTTGTCAGAACCGGCATGGGCGGTGAAAAAGTTGTTAAAGATGGTGGTGCAGTCGTATTACCCGTGGTGCATGAAACTATCCCTGTGAATATGAACACCTTGCGTATTGAAGTTGAAAAAACACAGAAAGATGCGCTGATTACCAAAGATCGTATGCGTGTTGATGTTAAAGCTGATTTTTACTTAAGAGTTGCGCCTCATTCTGAAGGTATCTCGATGGCGGCGCAAACATTAGGTACGCGTACTATGCGTGTCGAAGAGCTGAAAAAACTAATGGAGTCTAAATTTGTTGATGTGCTAAGAGCCGTTGCCGCGGAAATGACCATGATTGAGATGCATGAACAGCGTTCTGAGTTTGTACAAAAAGTGCAGCAAAATGTGATGAATGATCTGGAGAAAAATGGTCTCGAATTAGAGTCTGTATCGCTGACAGGTTTTGATCAAACAGAATTGAAGTTTTTTAATGAAAACAATGCATTTGATGCTGAAGGTCGTGCGCGTTTAACTAATATTATTGAGAAAAAACGTAAAGAAACCAATGATATTGAGCAGGATAATCGCATTTTAATTGAACAGCGAAATTTAGAAGCTGAAAAGCAGTCATTGACCATAAAAAAAGAGAAACAAGAGGCGCAGTTAATACAAGAGCAGGCACTTGAGTTTAAGCGGGTTGATCAACAGGCGGCAATTGTAAAGCAGCGTGAACTTTGTGAAAAAGAGGAACGCGAAGCTGAAATAACTAAACAGCAGGCGGTTGAGTCTGCTGAAATTGAAAAATCCAAGAAAATTGAGTTTCAAGAGATAGAAAAACGTAAAACCCTTGAACAGGCGCGTATCCAGCAGCAAAAAGATATTGAAGTTGCGGAGCAGGATCGACGTATTGCCATTGTAAAGAGATTGACGTTATCGATGCTAAAAAAATCGCTGAGCGTCAGGCGGTTGGTATCACAGTGCAAGCCGAAGCGGATAAACGCGCGGCTGAAGATAAAGCGGCTGCGGTATTGATTGAAGCGAAAGCGAATGCAGATGCTAAAAAACTGCAAGCGGAAGCTGATGAGAAAGTATTTGCGGTCGAGGCCGAAGGTAAGCGGGTTTTATATGAAGCAGAAAATAGTCTCCGTGATGAGCAGATAGAGTTGCAGAGAGCACTGGCTATTTTGAAGGTATTGCCTGAAATTGTCGCCAATTCAGTGAAACCTTTAGAAAACATTGAAGGTATTAAAATTTTGCAAGGTTATGGTGCTGGTGGCTCTGCAAACGTGACATCTGCAACTGGAGCTACAACGAATTCAGGTGCGGGTCTCGCAGATCAAATCACCACAGCAGCACTTAATTATCGTGCAAATGCGCCTATGGTTGATGCTATGGTGCGTGAATTAGGCTTGGTTGATAGCAAAGAAGGTACCTTGAACGATTTATTAAATGGCAATCATAGCCTTGTAGAAGATGCTTTGGCCATTAAAGAGGTGGAGCTTTCAACTAAAACTGATTTGAATGGAAAAAAAACAAAGGGCAATGAAGCGCTTTGCTGATTTTCTGAAAATTAATTATTGCTTGCATTAAAAAAGGAACTTCGGTTCCTTTTTTTGTGTTTGTATATATCCATTTAAAATCATTAGGTAACTCGTTAATTTAATTAAATAGTCAGCTCCAGAATTGAGGAATAACTAAAAATCATAGAATCCCATTCGATGGATAGATGAAATTTACAATTGCAGTGATATTGAAGGAGTTATTGCTACCCTGAAAATGGCAAATCTTAGATTAAATAAAATATGGAGATAAACTCGCATGTCAAAATTTATCTGATACCACTGGAATTTTATATGCTCTACAGACGATCGGGCTGTTAATTAGAGTGATTTTACTGCTTCTTGTTCAAGTAAGTAGTTTAAATCTTCTGCTGTGGCCGTCTGCTATAGGTTTAATCGTGACATTGTTCTTATCTATATCGGCGTTTCGCTTAGCAAGCTGCTAGTAAAACGCATTTAAATAGCAACATCTAAGGAGGCGACTCAAGCAAAACTCGACGAAAAGCGTCACGTCAGTTAGCCCTAATGTTATCTGTTTACTACAATTGCTTGGTGAGAAGATGAAACTATTACTTATAGCTGCTAATAATTGCCAAGGAGATCAAAAAGATGCCAAGAGATAAAAATAATAATCCAGGAGACTCAAAAGTATACCTTATCGGTGGTGGTATTGCTTCATTGGCAAGTGCAGTGTACCTGATCAATGATGCAGGGGTCTCGGGTAAAAATATTCATATCTTAGAGCAAGATGATATCTTGGGAGGTGCCCTCGACGGGGCCGGCGATTCAGGAAATGGTTTTATCATTCGCGGGGGGCGAATGCATGAAGAACACTTTGTATGTTACTGGGATCTTTTATCGAATATCCCCTCTTATGATGATCCGAATATCTCTGTTAAAGACGAATGTTTTGAGTTTTCTGCTCGGTTTGTTTCGCATGCCCAGGCGCGTTTATTAAAAGATGGGAAGAAAATGGATCTCTCATCTTTCGGACTCTCTTTAAAAGATCAGCTTGATCTGATGAAATTGACATCTACCCCTGAAAAATCATTAAACAATATTCGTATTGAGGAGTGGTTCGAAAATGAATTTTTCGAAAGTAATTACTGGCTTTTGTGGACTACTATGTTTGCATTTCAAAAGTGGAGTAGCGTGGCAATTATGAGGCGTTATATGAAGCGTTTTATCCATTTGCTAGACGGGATGCCTCAGCTTGGTGGAATCATGCGCAGCAAATACAATCAATATCACTCTGTGGTTATGCCACTTAAACGTTACCTGCAGGAAAGGGGGGTTCATTTTGATATGCGCACGCAGGTTGTTGATGTCGATTTTAAACTTTCTGCGGATAAAAAAACGGCCACGGCTTTACATATAATCGATGACAACAAAAAAGAACAAAAGATCAGTCTCGGGGTAAATGATTATCTGTTTATAACCAATGGCTCTATTACAGAATGTACAGATAATGGTTCTTGGAAAAATGTGCCATCTTTAAAAGAAAAAAGCAGCTCGGGCTCATGGATACTTTGGGAAAAAATTGCCAGAAAAGATAAAGATTTTGGTAATCCGGGAGTCTTTAGTGACAACATTGATCTGCAAAAATGGTACTCCTTTACTGCAACGCTTAAAGATAGCTGTTTCCATGATTATATGGAAAACTTTTCCGGTAATTTAGACGGTACTGGTGGTTTGGTGACAATCACAGATTCAAACTGGTTAATCTCTTTTGTTATTGCCCGTCAACCGCATTTTCCTGACCAGGCAAAAGAGGTGAAAGTGTTCTGGGGATATGGTTTGTATCCTGACAGAGAGGGGAATTACGTAAAGAAAAAAATGTCTGAGTGTAATGGTGAAGAGATACTCGAAGAACTTTGGCAGCATCTTAAAATTCAAGATATGATGAAACCTATTGTGGATTCAGGCAAAGTCAATTGCATTCCGGTAGCTATGCCATTTATTGATAGTCTCTTTATGCCATATGCAATAGGTGACCGACCTGATGTGTTACCCAAAGGAGCAACAAACTTTGCCTTTATCGGTCAGTTTGCTGAAGTCCCTAATGAGTGTGTATTTACCGTAGAGTACTCTGTGCGCTGCGCGCAAACAGCAGTTTATGGACTATTTGCAAGTGGCAAGCAAGTATTGCCAATCTATAATTCAATGTATATGCCTAAGGTATTAATAAAAGCGATTAAAGCGATCAACAGATAAAGATTCAAGAGCGGTATTCAATATGCTTCCGCTTACATGGAATAGAGGTTGTAAATTGTTAGTGATATTAAAAGTGACAAGTTAATAACGTCTTAATATTAAGAAACCTTCTTACCGTTAATCACAAAGACAATATCTTTTTTATGTAGCTTCACTTGAACCCGACTGTTATCCGGGCATTGCCCTTGTACGATTTTCATGGCCAAGGGATTTTCTATTTGCCGCTCCACTTCGCGCCTCAGCGGGCGCGCGCCATAGACTGGGTCAAACCCATCCACCGCTAGTTTTTTTATAACCGTTTTATCGACTTTGAGGGTAATCCCCTTGAGTTTCATCCGTTCCACCAATTCATGTACAAACATCTCTGCTATCTGATGAACATGTTCCTTCTCCAAATAGTGAAAAACGATAATGTCATCAAGTCTATTTAAAAACTCCGGTTTAAAGAATTTCTTGACCTCGTGCATGACCAGCTGCTGCGCCTCCTTATAGTTGGGCATCCCTGTTCGGATAAATCCGATCCGGCGTTTGTCGGGCAAAAGCGTGTCGGTGCCGAGGTTAGAGGTGCCTATCAGAACTGTGTTACGAAAGGAAACCGTACGTCCCTGCGCATCCGTGAGTTGGCCGTCTTCCATAATTTGCAGCAGCATATTGAACACATCTGGATGGGCTTTCTCCATCTCATCCAGCAACACTACTGTATAAGGATTGTGGCGCACGCGTTCTGTCAATTGACCACCTTCTCCATAGCCTATATATCCTGGTGGCGCACCTATCATCTTTGATACTTCATGTCGCTCCATATATTCCGACATGTCCAAGCGGATGATTCTTGATTCATCATCCAATAGAAAGGCCGCCAAGGCGCAGGCCAGTTCGGTTTTTCCCACACCAGTGGGACCAAGAAAAAGAAACGAGCCAATGGGGCGCTGGCTTGAAGTAATACCTGCGCGGTTTCTGCGAATGGCATCGGCCACCGCACGGACAGCATCTTCTTGTCCGACAATCCGTTTATGCAGTTTTTCCTCCATTCTGGCCAATTTATCTGATTCCGACTCCACCATACGGGTCACTGGGATGCCTGTCCAGCGGGCGACAACTTCGGCAATATCATCCTCCGTCACCATATCATCTTCCTTGGCTTGTCCTCGTTGCCAGTCACTATGCGCAGTCATAAGCTGTTCTTCTATTTTCAGGATCTCCATCTGCAGCTGTGCAGCCTGTTCAAAATTCTCGGCATTGAAGGCTTCAGTCTTATCTCGTAGTAATCCCTGATGCTTGCGCTCAAGATCGCGTAGATTCCGCGGGATGGTCGTCAGGCGAAGGTGCTTGCGCGAGCCGGCTTCATCGATCAGATCCACTGCTTTATCGGGCAGGCGCCGATCCGTAATATAGCGCTCAGAAAGTCGTGTCGCGGCTTCAAATGCCGATGGCGCATAACGAATTTGATGGTGTTTTTCATAGCGCGGCGCTATGCCCTGCAATATGGCAATCGTATTCTCAATACTCGGCTCTCTTACCAAAATCGGATGAAAGCGCCGCTCCAGAGCCTTATCTACCTCTATATATTTCCGGTATTCATCCAGAGAGTCTGCCCCGATCACCTGAAGAGTCCCTTGAGCCAATGCGGTCTTAAGTAAGCTGGGAGCATCAAGGCCTCCAGCACCAGCTCCGGCTCCAACCACAGTGTGTAATTCATCAATAAACAAAATGACCTTGCCACTGGCCTGAATAACAGCATCACGTACAGATTTTAAACGCTCTTCAAATTCACCGCGCATAGCAGCTCCGGCCACCAGTTCGCCCATATCCAAGGCCAGAAGACGTTTGTTGAGCTGGGTATCAGGAACATCCGCCGCCACAATACGTTGTGCCAGTCCTTCGACAATCACAGTTTTGCCGACACCAGGTTCGCCGATCAGAGCTGGATTGTTCTTCTTACGACGGGAGAGTGTTTGTATGATCAGGGCTATCTCTTCATCACGCCCTATAACTGGATCCAACTCCCCGTTGCGGGCCATCTCGGTAAGATCTTTGGTATAGATCTCCAGTACGTCTTGTTTGCTTTCTGCATCCTGGCTTTGCAGCGTACGGCCACCCCTGACATCTTTTAGCGCCTGGCGCGCCTGATCAACTGTAATACCTTCCTTTTTCAGCTGAGCCGCAGTGGTTCCCGCCTCCTTATCGAAAAGGGCAATAAGCAGCGTTCCAGTACCTATATAATCATCCCCTAAGTTTTTGGCTTCTCCATAGGCAACGCGGAACACTTCGGGTATTTCCCGGGAAGCGACGATTTGCTGTGGCTGCTCAGAGGCGGGTCTATGATAGCGTTGCCGAATTCGCCCGATAATTCGATTGACTGCGGCATCGGTATCCGGCAGCAGTTCCTCCAATATCTTGCGTGCCTCGCTATCGGGTTGAGAAAGCAATGCCACCAACAAAAAATCCGGGGTGAGTACGTTCTGGCGCAGGCTGATTAACTCAGCAAACGCCATCTCCAAACAGGCAATAACTCTCTGGGAGCTCTTCTGTACATAGTTATGAAACATAGCCCCTGTTCCTGCCGGGGTACCCCAATCCGTCATAGCACAGTTCCTCTATTGTTATTTTATTAACCAGAGCTAATCAAATTAGCAGCTCAAGCGAAGGCCTCTTGATCTGCTGATTCCTGTATATCTAAAGCTTGGCTATATTCCTACGCTACTTTTAATTTCGCACCTTATTGAAATAGTTGATAACTAAAGCGTAGCGATTTTGCATCCTGCATCAATTTCCTAAATTCGTTTTGGGATAGTTGTATTAAAGAGGCATGGTCACCCGCTTCCAGGTATAACAGCTCTTGCTGCATTAAAAACTCATCATAAACCCGATCCAGATTGTAGGCCTGAGCAATAGGTGGAACAGCGCCATGCTTGCAGTCATCAAACAACTCATAAATGTGCGATTCTTTGACAATGTGAAACTGGCGATTAAAATTTTCATTTAATGCGCTTAAACTTATTTTATGACTGCCTGGTAAAATTGCCATTAACTTACGGCCTTGAAGATCTTCAAGCATCACGGCTTTAACAAGCTGCGATGTAGTAAGATTCGACTTAATCGCTGAACTTAGGGTGTTATTACTTGGTTTATGCTTCACTAATTGGTATTTGATGTGAGTTTCATCCAGATATGCACTCACTTTTGTCGCAATGGTCATGAGCAGTCTCCTTTTATGCTAGTGATACTAGCAGTATAGATCAAAGCTAATATATGGACTGAAATTATAGCGCTTGCTGTATTGATTGATGTTCAATTTACTCCATGGTTTTATCTGCTTTAATCGCTGTTCATCACAAGAAAAATTGGGTTGTCGCAGGCAAAAGAGCTGAGCGTGGAGCGTGGAGCGGTATTTATTTACCTTAAATTTAAAATATTTATCTCAAATTCAGGAAAATAGCAATAACTCTGATCCTGTTTTGACCTTCTTCCCATACAGAGTATGAGTGTCACCTAAAACAACGAATATCAAGCAGCAAAGTGTAAAAACTTTTCTCCCCAACCTCTTTTAAAATTGTGATATTATTCACAGCTATTTTTAGTTGCAAATTTCAAATTCAATAATGGACTAGGTGCTTTAGACATGATCCCCAAATTAACTCACCAAGAGAATATCAAGAAAGATTACTTCGAATTTTTGAAAGCATTAAGCGAAACCGATTACTGCGGTGAAATAGAAAAAAGTTACGCCAGCCGTTTAGCGGTGGCAACGGATAACAGTGTTTATCAATGTTTACCGCAAGCGGTTATCTTTCCAAAATCCACCCAGGATATTGTTGAAATTTGCAAACTTGCACAATTAAAAGAATTTTCCGATATACGCTTCTCTCCGCGTGGCGGTGGTACGGGCACTAATGGTCAGTCGTTAAGCAATGATATTGTCTTAGATCTTTCTCGTCATATGAACAACATCCTTGAATTAAATGAAAAAGAGGGATGGATACGAGTACAAACGGGTCTGGTTAAAGACCAACTAAATGATTATTTACGTCCTTACGGACTGTTTTTCTCGCCAGAGCTTTCAACCAGCAACCGTGCAACGATTGGCGGCATGATCAGCTGTGACGCTTCAGGTCAAGGTTCACTTGCTTACGGTAAAACCAGCGATCATGTTTTAGCGCTGAAATCAGTTTTAGTGGATGGCTCTGTTTTAGACAGCGCTGCAATTGACGGCGCGCAGTTACTTGAACAAAAAGAGCGTTTAGACAGTGTTGGTGATATTTACCGCCAAGTGATCGAGACCTGTTCTGGTAAGCAGCAGCAAATAGAAGATGGCTTTCCTAAACTAAACCGTTTTTTAACCGGTTACGATCTGAAACATGTTTATGATGCACAGACAGGGACTGTTGATCTGACGCGAATTTTATGTGGCGCGGAAGGCTCATTAGCGTTTATCACAGAAGCTAAATTGCATGTTCAGGAAATTCCCGCTTATCGTACGCTGTTTAATGTTAAATACGATAGCTTTCAATCGGCATTACAAAATGCGCCATTTTTAGTGCAGGCAAATGCGTTATCGGTTGAGACGATTGACTCAACAGTGCTGAATCTCGCTAAAGAAGATATCGTTTGGCATAGCGTTCAAGATTTAATTAGCGATATACCAGGGCAAGTGGTTGACGGTTTAAATATTGTTGAATTTGCTGAACAAGATCAACAGATTCAAGATCAGAAAGTTGCTGAATTGGTGAAAAAACTTGATGTTTTAATCGCCAATAAAGAAGCAGGGGTGATCGGTTATCAAATTTGTGAGCAGTTATCTGATATTAATAAAATCTACGGCATGCGTAAAAAAGCTGTGGGTTTATTAGGTAAAACAACAAGCAGAGCAAAACCACTGCCGTTTGCTGAAGATACTTGTGTGCCGCCGGAAAATCTTGCTGATTACATTATTGAATTCCGCCAGTTATTAGATGATAAAGGGCTGCATTACGGCATGTTTGGTCATGTCGATGCAGGGGTGTTACATGTGCGCCCTGCGCTGGATATGTGCGATCCTGAGCAGGAAAAACTGATGCGTGAAATTTCCGACAAAGTGGTTGCACTCACGGCTAAATATAAAGGCTTGATGTGGGGCGAGCATGGTAAAGGTTTCCGCAGTGAATATGGGCCGGAATTTTTTGGTGATGAGTTATTTACTGAGCTGCGTAAAATTAAAGCGGTTTTCGATCCGAAGAACCGTGTCAACCCCGGCAAAATTTGTACGCCATTAAATTCAGCAGAGCAGTTAGTAAGTGTTGATGCGGTTAAGCGCGGCACTTTTGATCGCCAAATTCCGATTAAAGTGCGTGAGAGTTATAGCGAAGCGCTGGACTGTAACGGTAACGGTTTATGTTTTAATTACGATACAAGCTCTCCAATGTGTCCTTCGGTTAAATTAAGCAGTGATCGTGTTCACTCACCAAAAGGACGTGCAGGTCTGATGCGTGAATGGTTACGTCAGTTAGCTAATAACGATATTGATATTCTGCAGCTTGAAAACGATTTATATGCGGGTAAAAATGCCAGTGTGTTTAAAAAGTTCTTTAATACACTTGCTAAACGCAAAGGCGAATATGATTTCTCGCATGAAGTGATGGAAGCGATGCAGGGCTGTTTGGCGTGTAAAGCCTGTAGCAGTCAGTGTCCCATCCAGGTTGATGTTCCTGCCTTCCGTGCTCGTTTTATGCATCTTTATCACGGCCGTTACCTGCGCCCGTTAAAAGACTATTTTGTTGCTTATGTTGAGCAGTACGCCCCATTAATGGGCAAATTGCCACGTTTCTTTAACTTCTTTATGAAGATGAAACTAACAGCAGTACTTACTGAAAAATTTGTAGGTATGGTGGATATTCCACTGCTGTCATTTCCAACATTAAAATCATCATTGCAAAAGCAAGATATCACTGAGTTTGATCTGCACAAGCTGCAGGCATTATCAGCGGCGGAACGTGAATCTTATGTGTTGGTAGTGCAAGACCCGTTCACCACTTATTATGATGCTGATGTGGTGCGTGATTTAATGTTAACTATTAAAAAACTCGGTTTTAAACCTGTGTTATTACCGTTTAAACCTAATGGTAAACCACAACATATTAAAGCTTTTTTAACTAAGTTTGCGAAAACGGCGAAAAACTCAGCACAGTTTTTAAATCAGATGGCTAAGCTTAATATTCCGATGTTAGGAATCGATCCTGCGATGGTACTTTGTTATCGTGATGAATATAAATATGCGCTGGGTGATAATCGTGGTGAGTTTAATGTGCAGCAGTTCCAAGAGTGGTTATTACCGCGCTTACAAGGTGATGCAAAACCTGCCGGCAAGCAACAGTTCTTCCTGTTTGGTCACTGTACAGAAAAAACTGCACAGCCGACATCCAGTGGTGATTGGGCTAAGATCTTTAATCACTTTGGTGCAAACTTAAGTGATGTTGCCGTAGGCTGTTGTGGTATGG